>JBBRSG010000257.1:0-2228 GCA_038245615.1 Chloroflexia bacterium | reverse complement strand
GCTTTCCGAAAAACCGCCGACCTGCTCAAAGACCTCTCGCCGGATTAAAGCACAGGCCGCCGTGACCGCCGAATAGTTCCGATACCATTCACTATAACCGTAGGGTGTAATAACCCCTTCTTCCAGCCCGGCAAAAATGTGGCCCGCAAACCCACCCATGCCGACTATCACCCCGGCGTGTTGCAGCCGACCATCGCGGTGCAGCAACTTAGCCCCGACCATGCCGATTTCAGGAAGTTGCCCCCAGCGTACCATTTCCTCCAACCAGTCCGGCGAAATCACTTCGGTATCATTGTTCAAAAACAATAACATCTCACCGCAAGATTGATGGGCTGCCCAGTTGTTGACTGCCGAAAAATTAAAAGGCTGAGGATATTCCAGCCGCCGAACCTGCGAATTATTTTGCAGACTGGCATAATATTTCGCTACTTCCGGGACGGTGCTGCCGGTATCCACTATGAGAATTTCGTAATTCTGGTAGACCGTTTTTTCCAGAATGGACTGCACACAAGGCTGCAAGAGTTCAAGATGGTCTTTGGTGGGAATGATAATCGAGACTTTAGGCGCACCGCCCACTGCCCACTTAACCCGAATAAAACCATTGCTATCTATATAAGCCAAAGCTTCCCGACCTAGCTTGCGTTGCAAATGATGCTCAATCACCTTCAATTGGCGGGCGCGGGTTTGCGGTTTGCGGGTCACATCGGTTGCGGTGGAACGCGAGGAATCGCGCCAGTGATAGAGTATTTTGGCGATATGCTGGATTTGGCGGGGCTTTTCCAGCACTCGCCAGAACAAATCCCAATCCTGTGCGCCGTCCAGACCGAGCGCAAACCCTCCTACCTCCTGGATAAGTTCCGTCCGAATGACCGTCAGATGGGTCAAATAGTTCGCCGAAAGCATAATTTCGGGCGACCAACCGGGCTTGAAAAGCGGCTGAAAGCGCCGCTTGCCATCTTCGCTCAATAAATCGTGGTCGGAATAAAGCAAATCAGTCTCAGGCTGAGTGTTCAGGGCCAGCGCCACCTCATATAAGGCGTTGGGCGCTAACAGGTCATCATGGTCGAGCAGAGCGCAAAACTCGCCCGCCACCAGCCCTAGCGCCGCATTAGAATTGCCCGCAATCCCCAGATTGCGCTCCAGCCGCATCAACCGAATTCGCGGCTCGTTGCGAAGAGCTTCCTCCAGAATTGGCGGAATAGCTGGGTCAGTCGAGCCGTCCGCCAGGCACAATTCCCAATGGTCATAACTCTGGTTCTGCACCGAATTGAGCATCGCCACTAATGCCGAAGGGTCAGAATTATAAACCGGGGTAATTACGCTAATCAGGGGACGGTAGGCCAATTGCTGGGAGCGAGCGGATTGTTCGACCAACTCAGTCAAGCCGGGTTCGTGGTCGGCAATCCAGACTTGATAGACCCGCTCGTCCGATGCCTCGTGGTTAGATGAGTCCGGCAAGGTTTCGAGTGGGACAAACCGAATCCTGCGCCGGAATTCTTTTTTCTGGCCCTTGTCATCGCTAATTCGGACTATTAGCTCTTTGAAACCATGCCCCGAAGTATCCGGCTCAAACCGAAAGCGGGCCGTAAAGCCGCACCGTAACGGCAACCAGGGATTGACCGCCAGCACATCCAGGCGCGGTTGTGCGTATTGAGCTTCACCTAACCGGGTATTGTCCAAAAACACCGCGATTTGGCTAATTGAACTACCGGACGAAACTGCCCAGCCGTTTACTTCTAATTCACCCGAAATGTTAGCGTCCGCGAGTGGGCTATCCAATACCGCCCTTATACCCTTTTGGAACTTATAGACCAAAGGTCTTAGTAGCACTTCGGCGATTACTTTTGGACGTGGCGACCTGAGTAGAAGGAGCGCCCGTGCCAACCGCGCCAAACGAGTTTCCTGTAAAGTATATAGCTCATCTTCAAGGTGGGCGATGCGGTTGATTAGAGTAGCGTGGTCTGGCTCATTTTGTTTTATATTATTTCGATAGGCCGAACTATCCGAGGTCAAGGGCAGCTGGTCGGGGCGGTCATTATTTTGGTTAGAAATAGACATAAATGGGTTATTTCAGCCTCGAAGGGTCTGAAGCTAGTTTACTATCAATTGAGCTGATTGGGAGATACCCTCCCGTGAGCATTAGGAACACTAAAAGCAGTCCTTTCGGACGCAGACTTGGCGTATTCTAGGCTATGCAATACAAAAAAGCAAATTGGGTTATAGAATTT
>JBBRSG010000256.1:0-2338 GCA_038245615.1 Chloroflexia bacterium | reverse complement strand
CTATCTCAATAGGTGAATGATTTGGTAGGGGCGCTGCGTGCCGCGCCCCAATCGGGGCGCGCCGGGCGCCGCCAGCAGCGCCCCTACTGAGATAGGGTCTGAAAAACCATGGTGACACGGGTATCAGCGCGATTATGAACTTTTACTAAATAATCCGTCTATCCTTAACGGTTACAAGTATATCAGTCCCATTTATGGGGCTTCGTGTTGTAGCCCGGCGGCTTCAGCCCCAGTGCGCTCGAACGTCTACCCGTATCCAGAGAGGCTCGGATTATTTACTCAAAATTCTCTAGTCCTGGATTTCCCCTGACCCCTGACGCCTGTCCCCCGTCATTGCAGCCAGCCTCGCGCTTTCACCACCTGCAAGCCCAACAGACCTAGCTGGAATTCGGCCCGTGTGCCGGTAAATTCGGGGTGAAACTCGAAGCGGTTGCGCTCGAAGTACTGGACGGTATAGGTTTTGCCGTCCGCCGGGTTGACCTCGAAAAATTCTTCTGAAATAGAATAGCCAAATTGGGCCAGGCCTCCGTTAGCTTCCCAGAAAGCCTTAAACCCGCCTTTGAGACCATGCCCGGTTTCCTTGAAATAGACCGCATTAGCGGAATTATTAAAGGGTGCAATCGGCTGGAAAGGTGGCTCGCCTCCGTCGCGGCGACCAGCCGTAATCAGATTGCCGAGCAAACCAAGCTGTACCTCGCTGGGCGTACCGCTATGTTCGGGATGATACTCGAACCGCGCCCGCTCGAAATACTGGACGGTAAAGCCATTTTCCTGAAATTCTTCCGACACCGGGAAACCATAAATCGCCAGCCCGCCTTTGCTTTCCCAATAGCGTTTGAAAAAGTTCGAGAGATTGTGACCAGTCTCTTTGAAATAAGTCGTATTCCCGGCATTCAGAGGCGAGGCCCGATTAAAGGCGGCGGGCTGCACCGGCGCACGCAGGGTATAGAGCGCCCCCGGTTGGGCGTTAAAGGCCACGATTGCATCCCCGCGCTGGTCGAACCCAGCGGGCGAACCATCTTCCAGGGCCAGCACCGGACGCATTCCGGCTTTCCAGGTCGGAAAAATCGCCCGCAGATTGACCACCACCTGCCCCGGCCCGGTCAGGCTGATATACACCTGCCCCTGTCCATTGTTGGGCCACCAAATCGCCCAGGGACTAGCTTCAGCTTGATTAATCTGCACCCGGTCATCCTTAAAATCCTTGTTGTTGCCAAAAAAAGCGTTATTTGACCCCCAGGTATAGAAAATTGTCACCCCGTCATAGCTCTCCAGCCGGTCAAAATCACCGCTGGGGGTGCGATTGGCGGCAGCTTGTTGCAGAATCGAGCGGGCGGCATAAAAAGCCGGTTTGGGCTGAGTATTGTTATCTAGCAACCCAAAATTATTCTCATAAGGGTTCGCCCCGATGGTGAAGTTATTGAGCATCCATTTGAAGCCCCCGGCATAGCCACGCCCGTACAAAAAGAGCCAAATGGAAGCCTCATACGAGGCGGTGCGCTGGTTGGGAATAGAGTTTTTGCCATCGGAATTGCTATAGCCAAACTCTTCCATTATTACCGGCTTGCCACTGTAAAAATTCTTGAGGCTATCCAGCATCGCCAGGGTCGCCGCCAGCCCACCCGCGCTATCGCCCGGAAAATGATGGAACGAGACAAAACCTAACGAGCGGTTAGCGGGCATCCGGGCCAACGCCGGGCGATTCCAGCCCACCGTTACCAGTCGTCCGGGGTCAGCCAGATGAATCGCATTCTGGCGTACATCAATATATTTCTGGACGGTGCCATTCAGAGCATCAATAAACGGCTGCCACTTACCGGTATCAGGGCTGTTAAAGAAATCCATCGCGGTCATCCGACCATTGCGATTGACCCAATAGCCGATGTCGAGCGAAAATTCCTCCCAGTAGCGCATTACGTTGGTGTAAATATAGGCCTGCCGCGAATTGAGGTGGGCCGGTATCTGGTTGCGGCGACCTTCGCTTTCGGACTGGCTGACTCGCTCGCCATAAATCTTGATAATATCTTCCGATTGGAGCGGCGGTTGCTGACCGGGCGGGTATATCGCCCCGACCAGTTCCGAGATTTGCGGCTCGTTCCGCAGGTCATAGCCCATTATGGTATTCGACCCGGCAAAGTGACGGGCTATCGAAATATCCACATCAATCAGCTTATTTAAATCCAGCTCGTAGTAATCGCCGAGGGTAATCAGCAGACGTAGCCCGTAACGCTGGGCAATTTCCGCCACTTTATCCAGCTTCGACCAGTTGTTTGCCAGAACATCGTTGCGGAGTTGGGACTGCACAAAAATGCGAATGGTGTTATAGCCTCCGGCGGCG
>JBBRSG010000255.1:0-2420 GCA_038245615.1 Chloroflexia bacterium | reverse complement strand
CTTCATTCCCACCTCCGAGCAAGACCCCACCGCCCACCCCGAAAGCTGGACAGCTACTTCGCACGGCTGCCCGGTTTGCGATGGCGTGCTTTTCCAAAGACTCTATGAGAAAAATGACTATCCGCTAATGGAATGTCAAAAGTGCCACCTCGTCTGCACTGGCTACTACGGGCCAAAAATTGAGGCTGCCCCAAACCCAACTAACGAGAATCCTATCAGCAAACTCTACGAAAATCGCTACCCACTGGAAGTTTTTCAGCAAGAGCGCCCGCGCAAAATAAAGAAAAGCGCCGAAGAATTAGATTTATTGGCGAAATTGCGCGGTGCTAAAGCTGCGCCCGGCAAATTGCTGGATGTAGGCTGCTCCTATGGCTTTTTCCTGGAAGTAGCGCGAGAGCGCGGCTGGCAGGTAGAGGGGGTTGAGCCTTCGCCGGTAGCCAGTCGCTACGCCCGGAAAGATTCCGGCCTGGAAGTGTTTAATGGCTCATTAGAAGCGGCCCGCTTCCCCGCCCAGAGCTTTGATGTCGTCACAATTCGTCACGTACTCGAACATATTCCCGATGCCGGGGCAACTCTGGATGAAGCCTGGCGCATTTTAAAACCGGGCGGCTTGCTACTGGTCGCCGTTCCTAATCTGGAAAGCCTGAATTATCGCCTCAACGGGCAGCATTGGTGGTGGATTGACCCGCCGACCCACTGGTGGTACTTCAATCGGCGTACCCTCATTCGGCTGCTGTTCCGACATCATTTTCATGCGCGGCACGTCAGCACCCACCGCGCCGACGACCAGACGCTTTTTCAGGCCAGCCTCTATAGTCTGAACTTGCGACTGAAATTAGCGCCCGGTTTGCGGCATATCGCTGGTTGGTTCAGGCCCAACCAAAAAACTAAACAAAGCTTTCCAACCACTTACAACCTGTATGAAGCCGATCCAGACGCTGCGCCCGATAACCGCCTGAATGAAATGCTCGGCTTTGCTCCATCCGAAGGTCAGTTAGTTGACCCCGACCTGATTAATCGGCAGTGGGGAAAAGTGAATCGGCTAGGCGAAGCACTACATCAGTATTTCCGTCCGATTGGGCGGCTGGCGGAACAGGCCGGGCTGGGCAGCGAAATTTTAATCGTGGCTGAAAAAAGGGACGCGCCGCGTTGAAAATTTTGCATTTGAACCAGACTTACGGACGTGGCGGCGGCGGCGGCACCGAGCAATCTATCCCTAACCTCTGCACTATGCTCGAAGCGCAAGGCCACCAGAACATTGTGCTGTTCTCGACGGCCCTGCCCAACCCACCCACCGCGCCGGGCCGGAAACTGGTTCATCTGGAAAAAGTCTGTGGCAAAAATTCACAACTGGATAAAGATAAAGCCGCCGTCGCCCAGGTGCTTGAAATGGCCCAGGCCGAGCGGGTGGATTTGGTGCATTTTCATCAGGTCAATAATCCGCTTCTGGTACGAACCCTGACCGAGCATTTTCCTTCGGTCTACTTTATCCACAACCACGCTCTAACCTGCCCTAGCGGGCAGCGTCTTTACAAAACCACCTGGGATGAGTGCCACCTGCAACCGGGGTGGGCCTGTCTGGTCAACCCTTACCTGAAAAATTGTGGCAGCCGTCGCCCGGTGCGTATTATCAAACAGTTGCTAAATTGCTTTGAGCTACGCCACGAAGCCAATTTCTTCACCGAACTACTGGTGGACTCTGAATTTATGAGACAAACTCTGGTAGATTCGGGCTTTCTGGCAGAGCGCATTACTGTTACCGCCACCGTGACCGAACTTCCGGCCCTGAGTCAGCGCGAAATGGCCTATCCCATCGCCGCGCCGCCGACGGTCTTGTATGTCGGGCAGCTTACCGAGGCCAAAGGGCTGGAATTATTGATTCAAGCCGCCGCCCAGGTACGTACCCCTTGCCGCTTTGTTATTGTCGGCGATGGCTACGTTCTGCCGCGCATCAAGCGTTTGGCTGCCCAACTTGGCATAGCCGAGCGGCTGGAATTTAAGGGCTGGGTCTTGAAAGAAGATTTGGGCCAATATTACCAGCAAGCCGCCTTACTGGTCGTACCCTCGATTTACCCAGAACCGTTTGGGCTGGTCGGGGCAGAGGCCATGGCCTACGCCCGCCCGGTGGTAGCCTTCCGGCGCGGTGGTATAATAGAATGGTTGAACGATGGCGAAACTGGCTTTGTGGTAGAGCCAGCCGATTTTAAGGCAATGGCGGCCCGGATAGACCAACTTTTGACCGACGCGCCACTTGCCGAGCGCATGGGGCAGGCAGGACGGGCCTATTTGGAGAGCAAGTTTCATCCTCAAACCCATTTCGCAAGCATACTGGCGGCCTACCAACGGGCGGTGAGCAAATCGCCAGGGGTATTGGTATAAACAGGTATAATCCTATGAAAATTTCCGTTCCCGAAGATATT
>JBBRSG010000254.1:0-2570 GCA_038245615.1 Chloroflexia bacterium | reverse complement strand
CTTGAGCTGGATAGCCTGATTAGCAATCAGTGGCAGAAACAAATGCGTCGTCTGCGGACTTCTTTTTTTGAAACTCCCAAATACTTTGGGCGCAAAGCGATGCCCGGCGCACAAGAGGGAATTTTGGCGGTCAGTCAATATCGCACCCCGGTTATTATCACCGGCAGAAGTTTTCTGGCAAAAGAAATTGTGGTGGCCTGGCTCAAAAAACATAATATGGAGCAGTTTTTTTCGGCGGTATACGCCAATCATACCAATCTGCCGACCCGTCAGTATAAGCTGATGATGCTGCGTCGCCTGAATATCAATGAACATGTAGACGACGACGGCGCAATTAGCTATTATCTGGCGAAAAAAGGCATAGGGCAATTGTATCTGCGAAATTGGCCTCGTAATCAGGGGCTACCCTATCCGCCTAATGTCCAGCGCTTCAATAATATTAGCGAAATCGCCCAGAGTCTGGCCCAACCCAAGTAAAGTTTAGATACCAGAGAAAAGCATGCGCGATGAACCCGCCGAAAAGAGCAAAGAAGCTTTTTCCGCAATAAGGTCGCCTCCTTTTCACAACTCCCCTGATAATCATTTTCAGTTTGCTGGGGCTGGCGGCGTTTCAAATATTACCGGCCCTGCTGTTGGTCATGGTGATAGGTTTCTTTAGCACCGTTATACGCCCGATAATGTTGAGCCGGATTCAGGAGGATGTATCCGACGACATCCGAGCAACCGTTCTCTCGTTGCAATCGCTGATGTTCACTATTGTGGCGGCGATTAGTCAGCCGATTTTGGGCCTGGTCGCTGACCAAGCTGGTTTGTCCGCAACCTATTTCGGACTGGCCTTCAGTCTTAGCCTGGTGTTTATATTCTTTTTGGTTTATGGCAAAATATCCACATCTAAAGCATTATTACATAAGGGAATTTTAGCAGAGCAAAAGTCGTAAACCTAAAAAAGAACCTTCCTCATAGCAGGGAAGGTTCTTTTTAGTTTCCTGAATTAGTTCCGATTACGTGGGGTTGCGGCTAAAACGAAGCTGGAAAGACCACCGCGGTGCTGGAATAAATCGGTTTTGGTTGGGGTAGTTTAGGCCAATTGCGCGGCACTAGCGTACATCACATTGACTGCTTGGGGGCCTTTGTCGGTACTTTCAATATCGAACTCGACCTCCTGCCCTTCCGACAACGTTTTGAAGCCTTCCATTTGGATGGCCGAAAAATGTACAAAAACATCCTCCGCGCCAGGGCGTTCAATAAAGCCGTAGCCTTTCGCGTCGTTAAACCACTTTACCTTGCCAGTAGCTTTCACGGAATAGATCCTCCCTTTCTTCGCATTTTACTGCTGGAACATGCCGACCTGACTTTTACCACCGATGGCCTTGTCACGTCTGCATTTGGTACAAATAAACTGCTGTTATGTTGATTTGAATTAATTTGAAAGGAGCGCCGATAGTAGGTATATTGGCGGGTGTAACTGAGCTGACCCCAATCTAAATATCGCCTGGCTCTAAAAGCACGCAATCAAAATCGAGCTGCTTTTAACTCAACTACTTTAGGAGCAAAAGCCGCACAATTTAATTTTTTAAGCCTGCGATTAGGAGTTGGGGACCAAGGTTACCTGCTCTCATAGCTCTCTCATCCATTCAGGATATTAGCACAAGCGCTCCCAAATGTCAAACTTTTTTAGGCTCAATTTTAATCTTGGTCTAATCTAAGGGCAACTTGTGTATTTTCGTACTATCCCTTACAATAGCTCAAGCTGGTCAACGCCGCCCGGTCAGGGTTATAAATGTTATAGCTGCTGGTAGTAATGTTTTGATTTCACCTGGACTTCGATAGCAAATATGAGTAACAAATCTAAACTGGCCCGCCTTTCGCTCGGCTGTAGTTTTTGCTTGATGCTGACCTTGATGATGGGCTGTGGAGCGGTTGGGTCTAGTACCCAAACTGCCACCACCACCCAAAAGCAGGCCCAGTTATCCCCGACCCCGGAAGTTTCGACCGCGGTGGCGACCTATCCGCCTACAATATTGCCGACTGAAACTCCTCAACCTACCAGTACCAGTCTACCGCCCACCACTACCCCGCGCCCAACCGTCACCCCCCAGCCCTTGCCCACGTTGCAGCCTACTCCTACTCCGGTGGTCGAGCTATCCAGTTCCAAGAACCCCTTCAGCCAGCGTTTTGCTTTCCGCAAAACCGATGTTGTGCGCTATCTCAAATCGGGCATGATTCATGTGCAGCGCACCCAACCAGGGCCGGTGGTTCTCAATATTTTACTATTCGACCTGACCGCGCCGGAATTTGGGTTGCGGGTGGCCTTGCCGGATGACCGCTTGGCGGGGGTGGCGCGAACCTCGAATATTGCAAAGGCCAATAATGCGATTGCCGCGGTCAATGGCGACCTATTCAGCTATAACGGACTACCCCAGGGCATGACCATGAGTGATGGCAAGCTGGCGCTTGCTCCCAAACGGCGGGCGACTTTCGCTTATTCCAAACAGGGCGGGCCGTTCATCGGCTACTTTACTCAGGGTTTTACCTGGAATGCTTCGGGTGAGGCCGTCAATGGAGAGCGG
>JBBRSG010000253.1:0-2583 GCA_038245615.1 Chloroflexia bacterium | reverse complement strand
TTAGTCCGCCGCTTGAAGGTAGGCTGTTATGCAAGCCCAATTTGCTCTATCCGAAACCGAAGACCAACAGCGTCTGCGCTATGTCCTGGAAAATTATAGCTCTTTGCTAGGGCTAAAAGCACTGCCTCTTGTGTTTATATTTGGTTTCAATATACTAACCTTTTGGGGCATGTTTTCTTGGCTTGGTATACTTCCATATCTAATACTTTGCAGCATCTTTATATCTACCACTATATTTGGGCTATGGTTTACCTCAAACTATTATGACCGTACTTTCAAACCTCTTTTAGGAGTATTTCCCAACCCGGAACCTCGCAAAAAAAGTTTGTATACTTGGCTTATAGCAGTTTTAGCCGTAGCCACATATTCTGTAACTCTCTGGTTGGACACGGCTTTTCGTTTGCCAATAAGTCTAACCGGATTAGCCTTATCGCATTTTCTCGTGCTATATGTACTGTTGCAAAATCGCTTTCAGTATTATAAATATTTACTCGTGCCATTTACAATGTTATATCTAGTGAGTCTTTTACCCCTGGATGGTACGCTCAATGACGACATCATGCGTCGGCCTCTAACAACTTTATTTGTATGTTTAGGATTAAGCAATTTGCTTAAAGCTTACTTTGAACACCGCCTACTCACGAAGGCCCGCGAAACCCTGATGCAGCAGGGTCATACCCGTAATTCCAGAATATCATGATGTTCTCCCCATTGTAATTATATCAATTCGCTAAATCCTTCACCTCTTTTTGCTTTGCACCCGAACCTTTTGACACTCTCAAGGATAATATAAGTAGAAGACAATGTTTCGGAGAGGGCTAAGGCAGAATGAACGACGAAGCCGAAGCTATCGCACGACTAAAACTGGGCGATATAGGCGGATTGGAAACTCTGGTCGGCAGTTATTATTTACCGGCAACCAGGGCGGCTTATCTTGTCACCCGTGACCGGGCCGCCGCCGAAGATGTGGTTCAAACCGCCTTTATTCGCTGCTACGAAAAAATTTATCAGTTCGACCCGCGCCGCGAGTTTGGCCCCTGGTTTTTGCGAATCGTGGTCAATGATGCCACCAAACTGGCGATGCGCCAAAGTCGGAATATCTCGTTAGACGATTTAGGCGAACCAGTTACAAGCGAGGCCGAACACCCGATTTTGGCGGATTGGCTGGCTGACCGAGAAGCTGACCCGGCGGAATTGCTGGAACAGGCCGAAACCCGTGCCGCCCTCTGGCAAACCCTCGAAAAGCTTTCGCCGGGTCAACGAGCGGTGATAGTTTTGCGCTATTATCTGGAATTGAGCGAAGCCGAAACCGCCGCCGAACTGGATTGCCCACCCGGTACGGTCAAACGGCGGTTGCACGATGCCCGCCAGAAATTGCGAGGGCTTTTGAGCGGATTTCGAGTGGGACGGCCCGCCCCTAAGCGGCCCAGCGAGGCTGAACCCGGCACGAGCGAAGTAATTCCCACTCCGCCTAGACCGAATTTGAATTCAGAGGGTGGTAAACAATGAGCCGGAAAATTCCCACTTCGCGGATTGGTCGCCTCCTAGATGAGCAAGCCCGTCAAGCCATTCCCGACGATTTTGACCCTTGGCCGCAGGTTCTCCATCGCTGGCAGACCGAAAGCCGCTTGCCCGGCGAATTGCCAACTAGCGCCCGAATATCCGATGAGCTAAACCCGGCCCGCCTTGCCCCGCCCAAAAATCAGGCCAGGCCCAGACTAAGTTCAGGCGGCCTTACTATTGCCGCTTCGCTAACCTTGCTGTTGATAATCGCTATCGCTATATTCTTGGCCCAAAATATCGGCAATGGCGAAATCCGGCCTGCTTCTAAAGTGCCACTTGCGGCGACGGTAGCCGGGCCGCTAAAGCCGGTTTTCCTCAAAAGCCTGAATGGGCCGAGTGGTAAAGTCCAGGGTTTAGCTTGGTCGCCGGATGGCAAGCAACTGACCGCCAGCTTTGGCGACAAAGTGCAGAATTGGAATGTACCGGGCTATGGGTCGGGCTGGTCAGGGGCGGCGGGCGCGGGCGGGCCAGTGGCCTGGTCGCCCAAAGGCGGGAAGCTGGCAACCGGCGACGCGACCCAATTGCGACTGTGGGATGCGCAGGGTAGAACATTAACCGAAGTGGAAGGCCCGGCAAATTTGCTGATGCTGGCATGGTCGCCCGACGGTCAAACCCTGGCTTGCGGCTACGAAGATGGCACCCTGATGCTGCGTGATGGTCTGGGCAATTCTTTGAGCCGCTTCGAGAGTAGTAACCTGGGCAAGCTTTACGGGCTGGCATGGTCGCCCGATGGACAGTTTGTGGCGACTGGCTCTTCCCTGCAACTGGTCAAGGTCTGGAACACCGCCGGGCAGCGTCTGGCAACCCGCAGCGAGCATACCGGCACAATCAACAGTCTGGCCTGGTCGCCCGATGGTAGCCGCTTTGCCTCGGCCTCGGATGACCGCACTATTCGGCTGTGGGATGCCGCCGGACAGCCCTTGAGTCTCCTGACCGAGCATACCGGGAAAGTCAACGCGGTGGCATGGTCGCCCGATGGTCAGGTATTGGCCTCCGGCAGCGAAGACAAAACCATCCGCC
>JBBRSG010000252.1:0-2784 GCA_038245615.1 Chloroflexia bacterium | reverse complement strand
GGCGCTCAATACGGACAAATCGCCGCCGCCACCCTCATCGTCGTCCTGCCCTTGCTTATTTTCTTCCTGATTTTCCAGCGCCAGTTTATCAATAGCTTTCTGCGGAGCGGCCTAAAGTAAAGCTTTTTCCGAAATCTCTCAATATTATTAGGACTTGCGTTCAGTCAATTTTTCTTGAATGGCGAAACTTTTGATATACCACCAAAACATGTTTTTTATATCTTTGAAAAAATTACGTCGTAATTTTTTCAAAGATATAAATATTCCGGGCTTCCACCCGACTTCAAGCGAAAACCCTGATTATAATTGAGCAAGGGTAGCTGGAAGTGCTTGCAAATTGGGTAAAATGACGGTTGCCAGAGGCTCAGGTGTCGGGTCGTTGCCGCGATTTATCCAAACGCTCCGCAGGCCAAGCTGACTGGCAGTTCGGATGTCGTGAAAGAAGCTGCGGGCCACGTGTACCCAATCGGCCTCGGTCACGCCGGTAAGCTCTCGAAAACGCTGGAAATGGCCTAAAGCTGGTTTGTACGATTTCACGTCTTCGGCGGTTACAATCAAATCTATCGGTTCAGGGAATTTTTGCAAAGTTTTGGCAATCAAGTCCCGGTCTACGTTAGAAAGAATCGCCAGCTTCCAGCCCTGTTCATGAAGGGCTTTCAAAGCCGGGCCGACATCTTCAAAAATAGGCCAGTCCGGTAAAGTGTTACTCAAGACATGTTCGCTACCGGGGCTAAGTTCCAGCCCGATTTTAGCCGCAGTACGGCGCAAGGTTTCCGCCAATACCTCCCGATAAGGTCGGAAAACCTCGTGTTCGACCTCCGGCTCAATCTCGTAATAGAGCGCCATCACCTCGGCGGCTCGGTCTGGCGCGATAGTCGCAACCGCCTGTCGCATGCCGCCTTCCCAATCCACCAGCGTTCCATAACAATCAAAAGTAGCCCAACGTTGCGTTCTCTGGCTCATTTTTCCCTCCTTACTAAATCCATTTAACATGGATGTACAGGATAAACAGGATATTAAGGGGATTTACGATTAGGGAACTCAAAACTCAAAACTCAAAATTATCCCGTCTCCAGCCCATTATAGCAGGTGTGTTATAATACCGACCATGCGTATATTATATGCAATTATGGCTTATGGCCCGCAGATAATTGCCAGCGAAGTGCATAGCGAACTGGGCCGCGAGTTCCGTAAGGCTGGGCATAGTTTCGCGGTTTTGAGCCTGGACGACTATAGCGCGGGCGGCGAAGCGGGGGCGGCCCTGTTCGAGGGCGAGGCCGGGGTTGTGCCGCTTTACCCCCTTAGCTTTGGGGGTGGCTTGGTGCGCCGCTTTAGCCGCAAAATCGTCCGTCGGTTATTCAAATACGCTTTCTTTGTCGAATTGGTCTGGGGACTGACGCGATTTCTCCGCACTCATAAAAACGATTTCGACTTGGCCCACGTCGAGGCGGCCTATCCATTGGGAGCAGCCTGGGCGATTGCCGGGCGACTGGCACGGGTACAACTACCCTTTGTGCTGAATTTGCAGGGTGCGGACGTAATGAGCCTGCCGCGCTACGATTATGGCTATGCCCGCTATTGGTTGCCGCGTCGCTTGTTGCGAATGGCCTTCCGCCGTGGCGTGGGGGTACGGGCCAACTCCGAGCAGACCGCCGAACTTGCCATTGGGCTGGGAGCAGACCCGGCTCGCGTCCGGCCTATCTATCGAAATATCAGCGACCAGATTTACCCCAACCCCGCTATAGACCTTGCCGCCAATAAGCAGCGCTGCCAGCAAATGCTTCGCCACCGCTATGAGTTGCTGCCCGGCCCGATCGTGCTGGCTCTCAGTCGGTTGCACCCGTTCAAGGGGCTGGATTTTCTGGTAAAAGCTGTTCCGCTCTTGAAGCAACAATGGCCGGATATAAATATCCTGGTCTGCGGGCCGAGCCGCCAGACTCCCCGTTTTGGCGATTATCGCAAGTATCTCGAAAAGCTGGCCCTCGAATTAGGGGTAAGCGAGAATATCATTTTCACCGGCAAAGTAGAATTCTCGCAATCGGCGGACTATCAGGCCGGGTCGGATGTGTTGGTTGTCCCCTCGATTGTGGAAGCCCTGAATAAAGTGGTTATCGAAGCGGCGGCAGTCGGTACGCCCTCGGTTATCACTGCAACTACCGGGATTGCCTTGCCCGCTGTCCGGGATGGAGTCGGTCTGAGCGTCAAGCCGTCCGACCCGATAGCGTTGGCGGAAGGGCTGAGTACAATTTTGTCCGATAGCGAAAAACGCGGGCAAATGGGTCAGCGCGGGCCAGCTTGGGCCACCGACTTTAGCAGTGCCGTCATCGCCACCCGCTTGCTGGATTTCTATCAGATCCTGCTCAGACCGAAAAAACGGCTATGCTATGTGGCCTATCCCAGCAGCCTGAATCTCAAATCGGCTAATGCCATTCAGACCTTTTCGACCTGCCGGGAATTGCGAAAAAGTGGGCCGGATACGTTGGTACTGATACCCAAACTACCTGGTCGGGCCAGCCGTTTTAGCGAAATCGGAGCTAAACACCTCTTACGCTGGCCTTTTAATTTTTTCAGCAATTTTGGCCCGCTCAAGCCAATTCCCTGGAGCTATATCGAGCGGACGGTTTTTAGCTTCGAGGTCGGTCTTTTCTTGTTCTGGCGGCGCTTGACCGGGCGGGGGGTGCGGGCCATCTATGTGCGCGATGTGATTTGCGCCTACTGGCTACTGAAATGGGCGCGACCCTGGCTCAAGGTGAAGCTAATCTACGAAATTCACGACCTGGAAGC
>JBBRSG010000251.1:0-2816 GCA_038245615.1 Chloroflexia bacterium | reverse complement strand
GGGTATTTGAACCCAAATCTGCATTGTGGGTAAGAGTCAGCCATTTATGGTCGGGCTAAAAATAAATGAGCTTCCCGTTCTTAGCCCGACCATTCATGGTCGGGTTCTCTTTAGCTCGATGCAAAAAACTGACGCACACCCAGCCCGGTAAAGTAAATTTACCGGGCTTTGTAATTGTGCTATTATCAGCCAGATTTATTCTTCAGGAAACCCAATGGGCTGCCAGTTTTATTTTGCGGCCCAAACAGCTAGAAAGTGAGGCGCGGACAATGCGGGATTTAGCCAATGTAGCATTGGATACGGCCCGGCAGCGTGGCGCGAGTTACGCCGACATCCGCTTTGTGACCGATAAGAACCAGAATGTCTCGGTCAAAAATGGCAAAGTCGAGTCGCTATCCAGCAACGAAAGCCAGGGCTTTGGGGTGCGGGTGATTTACAACGGCGCGTGGGGCTTTAGCAGCAGCAGCGTGGTCAGCCGAGCCGAAGTCGAACGGGTGACGGCGGAGGCGGTAGTGGTAGCGCAGGCTTCGGCTTCGGTCAAGCGCCGCCCGGTTGAATTGGGGGCGGCGCTCTCGATTCAGGATAAATATGTTACCCCGGTAGAGATAGACGTTTTTAGCGTGCCGTTGGAAGAGCAAATTGCCTTATTGCTCAAGGCCGACGAAGAAATGCGCCGGGTCGAAGGCATCAAGCTTGCCACCGGGTTTATTACCACCCTCAACACCAGCAAAATCTTTGCTTCCAGCGAAGGCAGCTACATCGAGCAGGAGTTGAGCGAATGTGGCGCGGGCATCGAGGCTTATGCTGTCAGTGAAGGTGGCTTTCAGCGCCGGAGCTACCCCAATTCGGTTGGCGGATTTTGGGAAACGGGTGGCTATGAAGTCGTGCCGCGCCTCGATTTGGTCGGCAATGCCGGAAGAATCGCCGAGCAAGCGGTTCAGTTGCTCACTGCCCCGGTCTGCCCGGTCAAGGCCAATACTACGCTCATTCTCGATAGCAGCCAGGTAGCCCTTCAGGTACACGAAAGCTGCGGACATCCGATTGAGCTTGACCGGGTGTACGGCATGGAAGCCAGTTTTGCCGGAACGAGCTTTTTGACCACTGAAAAGCTGGGCAACTTCCGCTACGGGTCGGAAATCGTCAACATTAACGCCGATGCGACCAGTCCACGCGGTCTTGGCACGTTCGGCTATGATGATGAGGGCGTTCCCGCCAGCCGCACCCCGATTATCGAAAATGGCCTGTTCGTAAACTACATTACTGACCGCGAAACCGCCGCGACGCTGGGCCAGCAATCTAACGGCACTTCTCGCGCCGATGGTTGGAATCGCATTCCCATGATTCGGATGACCAATATCAGCCTTGAGCCGGGCGACGGCGGCAGCCTGGAAGATATTATCGCCAGTACCGACGACGGCATTTACATGGAGACCAACAAAAGCTGGAGCATTGACGATAAGCGCCTGAATTTCCAGTTTGGGGTCGAAATCGCCTGGGAAATTAAAAACGGCAAGCGCGGTCAGGTCTATCGCAACGCCGCCTATAGTGGCATGACCCCGCAATTCTGGGGCAGTTGCGAAACTATCGGCAGTCGCGATGGCTGGGTTATCTGGGGCGTTCCCAATTGTGGCAAGGGCGAACCGATGCAGGGTATGCACGTCGGACACGGCGCTGCCCCCGCCCGCTTCCGCAACATCAAAACTTTTGGAGCAGAAGGTTAAAATGCAAGTTTCAAGTTCCAGGTTTCAAGTTTCAGGCTGAATGCCTTTTTAATAAAGTAAAGTTGGAGCTGTGATTTGTACGACATTGCTCCGCCAATGGATTTTTCAACTTTGAACTTTGAACTTTGAACTTTGAACTAAAAGGAGCTTGGAATGCCGGAGATAATGGGAAAAGAAAAGGTGCTGGGGCTGCTCCAGGATATGTTGAGCTATGCGAAAGCCGACCAGACCGAGATTAGTTTTCAGGGCGGCGAAACCAGCCTGACCCGCTTTGCCAATAATTATATTCATCAGAACGTGACTGAAAGCAATACCGCGATTAAGGTGCGTTCGGTTTTTGGACAGAAGGTTGGAATTGCTAACGGCAATAGCCTTGCGCCGGAAGCCTTGAAAGAGCTAGTGGCACGGGCGGAACGATTGGCTCGCTTACAGGTGGACGACCCGGATTTTAAGTCGTTGCCCGGCCCAAACCAGGGCGAAATGGCTGTCCCTGAACCCGATGAAGCTACCTACACCACCGACCCGACGGTACGGGCGAACGGCGTGGGCGTGATTTGCCGCAAGGCTGTTGCGAATAACCTGATTGCCAGTGGCGCGTTCCGCACTCAGGGTAATGAGGTGGCGGTGGTCAATTCGTTGGGTATTACCTCGTATTACCGGGGCGCAAGCAGCGATATTATTACGGTGATTATGGGCGACGATAGCAGTGGCTACGCCGATAGACTTAGCCCGACCATTGCCGCCATCAATGCCGAAGAAGTGGCGGACGAGGCGATTGACAAAGCGCTACGCAGCCGGAATCCCCAGCCGTTAGAGCCGGGCGAGTACGAGGTTATCCTGGAAGAATACGCCGTTGGCGAAATGCTGCTCTATATGTCGTACCTGGGCCTGGGCGCACTCGCTTTGCAGGAAGGCCGCAGCTTTATGCAGCTAGAGCGCCCGCTAATGAACCCGCTCGTTACGATTTATGATGATGGACATGACCCGCGCGGTTTGCTCAGACCAGTCGATGCCGAAGGCGTAACCCGCCAGCGCGTCAATCTGATCGAGCAAGGTGTCTGCAAAGCGGTGGTCTACGATAGCTATACGGCAGGG
>JBBRSG010000250.1:0-2899 GCA_038245615.1 Chloroflexia bacterium | reverse complement strand
TGGCTGGCCCAAATGCGGCTAATTTTAACAAGGTCAAGGCTCAACTTCCGACTGATAATGGCGGTTATGTCTACCTGGATACCCAGGCCGCGATTAAGCTGGCGATAGCCCAGCCCCTGCCTTCGGATGCGACTAAAGCCGAAAAAGCCAAAGCCGCTCAGGATTTCGCCGCAAAGCTGGATAAGCTGTATGCGGTAGGGGCAGCTACCCACCAGACCGCTAGCGAAGCGGCCTCAACCGTCTTCGTCTACTTCCCGGTAACAAAATAGCTTAACTTGCGATAGAATCCAATGGGCAACCGAAGTGGTTGCCCATTTTTTATGACTTTATTTGAAATTAACTGACCTCTGCTCAGATTGGGTGAGGTCTTTTAGTTCAGGATGGTCAGCGCGACCAGGTTTCGTTTAACAACTCGACTGGGCGGATTAGGGTTATTCCATCACCGGAACTGCTGCCCATTTCTATAAGACCTTCGGTTTTTAATTCTTTGATAAGGCGGGCAACTACCGGTCTAACCGAGCCAACCGCATCAGCCAATTCCTGTTGGGTGATATGGGCTACCAAAATGCTGCCCGGCTGGGGGTTCGAGGCGGCAATGTCGAGCAAATGGCGGGCCAGCCGTTGGCGCAAATTACCGAAAGTATTCCCAGCCAGGATTTCTAATACCTCATATAGGCGGTGGGTGATTTCTTCGGCAATTAGCCAACCCACTTCCGGTTCGGTTTTCCCGCTCTTTTTTAGGGTATGCAGATTTAGCATCAGTAAAGTCGAGTTTATTACAGCTTGCACTCCTACCGGAGCCGGGCCACCGGCAATGGCCGCCAGGCCGAGTATATCACCGCGACGGGCATAACGGACTGTTACCTACCTACCGTCCGGGGAAGACATATATACCCGAAATAAACCACTTACTACCAGCCCACAGCGGGGGGAGGCTTCTTCGGTATAAGTAGTGCCGCCCGCCGGAATATCCAGTCGGATAGAGTCGCTTTGCAGTTGCTCAAGCAGTTTAGCGGGGAACATCGCAAAAGGGCTTAATTTGAAAACTTCATTTAAGGTATCGGCAAAAGTTTTGTTTGTTTCTGGCATTACTCATACTCTCTCGAAAGTTGTCAGGAATTGTCAGGAATTGAACCTGCCGCTTGTAACCCCGCTTAGACAACCAACTCATGGTTGGGTGTAACAAATGTTACTTCTACATCGCATAAAGGTATTAGCGCTACAAGACATATGTAGCAGACCGGCCTTAGTTTATCGAGTATCATTCATTAGGGGATGGGCAAAACAAGTATACCGCCCCTTGCCGGTTTTGTCAGATAAGCTGGATAAAACGGCGGCTGAATTCATAACGACTAAAGATAAGGAAAAGGGTAAAAGGTTATACAATGACAGAACTAAATAAATTACCACTGGTGCTAATTCCCTGTTTTTCGGGCGCTCCCTGGGATACCGACGCTTTTCCGGGCTGGAAAGATAGGCTAGTGATTACCGGGCAACTGCCCAACGCAGGCAGCATGGAGGAATACGCCGATATAGTAGCATCATGGACCAAAGGTATCGGCGATTACGTGTTGGTAGGCGACTCTTTTGGGGCTTCGGTAGCCTTAGTGCTGGCCCAACGGCAACCTGACGGGTTGAAAGCCCTGGTAATGTCGGGCGGGTTTGCCAAAGCCGATGTAACGCTCTATACCCGGTTGCGGGTGGTGGCTGGGCAAATAATCGGTCAATTGGGTTATCCATTGACGGTAAAATTTCATGTAAAAAGTCTCGGCTCTCATTTCGACCCGCCAGGGACGGACGCAGAACTACGTCAGCTTTTCTTGAAACATACTGATGCCCGAACCTTCATAAAAAGAGGTACGATGGTGCTGAACGCGGATTTGCGGCCTGGTTTAGACCGGATAAAGGTTCCTACTCTGATAATAACTCCCCAGGACGATCAATTGATTGGGCCAGAGTCGGCCCGTGAACTCAGGGAAGGCATCCCAATGGCCCGCGAGGAAGTGCTAGAAGGGACGGGCCATTTGCTGCGCTTCACCCACGAAGCGGATTACGCCGCCACAATTGACCGTTTTCTACTTAATTAAAATTTCGCCTGAGCATAGGGAGGCCCGGATATATCTTTTAGCCGGGCTTCTTGACCATTAAAGAGACACTTTCCATGTGATAGGTTTGGGGAAAGAGATCTACCACCCGCGTTTGTACCAGAGTATAACCTTCGGCTAAAATTTTGAGGTCGCGGGCCAGGGTGCTAGGGTCGCACGATACATAGACCAGCACCGCCGGGCGGGTTGTCAGAAGGCTTTGCAGGAGGGCCGGGTCACAGCCGCGCCGGGGCGGGTCGAGCAAGACCCCATCAAAGTGTTCGCCACGTTCCTCAAGCTGCAAGATATAGTCTTCGGCTTTGGCTGCCACAAAACTACAACGTTGCTCAAGGCCGTTGCGTCGGGCGTTTTCGGTGGCGGACTGTACCGCCCCTTCGTATTCCTCAATCCCCAGGACTTGCGCCCCCCGTTGGGCCATTTGCAGCGCGAAAGTTCCCACCCCGCAATAAATATCCAGCAGCCGCACCCCTTTCAGCTTTAATCCGGCGACTTCAAAAGCTTGGATCGCCTGAAAGATTAATTCGAGGGCCATGACCGAATTGGACTGGAAGAAACCCAACGGCGGTATGCGGTAGGTGATGCCGTCCAGCACCTCTTCCAGATAGGGTGGGCCACCCAGCACTTCCAGACGGCGTTTCCGGCCTTCGCCTAGCACGGTCAGTTCGGCGTATTTATCGAGGGCCGCTTGCAATTCGGCGGTGAACGGTTCGAGCAAAGCGGTTTCCCACTGACCCAACATCCGCAAGATAAATAACAGACGCGGGCGCGGCCTATCCAGCGCCCCATCCAACGGG
>JBBRSG010000249.1:0-2960 GCA_038245615.1 Chloroflexia bacterium | reverse complement strand
TTATTAGGTGAACTGATTAAAATCAGCTTGGTGCGCTCGTTCACCGCTTCTAATATTGAGTCAGTCTGCAATTCAAAAGTCTGGGGATGGCGGGCCACCTCGACAATATTCGCTCCGGCCAGGTTAGCGAACAAGCGGTAATGGTGAGCTGTCGGCGGGCAGATAATAATTTCATCACCCGGCCTGACAAAAACGCGCATCAGCAGGTCGGTCAGTTCGCTTACTCCGTTAGCCAGTAAAATCCGTTCCCGTTTCACGCCGGTATAAAACTCCAGGCGAGTTAGCAGGTTGGCTTGTCGTGGGTCAGGATAAGCTTGATACTGATCAAAGCTGGCCAAGACTTCTTGTACCCGTACCGAACAGCCATAGGGGTTTTCGTTGGCATCCAGCCTCAGCAGCTTATCCGCCCCACTTCCCAGTCGGCGAATAGCAACCTGCCCTATGTCCCCCGGCAGATGACTCTTTAATCCCAATATTTCGGGCCGTACCAGTGCCTCAATGTCGGTGTCGAAAGCCAAAGTTTCGACTACTCCTCTACCTCGTGCTTTGCCAGGGCCACCGGTCACGTCCACCTGGACGACCTCTGGCTACCTGGACTTAATGTCCATCTAAATATATCTAATCTATCTCCGGGGCAGGGAGTACGTCTTTCAAAATCTGGTTGACTTAACCCCCACGCTTCCAGCCCGGACGAGTCTGGTTCAGAACTTTTCGCTATACCAGCGATAGCCCACGATTTCTATTATACAGGATTGTGTTCCACTCAACAAGCGGTCAGCGAGTTGGTTCACAATAAGCCCAATATTAATAATAGGTGAATCTACCATTGCGATATACTGAGAGTGGTGGTATAATTTAGCCGCAAGGAAAAAAACCTGTTTGATGTTTGCACAGCAAGCTGTAGAGTTCTCCCTGACGAAATCTGACTTTGGATTTGCTGCTTCAGACCCCCTCTTCCAAGTTTCTGCTTTCACTTTCAGGTTCGTGATTTGCATTTGATTTGTTTGTTATCGGTTTTTAGTTCTTTCCGCCCACCCCACTTTTAGTTTAGTAAATCAACCCGCTAGATTAATCTAAAGGATAAAGTTTACTAAATTAGAATAGGATTGGAAATATCGGGAAGAGAAGTGAAAGGAAGTCCTAAATTGGGCAAGAAACTATACGTGGGTGGTCTGTCTTATAGCACCACTGAGGAGAGCCTCGAAAATCTATTTAGCCAGGCTGGTTTGGTAGACTCGGTACGAATCATAACTGACCGCGAAACGGGCCGCGCCAAAGGCTTCGGCTTTGTGGAAATGAGCACTGACGCGGAAGCGCAGCAGGCTATTACCCTTTTCAACGGCAAAGACTTTGAAGGCCGCAATATTACGGTCAACGAAGCTCGCCCGCAGGAAGCCCGCCCGCAGCGCGGCGGTGGCGGCGGCTACGGTGGCGGTGGCGACCGGCGCGGTGGTGGCGGCTACGGTGGTGGCGGCGAGCGACGCGGTGGCGGTGGCTACGGCGGCGGCGGCGGACGCTACTAAGCTTCCCTCGTTCTAAGTCAGCTACAAGTTAGCTGCTCTTAGCAAAGATACGAACCAAAAATAACTATACGGCTCACCTTCAAAGGTGGGCCGTTGGTTTATAATCTTTACAACCGGTATTTTGAACAGGTTGAAGGCGATGAGTAAAATCTATTTTCTGCACGGCATTACCGGCTCTAAAAACAATTTTATCTATTTGCAAAAGCATTTTCCCGGTTCGGAGAGCTTTGACCTGATTGGCTTTGGGTCGGAAAAAAAGCCCAATGCCCCTTATGACAAAGAATTCTTTGTCAAATTCCTGGAAACCAAAATCACCGAGCAGGCCATTTTAGTAGGTCATTCGATGGGTTCGATTCTGGCTAAGGAGTTCGCATTGGCGCACCCAGCGATGGTCGAGCGGTTGTTTTTAATCTCTTATCCTCTCCAAAGCGAAGGTCGGCTCTTATATGAAATGAGCGACCCTTATACCAAAGCCTTGTTGGGGGCTTCCCGGCGTTCCAAAATTGTAACCTACCTCGATCAATCAATGAAGGTATTGTCTATTCCTGGCTCATATTTCTTCTATCGCAAATACTGGCTCACTGTGCGCGATTATTATCGGCGTACCGCGATTTCGTTGGCGCGGTCAGCCCAAAATACGATTTTTGTGGACGACTATAAAACTCTTTATCAGCTCAAAGACAAAGCAATCTTAATCGTCGGCGAAAATGACCGCAACGTAAATAAAGCCCTTCTCCCAGATTTTGACTATCATATCATCAAAAATATGCGCCATTATTTTTTCGGGTATGAGGACGAAATTGCAAGCTTTATTCAATCCAGGCTCAAAGGCGACTAAAATTGCCGTATTTTGGCCCCTGCTGCTACAATGCAATTTGATAACTTTGAAAGATGTTACCTAACAAGATGAGACTCTTGAATAGTAAAAGCCCTCGGTCAATCAAGCAATTAAAGAAAAGCAGGAATAGGATGTTCAAGCGTGCTGATAGATTAAAACAGCTAAAATTCGGTATATTTTTGTTGGTTGGGCTACTTGGTAGCCTGCTAATAGCGGGGTGCGGCGATAGTACCGCTATCCCGACGGCTTCGCCAGTGGTCACTACAATAGTCCCGACGGCCCTTCCTGCCACCGCCGCAAATGTACCAGCTACAACCGCGATTGCTAGTACTCAAGCTCCTGCCCCAACTACAGCAATAGCCCCAACTCAAGTTCCTATCCCGACCACTGCGGCTGCGGTTACGACGACGGCGGCGACCCCAACTAAAGCCGGGCCAAGTAGTACCGCTGCGGCAAGTACGGCAACTGGGGCGCTGGTGCTTTCGGGCGAGAAAGCTTATGAGCATGTCAAGAGTCTGGCAATTACCATCGGGATTCGGGCGGCGGGAACTGAGAACGAGCGCAAGGCCGGAGACTTTATCGAGAACTATTTCAAGCAG
>JBBRSG010000248.1:0-3124 GCA_038245615.1 Chloroflexia bacterium | reverse complement strand
GGGCCGGTGGACAAATTTGCCGATACCGTTTGATTGAAGCCTTTGACAAAATCTGGATAGTTGCCGGGGTTGCTATTTTGACCGGCCTGTGGCCCGGCCCAGTAGTTGTAAGCCCGCAAATAATCTTTCAGGTTAATCGCATTATAGTAGGAATTGAGTAGACCCAGGGCCGAAGTGCGGTCATCAATTATCGGCGATAACTTGGCCTGTTTGATTTGCTCACCCAAAAGACCGAGCAAGACATTGTAGGGAGGCTGATTTTCGGGATGTAGCTCAAAGCGATTGCGTTCAAAATATTGAACCTGATAGGTTTTGCCATCGCTGGGGTTCTGCTCCATAAAGGTCTCACTAATCGGATAACCATACAGAGATAGCCCACCGCTGGTTTCCCAGTATTGTTTAAAACTCCCCGACAGGGTATGCCCGGTTGGTGAAAAATAAGTGCTAGTAGCAGTGTTGGCACTTGGCGCAACCGCCTGAAAAGGAGCTTCATTAGTACGATTGTTGGTAAGCTGACGACCTAATAACCCTAGCAAAACTTCATAAGCGGTATGAGCATTTTCGGGGTGAAGCTCGAAGCGATTACGTTCAAACCATTGGGTAAGATAAGAATTACCGCTAATCGGGTCTTTTTCATAGTAAGCCCCAGTGATAGGATAACCGAAAGTCGCCAAACCACCGCGAGCGTACCAGTAATCCAGGAACTTACCCGAAACAGCATAGCCGGTTGGGGTAAAAAACTGGCTGCCCGCTTCTTCAGCGGCCTCAACTGTCGCCACCGATAACAGAAAGTTCAGAGCAAATAGGCTCACAACAGCCGCCACCAAGAACCGCAAATGCTTAGACATAAAGACTCCTTTCCCACTTCATCTATTCAACCTTCTAATTATACTCGGCTTATCAAGGGAAGTTGAGGGTAGGAAGTGGTAGCCGATTGTTAGAGTTTTATAAACCGACAGCTTTAGCCCTTGACAGTCCGGCGGTGGTAGAGTAAGATGGCATTGTTAGCACTCTACATCACTGAGTGCTAACCGAAGCAAAAAAGGGACTTGCTCACAATCTATACCAGCAACGCAATAGTGTAACATTTTTGATTGACCAGCCCTGGCTGCAAAGCAGTTTCGGCGGTAATTCTGTGTGCAAAATTTGGATTTAGTAACCAAGGAGGTTAAGACACAATGGCATCTAGTCTCAAACCGTTGGGAGACCGGGTGGTAATCGAACCCACCGCTAAAGAAGAAATGACCAAGAGCGGCATTATGCTGCCTGATACTGCCAAAGAGAAGCCCCAGGAAGGGACGATTATCTCCGTCGGCGCGGGCAAGCTGGACGATAAAGGCGTGCGTCAGCCCCTGGAAGTCCGGGAAGGCCAGAAAGTTCTGTATGCTAAATATGCCGGAACTGAGTTCAAGGTCGAAGGTAAAGACTATCTGATTCTAAGCGAGAAAGACATTCTGGCGATTGTCGAAGGCTAGAGCTTTCAGCCTGCCGATTTGTAACTTAACGCTAATTATTAGCAAGAACTATAATCAAGGAGATTTAGAAAAATGGCAAAGCAGTTGCAGAATGCCGATGAAGCTCGCCAGTCGCTCAAACGTGGCGTAGATATTCTGGCGAATGCGGTAAAGACCACCCTCGGCCCGAAAGGTCGGAATGTGGCCCTCGACAAGAAATTTGGCGCTCCCACTGTCACCCACGACGGCGTTACGGTCGCTAAAGAAATCGAGCTGAAAGACCCTTTCGAGAATATGGGCGCTCAACTTCTGAAGGAAGCCGCTACCAAAACCAATGATGTCGCCGGCGACGGTACGACTACCGCAACCGTTCTGGCCCAGGCTATCGTCCACGAAGGTCTGCGGAACGTGGCGGCGGGTGCTAACCCGATGCTGCTCAAGCGCGGCATTGATTTGGGAGTAGCCGCCGTCGTCGAAGCCCTCAAGAACATGGCAATTCCAGTGTCTGACCGCGCCCAGGTTGCCCAGGTTGCGACCATTTCGGCGGCAGATACCGAAATCGGCGAGCTGATTGCCGAAGTGATGGAGAAAGTCGGCAAGGACGGGGTTATCACGGTGGAAGAGAGCCGAGGCCGCGAGTACGAAAAAGAGTATACCGAAGGTATGCAGATTGACCGGGGCTATATCAGCCAGTATTTTGTGACCAACCCGGAACGGATGGAAGCAGTGCTGGACGACCCGATGATTCTGATTACCGACAAGAAGATTTCGGCTATCGCCGATATTCTACCGGTGCTGGAAAAGGCGTTGGGCGCGGGCAATCGCAATTTCGTGATTGTAGCGGAAGACGTTGACGGTGAAGCTCTGGCGACCCTGGTGGTCAACAAGCTGCGTGGGACGTTCAACTTGCTGGCGATTAAAGCCCCTGGCTTTGGCGACCGCCGCAAGGAAATGCTCCGCGACATGGCGATTTTGACCGGCGGGCAGGTTATCAGCGAAGAGCTGGGCCGCAAGCTGGAGAGTGCCGCCCTGACCGACCTGGGCCGCTCGAAGCGGGTAGTTTCGACCAAAGACGACACTACCTTTATCTCCGGCGCAGGCAACGAGAAGGAAATCAAGGCGCGGGTAGACCAAATTAAGGCTCAGATTGAGCAGACTACCAGTGATTTTGACCGCGAGAAATTGCAGGAGCGGTTGGCGAAACTGGCGGGCGGCGTAGCCGTCATCCGGGTAGGTGCCAGCACCGAAACCGAACTGAAAGAGAAAAAGCATCGGGTTGAGGATGCTCTGAGCGCGACTCGTGCCGCCGTCGAAGAAGGTATTGTACCAGGCGGTGGGGTATCTCTGGTCAGCGCCATCCCGTCCTTGGATAGCGTAAAGGCCGAAGGCGACATCGCTACCGGGGTTAATATCCTCCGGCGGGCGCTGGAAGCTCCAATTCGCCAGATTGCGGTTAATGCCGGTCAGGATGGCAGCGTGATTGTCCAGAAAATTCACGAACTCCAGAAAGAAGGCAAAAAGACTTTTGCTTATGATGTGCTGGGCGGCGAATTTGTGGACACCATCAAGGCCGGAATCATTGACCCGGTGAAGGTAACTCGCAGCGCGGTGGAAAATGCCGCCTCGATTGCTGGAATGATTTTGACCACCGAGGCCCTCATCACCGACCT
>JBBRSG010000247.1:0-3306 GCA_038245615.1 Chloroflexia bacterium | reverse complement strand
GTCGGCTTCCTTTTCCAGGATTATCTCGAAGTTTCCGGTCTGGGCTTTAATCCGATTTAGATTTGGATTTACCGACATCCTAATCACCTCCTCTTAACCACCGCCTGAGCGCAAGTTTAAAGGTCAATCGGGCGCTTCTCACGGGCCGAGCGCCGGACGGCTTGCGTTACCCGGTGAGTTTTAAGGGCCTCACCATAATCGCATCTTATCCGGTTCTCCCGCCCGGCTACTGCGTCCAGGAAATCACGGTTTTCCCGAATAAACGGGTCTACCTGGACTTTTTCTATCCGAGTCTGGCCCGACCCTTCGTCAATTGTTACCTCCTGGTAAGCCAGGGCAATAGTTCGTCCCTCACAAAACAACTCTAAGCCCCGCCGGTACAGGCCCGGCAGAATAGAGGTAGAGCTGAAAGCTCCAATCGCGCCGTTTGTAAATTCCACGGTAGCCGTCGCCACTCGGTCTATTTCCGAAGGCGACCCAAAGCGTCGGCCTACGCTGTAAACTCGCTTAATCTCACCGACTAAAAGCCGGGCCAGGTCGAAAACGTGGGTAGTCTGCTCGACCATCTGCCCGCCGGAAAGCTCGTCTTTGGCCCACCAATAAGGTGCGGGCAGTTGGTCTAACCAATATCCCAAAACTAGGTGGGCCGGATTATTTGCCAATAAACTCTGGGTCAGTTCGGTGGTATCCAAATAGCGCCACTGGTAGCCTACCGCTGTCACTACTTGGGTTGCCTGGATAGCCTCAAAAATCTCTTCAGCAGTATTAGGGTCGGCTGAAAGGGGTTTCTCTATAAATATGGGGATATGTCGTTCTATTGCCATCAACTCAAGCTTGCCATGCTCAAAGGGGGGAGTGCAAATATAGAGCGCATCCAAAGGTTCTTTATCCAATAAACTGGCGTAATCGGCGTATGTTCTTATATTTGGGCCAGATTGAGCGGCTAAAGTTTGAGCTTTTTCCACAGAAGGGTTGCTGATAGCTACGATTTCTACGTCATCAAAAGTCTTTAGGGCTTGAATGTGGCGGGCTGCTATCCCACCCGCGCCCACCAGAGCTACTCGAATTTGTTCCATTTTCCAGCTCCTTATAAAGATAGGATTTATAGCCTACAAATTTTTCGATTAAACTGAGAGTGGTGTGATTTCTAATCCGGCGGGCGGGGCGGACTTGAAATCGAGAACGGCCTGTAGCACCTCATCCGCCTGACTATCGAGCAGGGCGTAAAGTTGCTGGGCTTCCCAGACCGAACCGACGTGGGTAATAAGCGGCTGCATCTGAAGGCGATTTTGAGCCACTAGATTCATAAAAGTCTGCACCAACCGCTCTCGATTCCAGCGGTGTTGCAATTCCGGGCTAACCCCACTGATTTGGGAACAAACCAGATTTATCCGGTTATGGTGGAATTCATCGCCCAATAATAGGCTCTGCGCCCCACCCTGATAGAAGCCCAACCCGATTACTTTAGAAGAGTAGGCACAGGCCCGAATAGCCTCGTTGAGGGCCGGGACTGCCCCGGAAGCCTCGATACACACATCCGCCCCCCGGTTGCCGGTCAGGGCTTTAATCCGCTCGGCGGCAGACTCGGCTTTGCCATCTATCACCAGGTCGAACCCTACTTCTCGCGCTTTTTCAAGGCGTTGCGGTAGCAAGTCTACCCCGATGACCTGCGCCCCCGATAATTTGGCAAGCTGCCCAACTACGTTGCCGATTACCCCTAGCCCGAAAACCGCGACGGTTTCACCCAGCCGAATGGCGCTATCCAGAATCCCGTTCATGGTAATCGCCCCGATATGCGAGAAAATACCAAGCATCGGCGCTATCCCCGCCGGTAGCCGCCGCTCACGGGCAATCTGGGCCGCCAGAATAGCCGTGGTGTGGTGTCCCCAATTCCCGTAAATAAGCGTTCCTAACGGTAAATCCTGAACCTCTGGGCCGCATTCAACAATCTCACCGACCTCTTCGTATCCCCAGTTACGGACTGGATATACAATACTACCCTGCTCGTTTTCGGTTTTGGTAAAGAACCTTCGGGCGGAGTCCCATTGTTTGGACAGATAAGGATTAGAGCCTCGATAATAGGTAAGCTCAGTCCCGGCGCTGATACCCGAATATAGGGTTTGCACTCTCACTTCGTGAGGCTGGAGGTTGCGGTCTTCGGGACTTTCGTCCAAATAACCAATCGTACGGACGGCAGTCAGGGCCATCGCTATCCTGGAGATATTAGGCATTGGTTTACCTCTGATAGTTGTTATTTAGTTCACAATTTGTCCATACTTTATATAGACAAATATAGCACATTCTCTTGACAAACGAGCAGGCTATGCTATCATTCCTATAACAAATTTCCCACGTATTTAGTTGTAAAAAAAGCCGAAAGAGCGTTATTTGATACCTATATAGGCTGGATAAAAGTGCTGGATAAAAGTCTCGAAGCTAATGCGATTTATGCCCAGCTAGTAACCTATTTCAGAGAGCGTATTCTTGATGGTAGCTTTGGCCCAGGTACCCGCTTACCGCCCGAACTGAAGCTTACCCGCGAATATCAGATAAGCCGGGGAACGGTGCGCCAGGCCCTTAGTATTCTGGTAAACGAAGGGCTACTGGAACGTACTCCTGGTCGGGGAACTTTTGTCCGCAAGCTACCCACCGCGTCCGAGCAAGATACTCCCAATTCCTTAAAGCGAATTGGTCTGGTGCTAAGTCAGCCGGTGCTTCAGCTAAGTATGGACATTTTACTGGGGGTTCAGCAAGCTGCCAAATCACGGGGCTACGAGCTAAGTTTGACTTATGCCGAGGAAAACCGGGAGGAACAAGCCCGCGATATTGCCTGGCTAAAGGCCAATGCGGTCACAGGGTTTATTCTTTTCCCGGTAAGCGATGCGACGGCGGATGCAGACCTGCAAAAGCTTCAAGCCGATGGCCTGCCAGTGGTACAGGTAGACCGCTATATTCCTGATATGCAACTGGATTATGTAGTTTCGGACAATCTGGGCGGCGGCTATCGGGCGACTGAGCATCTGATAATTCTGGGTCATACCCGGATAGGTTTTGCTTATTCCAATGCTGCCGGGCTGCAAACCACCTCGGTGCGTGACCGATGGCAGGGCTACTGTAATGCCCTCAAGGAATATGGCTTGCCCTACGATAGTGGGTTAGTTTTCGCCGACATGCCTTTGCCCTTGCCCACTGCTCCCAATTCCTACGACGATTTTATTCAGATGGCCCATCGTCCTAGTGCCGTTTTTGCCGTTAATGATACCGTAGCTTTAGGACTTATCCAGGCCGCCCAGCGTCAGGGTGTAC
>JBBRSG010000246.1:0-3380 GCA_038245615.1 Chloroflexia bacterium | reverse complement strand
TTCCCAGGAGCAGTTCAAACGGAATTTTCATGAAGCCGTCTATGACCTGCCCCTCCATATCGTCACCATAGTTCGCCTGCCAGCCGCCTTGCGTAAAGCCGCCCGAGGTATCTTCCTCCGGGCCACCTGGTGCCTGCATAACACCGTCCAGAGTTACAAAAGTCGTCGTAATGATTTTTCGCATAAATGTTATTCTTATTCCTTTCTCCGGTAAGTCACATCCAGATCCTTTTCCCAATGTGAACCATCGCGGGATAGCTCTCCCTGACAAGTAATAATCTTGCCATCCCCGCTGAAAGTGCCACTCACCCGTTGGGAGAAGCCTGCCGAATCTCGCCACATCTTCCAAACGCCGCCTTCCAGACTCATCTGATAGATTCTGGCAACCCCCCGCTCATCAGTATAAAGCGTAGAACACGTTTCACTCGCATCATCATGCCCTATCACACTGAAGGCGGTCGGAGGGCCACCCCGTTCCCAATTAAAATGCCATATCAAGAGACTGCCCTCTCGCAGCCACTCGAAAGAAGAGTGTCCATGTACTGTCGAGGGAAGTTGAGGATGGATTCCCACCATAGTCCATTCACCAATTAGAATATCAAACTGTTTCATCGAACCCGTCGGTTGCGGCGGTAGTCCAATCTTTTCATTCATGTTCATACCTCTTATATATTTTCTAGTGTTTAATTCGAGCAAAGTGTAGTTTTGCCAAAATGAGCCTCAACTGCCAATTATCGATTTTCTAGATTAGTTAATCAGGATTTTGAGGGCTTGAGGTAGCGAACTAAAAGCCAGTCGGAAAGCACAAAAGCCGCCCCGAACATTATGGCTGAGTCGCGTACCCACATTTCGGGATATGCTCCCAGAAGATAGACCCGAAAGTTTGCGCCTGCCGCCAGACCTATCAGGGCGAAGCCGAAAGCCAGGCCGCGCCAGCTTATCGGCCTCAGTATCAGGACGGCGGCCCAGACCCAGGCCAGCAATATCAGGTATTGCGGGCTGAAAATACGGTTGGTCAGAGTGAAGAGGGCGACCCCGATTAGCCCGGCACCGGCCCAGCCCTCGAAAGCCTCACGCTCGTTTCGTACCGTCCACAACCGCCAAAGGGCCAAACCGAAAACCAGCCCAATTACCGCCATTTGTAAAGCCAAAAGCGAGCCGTTATCCAGTAACAGTGTTGGCGGTTCGCCCCAGGGCTTTTCGGGAAAAGTATGACCGGGGTCGAAGAAATGATATTGAACCAAAAACCAAATGCTTTCGCCAATCAGCTTGCGGCTACCTTGATATTGATAGGGATAGAGCAAGGCCGGGGCATTTACCAAAAACAGGGGCAGGGTTAGGATTAGCCCGGTGGCTACCGTCGTCGCGCCAAAGGCCCAAAATCCGGCCCGGTTGCGGGTGCGCCAGTAAGCCGCCATCAGCCAGGGCCAGCTTAGGCCCGGTAGCCATTTTGTGAGGCCACCCACCGCCAGCAAAACCCCCGCCAGGGCCGACCAACCGCGCCAACGCCGCCGCACCGCCATCCCTCGCACTCCCCTCAAATCGCCCGGTACTGCAAAGTAAATTCCGGCTAATAAGCAGGCGGTTGGAACGACATCAAACCTGGTATAGCTAAAAAGAAAGAGGGTCGGACACCCCGCCACGAATGCTGCTAAAAGAAAAGCGGCCCGCGCCCGACCCAGCTTGAGACCCAGACCGTAAAGCGCCGCCGCCGCTCCAAATTGAAAAATAACCATAATCGTCGGGAAAACCCATGAGAACGTTTCCAGATTTGCCCCGCTCAAGACCGCGCCCAGCCAGAAAAGCGGTAGACTCAGTTGAGGGTATTCGGCGAACTGACCTTGTGAATTGACCGGCCATTGCCCCCCCATCATATCTTTTCCATAGTCAAAGTAAATCCCAATATCACTATCCCGCCCAAAAAGCGGACGCGGGTCAGTCGCGCTCAGGGGAGTGGCGTAATGTATCCAGATATTAAAGAGATTGGGGATAATTACCAGTGCCACCAGTGCCAGCCAGCGATGTCGATAGCGGAGTTCGGATGCCGGTTTGCGCCATAGCCACCAAGCCGCCCAGCAATATAATAATACATATCCCAATCCTAGCCAATCGTAATTAGGCGCTTGGACTGGACGCTTGAGATTACGAGTCCATTCAACCGGCAACCAGCCAACCAGCAGCGCCGCCGCCAATAATCCGGCTTCCAGCCAGTAGGATGTCATGCTGCCGATAAGTGTCGGGAGCCTGGTTTTAGAAGCCAAGTCGGTCGCAAGGCTAGTATCACTCTGGGAACTACTTTTAGTTACCTCTGACTTTTTGGATAGCTCTAGTTCGTTCATAGTCAGAAATATTAGCAGTAAGTGAAAAAGTTGTCCAATCGGGGCAAAACATGTTGCAAAAAGGGGTAAAAACAGGGGTAAATAAGCCTTTATAAAAGGAAAAAGGGCCGTACACCCGTAGATGCTACGCCCCTCTCCTAACAATCTCTCCTCGCTGTTATAAGGACGACATGCTTTCGAGAAAAGTTCCCGCCTTTTGAAGCAATTTCAAAAAGTCGTAAAGATTCCTCAAAGGATTTGTAAAGCCCGTTTGTCAAGCCGGTATGTTACAATCGTTTAGGGGAGTCAGGGGACAGGGAATTTACGATTAGAAAACTTAGCAATGCATTTTCTGCCTACTGCCCACTGCCTACTGCTAAAAAGGAGAAATAAATGACCGCCGGTAAAAGTCATATAACTATAATTGGGACAGGTAGTTGGGGGACGACCCTGGGCCTACTGCTGGCGCGGAAGGGGATGGCGGTTAGCATGTGGACGCGGACTGTCGAAGAAGCCACAACTTTGCAAACCGAGCGCGAAAACCAACGGTTTCTGCCCGGAATAAAATTCCCGCCCGGTCTGCAAGTTACCTCCTCGCTGGAAGAAGCCCTGAGCGAGGGTTGCGAGATGGTCATTTTTAGTATCCCCTCGGATTATATGCGGCAGAGTTTGCAAATTGCCCGACCCTTTTATGAAGCTTTGCGGGTCAAGCCCCCGATTCTGAGTGCCGCCAAAGGTTTGGAAATCGAGAGTCTGTTAAGAATGACCCAAGTAATCGAGCAGGAATTACCGGAGGCTGCCGAACAGGGTCTGGTCTGCGCCATTTCTGGGCCGAATATCGCCAAAGAAATCGCGGATGGAAAACCCGCCGCGACAGTTATCGCCGGACGCAATGCTGCCGTCATTGAAAAGGCTCAAACTTTGGTGACTTCCACTAATTTTCGGGTCTATACTAATAACGATATTGTAGGGGTCGAACTGGGCGGCGCGTTCAAAAATATAATTGCGCTGGGAGCCGGTCTTTGCGACGGGCTGAACGCTGGGGATAATGCCAAAGGTGGC
>JBBRSG010000245.1:0-3457 GCA_038245615.1 Chloroflexia bacterium | reverse complement strand
TTGCCCGTTAAGTTGGGCTTTGCCGCCCGCTTGCCGGGTCGGGATAGTACTCTCTTGCCCCATCCCAGCTAAAGCAGCTTTGCCGCCTGCTTGTCGAATTGCCGAGACTAAGGTCTGTCCAATCCCTGATAAAGCGGCTCTACCCCCGGCCTGTCGGAGCGCGGTGGCGACTTCTTGCCCCACACTGGCGAGTTTCGCCCCGCCGGTTGCTTGACGTATTCCAATTACAGTCTCTTGCCCGGTAGCTTTTAGGATTGTGCTGCCAGTAGCCTGGCGCACTACGCTGACAAGCTCTTGGCCCACTCCTGCGAGGGTGGCTTTCCCGGTGGCCTGTTTGGTTGCTGAGGCTATCACCTGCCCCATCCCAGCTAAAGCAGCTTTGCCGCCTGCTTGTCGAATGGCAGAACTGGTTTCCTGGCTTATCCCCGGTAGTACCGCTTTCCCAGTTGCCTGCCGTATCGGGGTAACTGTATCGTTAGCGATGCCAGATAATACAGCCGACCCGGTTTGAATTGACCCGGATACAACTCCCCAAAACTCACTCCCAATTACTTGATGGATTGGGCCTGCCGCGACTCCAATTTGCTTGATTAAACCCGCAAAACCACTAGCGCGCGACCCAGTAGCCGGATTTACCCCGTAAAGACTCGCCGGGCTTCCTAAACTTTTAGCGGGGAAGCGATAACGCAATGAAGCGGGCGGCGTACCAGGGCCGGGATAGCTGGTGTCGTAGTCAATTTCTAATCGGGCGGCTTTGGTCGGGGCGCCTTCGTAAGAATAATAGTCCTGAGCGCTCAAGCCCGACGGTGAAGTTTGCGGGCCGGTTTCTAACATGATGACTATCGCATTGCCCGATACCCACCCGGCGCGATTGACTAGCTCTTGAATTACTCCGGTAATGTCCACCACTTCAACAGCGTTGACAACGACGGCACTTTGAAACCAGATTGAGTGCTGGGCCGTTCTGGGTCGGGCTGATACCGCTAAATCATCCGTTCCCGCCGTGGTGCCAAAGGTTACGGGGTTGTCAGTAGCTTGACCACTAACGATGTATTGCATCACGTCGCCCGCGCCGATAGCGCTGGTAAACCCCCCGGTCAATTTTAGCCGTGCCGCGATGATTGTCGCGTTTTTGGCTACCGCTATCCCCGTCCACCGAAAGGCGGCATAGGTGAAGGAGTTTGCCCCAAAGTTGCCCGCCTCTAAAAGGGTGGCAGTCAAGTCGCCCGCCCCGACCGCGCCCGCCCCGTTTTGGGCGGTGGTATTGGCGGTCGATTGGCAGTCGTCAGTTCCGACGTTGACCTGATAGTTGACTGATACGACTGACATAGCCGGGCCTCTGCTCTATCTATTTCTTTTTTAGCCCTGGGCCAGTACGATTGAACCCTGGATTTGCCCGGTATTAGTGGTTGAACACAAGACCATTAGCGCCAGGCAAGCATCGTTATAGATTTGAGGCATGCCGAGCGACGGCGCATCTTGGGTCATACCAATGTTAGCTAAGGTTAGCGGTATCGAAGCGACCCGCCGTAACAGGGTCAACCCAAAGTTACCCGCCCCGCCGGTCGAAGCCGAAAGAATAATAGACTGCACCGACCTAACCCCATTATCCCCGGCTGCCAGACTAAATGGGAACATTTGACCGACTACCAACGCCGACGCGGGCATGGCATAGCTCGCCGATTGTGAAGCGTTGCCATCCTGGTCGGTATAGGTTGCCGTAAAGGTCGCGGCGGTTGCGCCCATTACGGAGTACACTTCACCCCATAATTCTACTTTCTCTCCGTTGTCATCAGGACGGGTTAAGGCGGTAGAGTTGACCGTTTGGGAGGTTGTAATATTTCCCGCTAATCCGCTCCTGTGCCAAAGGCGGTCATACAGAATTAGGGTTTCGACGGTGGATGCTGCTCCCTCAAATCTAGCCAGGTAGCTGTTACCCGAAACCGGGTTAGTGAAAGCTAACGCGCCAGCAGTAGCCGAGGTTGGGATAGCACCCGACCCAGTAGCCGGGGTTGAACTCGCGCCCGGCTGTCCAGCAGCTAAAAACAGGGAGTGCCATGTTCCCGCCGCCTTTGCTGTCTGGCTGGCCTTGAGGATGGGGATTGGCGCTTGAAATCCAGCTATTAGCTTGTCAAGGGTGTCTATTGCCATTTCTCTCGATTTCGATTTCGATTTCGGCTTGGTCTTTAGGACGGTTTTGAAACCACCATATCGCCAATAGAGTGCGGTTTTCTATCCCGGTTTTCTTACGCAATTTGCCAAGTGTCCAGCCAACGGCTTTTAGAGTTATGTTTAGCTTTTGAGCCATTTGCGCCGTAGTCTGGCCTTCAAGAATTAAATCCAGCGTTTGCGTTTCCCGGTCGGTGAACACTTACTTACTTGCTTAATCAGACTACTACTAGGCCAAACTACAAGTTAGTTGGGTTGCATTAATTACAAACTGGTCGCTTGCCGAAATAGTCTTTGCCCCGCTTTTTACAATCTTGCCTGACCCGTTTGCAGTAAGGTCAATCGCTGCTCCGCCTGATGTTAGCGAAAGCTTGAAAGTATCGCCGGAGATAGTCACAACAAAATACAGAGTGGCGGTATCCACCCCGGCTGGTAGGTTATCGCCCAAGAGGGCCACTCGGTCATTGGCGGCAAAGGTGTGGTCGGGGCAAGTCACAAGGTCGGTGGCGGCCTGGGCCACGAAATCCAGGGGGGTGCCGTTCATCAAAGGTCCGTACCACAAAAGATTCCCGGCGCTTGAAGCGTCCCGAATACCAAAGAACGTCACCTCGGCGGGATAATCGGCGGTAGCCACCGGGAAGGCTACCTGAGCCGAGTTCTGCACCGCGCCGTTTGAGGGGGCGGCAAAAGCCACCGATTGCCGGGCGTAAGCACCGCCTGTGATTTCAGTTCCCGAATCGGCCTCACCGGGGGTGGCTGAATACAAAGCGGCATAGACCGTCGCCGGACTGGTGTAGCTGGTATTACGGAGAACGGCGTTTACGAGGCCATTTTCAAGATAGTTTGATAGTTGCGACATCGGCTTTATTCCTGCCTTTTATTCCTAAATCAATCAATCAATCTTTCGGTTCGGTTGTATGTAAGTTTACATAACTAGCAATTAATTTTTTAACACTCTAAGCCCTTCAAGCCACCTGTGAAGATGAGAAGCCGAAGCCGCTTAGAGTGTTCGGGGCGGCTCCGCTTGAGGTCGGGCCGCTCAGTGAAAGCAGGGTGGGGGTGGCCTCTACCCAGCCAGTTAGCATTGAGAGATAAAAGCCGCATTGGGCCAGAGCATAGCGACTCTCTTCAATCCATTGGCTGCCGATACCACCCAAGTCGCTGGTTATATCTCCAACGGTTACGGACACATTGACCGCGTTAGTCGCACCCGGTGTAAACAGGTAAGCGCAGTAGCTGGCGACAGCAGCTTTCAGGAAGGTTATGTCGGTTTCGGTTGCCGGACTAT
>JBBRSG010000244.1:0-3522 GCA_038245615.1 Chloroflexia bacterium | reverse complement strand
TGGATGGCAAGGTGCTGGAAGGTCAGGCCAAAACCGTCCCGCCGACCCTGACCGGCGAATTTGCGACCCTGATGGAGTGGACTGACAAATTCCGCAAAATGGGAGTGCGAACCAACGCCGATACTCCCCAGGATGCCGCCAAAGCCCGCGAGTTCGGGGCGGAAGGTATTGGGCTGTGCCGCACCGAGCATATGTTCTTTGAGGGTCATCGGATTGACGCGGTACGAGAAATGATTGTCGCCGACAATTTAGAGGATCGCAAAAAAGCCCTCGCCAAGCTGCTACCCTACCAGAAAGCCGACTTTGTGGGTATCTTTCAGGCCATGGACGGCTTTCCGGTCACGATTCGGACGCTTGATCCGCCCTTGCATGAGTTCTTGCCGCACGAAGACCCTGAAATTCACGAACTGGCGGATACATTGGGGGTATCTTTCGACAAGCTGAAAGGCCGGATTGAGAGCCTGCGCGAATCTAACCCGATGCTGGGTTTCCGAGGGTGTCGGCTGGGGATTCAGTATCCTGAAATCACCGAAATGCAAGCCCGCGCCATCTTCCAGGCCGCGATTGAGGTTCATAAAGCAGGTGGCAAGGTCGAGCCGGAAATTATGATTCCGCTGGTGTCCGATTTGAACGAGCTGAAAATCCAGCGCGAAATCGTAGACCGGGTTGCCAAAGAGGAAGGCGTAGCCGAAGCCGGGGTGACATATCTGGTCGGCACGATGATTGAACTGCCCCGCGCCGCGCTGCTGGCGGACAAAATCGCCGAGCAAGCCGAATTCTTCAGCTTTGGCACCAATGACCTGACCCAGACTACTTTCGGCCTGAGCCGCGACGATAGTGGTAAGTTCCTGCCACAATATGTCGAACGCAAAATCCTCAAGGACGACCCGTTCCAGGTCCTTGACCGCGAGGGGGTAGGTCAACTGGTGAAAATCGGGACCGAACGAGGACGCGCCACTAATCCTAATCTCAAGGTCGGGATTTGCGGCGAACACGGCGGTGAACCCTCGTCGGTGGTCTTCTGCTACGAAACCAAGCTGAACTACGTTTCGTGCAGTCCCTTCCGCGTCCCGGTGGCCCGCCTCGCCGCAGCCCAGGCCGCCCTCGGTGAAACCAGCCGCGATAAGTAATAATATCGTGGGCTTTTGCGGTAGAATTGCCAGTAGAACTTATTGGCAATTCTACCGCACTTTGTTAGCTTGACAGAGCCGCCGCCTGCGGGGTATATTAATTTCCGTAAAACCATGTTCAAAAGTACGCTCGGAAAACCAAATAGCGGCAGTTATGGCTTCTAAACCGATTGGCTCGCGCCCCCTGCTCTGGCGCATTTTAATTTACCTGACCTCGGCCCTGGCGTTGCTGGCAGCCTATTTTGGGCTATTGTTACTTTTGGGCTTCATAATCCCCAAATTTGAGCAACAGGCAATTATTGCGGCAGTCCTTCTCATTCTACTGGCAATTTTCTTTTTAGAACCCTTCCAAAAGCTCTTGCAAAGCGGCCTCGAAATGGGCGGAATGCCGGTCAAGCGCAAGGCTCTTGCCCCGCTTGAGGCTATGCTAGTCAAGTTAGGGCAGGCCAACAACCTTGATAGTCTGGCAGTCGAGTTGACCAACCTCTTGCGTCAGGACCTGAACCTCACTTTTGCGGCCTTCGCAGTCTATTCCGAAGTGAAACGCACGGAGGGCGAAGTCCGCAATTTCGACTTTATCAAATTCGGGGGTGACAACCACTACGAACCGCTCTCGCGGCGGCTGGTCTTTCGCCCCATCAAGAGCTTTAATACCGCCGAACTGGTTTCCAGCGAAGTAAACCCCGCCGAGCGTGGCCTTATCATGAAGATAAGAATCGGGGCGGAGCAGCGCGGCCTGATGTGTATCGGACAGCATCTCGATAGCAGCGAATTCAAGCCGTCCGATTACTCGACCCTGGAAGCTTTAGCCGGGCCAGTCGCGGTAATGGTCAATAGCACCCTGAAAGTCCGCGAATTAGAGAAAAATATCGGCACGCTGGAAAAGAAGGTTGCCGAACAGCAAGACGAGTTTAACAAACTGCGCCAGAGCCGCGAAGAACTGCAATTGCTGAACCAAAAGACGGTGCAGGATACTGAAGAAGAGCGCATTGGGCTGGCCCGCGAGCTACAAGGCGGGCCAATAAGCAATGTCGGGCAGATTGTCAGCCAACTCGAACACCAAAGTTATAACCTCAGTGAGCGAGAAGAGGTTATCTGGCATCTGGCGCTAGAATCGCAAAAGCAACTGGATGGGATTGTCACTCGCTTGCGGCCTTCCTCGCTGGATAAACTGGGGTTGGTTGCCGCGATTAATCGCATGGTGGAAGATACTCGCCATCGGGTCAGACTGGCCCTCAAGTTTAATGTCGGGCCGGAACTGGAAGTGCGGCGCTTGCCTTCCGACATCGAACTGAGCCTGTACCGAGTAGCGGAGGAAGCTATGCAGAATGTCATTCAGCACGCTAAAGCCCAACACGTGACTATTTCGCTGGCAATGAACGAAGAAACCGAGGTAGTACGGCTGGCAGTTCTGGACGACGGGGCGGGCTTTACTCCTCCCGCCCAATTCGCTGCCAACGACAAGACCGGAACTTTGGGTCTGGCCGGCCTCCAGGAGCGCCTCACCAGCCTGGGCGGAAAACTCAAGGTGCGCTCCTCGCCCGGCGCGGGTGCAGTGATTGAGGCCGAAGTGCCGCTCAAACGGGGATAAGCAGGACTGAGTGGGGAATAGTTTTGAGTTAAAATGTCTAACCCTAACCGGATTTTTCCCGTCTTGCGTCTTGCGTCTTCCAAACCTCAGTCCTCAGTCCTCAGTTCTGCCTAGTTCCGCCCCACAATTGTAGCAAGTGGAAAATTTTGGGTCGAGCAAATTGACTGCTCCGCAGTTGGGGCAGATTTTGGTCGGCGCAATTGGTGGCGCGGTAACTTTGCGTCCGGTCAGGGTCGGCCCGCGAAATTGATAGCCCGCCGGATTGGGGGCATAGCGCGGGGTTGAGAAGGCTTTAGGTGGCTCTTCGGGAGCAGGTTGGCCCGGCAGTTGGGCCTCCTGATATTGCTGGCGGAGTTGGCGCAATCGCAAAATAGCCTGACGAGCCTGGTTCGCCGGATTAAAGACCGACACGTTAAGCGCCTGACTGATTTTGGCAGCGACAACCAGATACAAGAGTATCAAAAAGACAATTCCGCTCAACCCCAACCATTCCCAGCCGGGCAGGAAATTGGGCTGGCTCAACGAAATCAAAATATTATAGGTGGCGTGGGCCAAAATGGATAAGGCCAACCCGACCCCGATTAGCCGGGCTTGCCGCCCACGACTGGTTTCCAAGAGCGACATTCCCAGGGCCGACCCCCACATAGCTGAAAAAAGGACATGCCCCAGAGTACTAACCGGCCCCCGCAAAAGCAAGATTAACGGCCCTTTGTCCAGCACATAAAAAGCGTTTTCAAAGCTGGCGAAGCCCAAGGCCGTCGCCGCCGCATATACAATCCCGTCCATTGGCTCATTGAAAGC
>JBBRSG010000243.1:0-3538 GCA_038245615.1 Chloroflexia bacterium | reverse complement strand
TTCGACATCGGCCTTGAGCATCACCGAGTCATAGCCTTGTAGCACCGGGTAAACCAATTCTTGCAGCGAAATCGGCTTTCCGGCCTGATAACGCTGACTGAAAGTGTCGCGTTCCAGCATTTGAGCCACCGTGAAATGACTCATCAGGATGATACCCTCTTTGAAAGGCATATCGGCAAACCACTCGGTATTAAAGCGCCACTCGACCTCTTTTTCATCTAGAATGAGGCTGACCTGCTCTTTGTAGTTCGCCACATTTTGCTGAACTTTTTCGGGAGTCAGCATCGGGCGGGCGTTGGTATGTCCGCTGACATCGCCGATTTGCCCGGTGAAAGTCCCAAAGAGCATTACGACCTTGTGACCCAAACGCTGAAAATCGCGCAACTTGTGGAGCGCTACGCTGCGCCCGATATGGATTTGCGGGCCAGTCGGGTCAATCCCTAGCTTGACCCGTAACTGCTTGCCACTACGAAGCTTGGCTTCCAGTTCTTCCGGGGTGGGGTAAATTCCGGCCACCGCCCGCGTCAAAAGCTCGTCAATCTGGTCGCACTCGCGCTTGAGATTAGTGATAACTGTCGGGCTGCTGACCTTGTAGTCTCTGATAATATCCAGGCTGGGATGGGCCGCATCCAGGAAGAAGTCCTGACATTCCGCGCCCAAAGCTTCGGTCAACTTAGCTTTCAAATCCTGGGCGGCTTGCCGCACCTGCCCATCGTTAAGACCGACCCAACCATCAATCGGGAAAAAGATGTTGTGGCTGGTTTCAGTAACTCGCGCCTTGCGACCTTGCCGCCAGACCCACCGTCGGGTACGCACTTCGGCGGTATCGGCATAGACCGGCTCATCTGTCGGGACGCGCTCAATCTGAGCCTCCTGACTATCGGGCGGCGCGAAAAAATCGCCATCGCGGGCCAACCGCACTTCAAAATCGCCGACCAACGCATCCAAATCGTGGCCACCCAGCGGCAACATATAGCGCAGTGAGATAGTATTGGCAATATTTATCGCCGGGTTGACCGACGGTAGGCCATCGCTTTTGAGGGCGCGGCGGGCCAAAGCTTCAATCGAGCTAAGATATTCGCCCGGCTTGATGCCGACCTGCCGGAAAGCCTCGCGCCAGGCCGCTATCGCCGGGTTGCCGGTCAAGGGATTAGAGCCACCCGGCATGGTTTCGCCGGTAGCAAAATGGCGGCGAAGTTGGCGGGCTTCTTCCTGCAATTCGGTATAAAGCTGTTCGCCGCGCTCGCTGCGATTATTGACGTGGGTGGCAATTACCCCACCCACACAATAATTTGGGAACTTCTCGAATATTTGCGGCGCTATCTTGAAGCGCATCTCGATTCTCCTTTGGCAGTGGTTAGTGGTCAGTGGTCAGTGGTCAGTAATTTACGATTTACGATTAAAATCTCAGCCCTGCATTTCTCTGATTTTAGATTTTTGCTCAAAGGTAGTCCCGAATAGGACTCAGCAGGCGCTCGCCCAGCAGACGAAGCTGACTGGGGTTGCAAAAATCATCGGGCTGGGCGCGACGGCAATTCTTCAAGTCGTCCTGAAACATTTCCTCCATGCGCTCGGCGAAGAGGTCGTCGCGCACAAACAGATTTATCTCATAATTTATCTGGCTGCGTCCATCCAGATTGGCACTCCCGATAGTTCCCCACTGCTTGTCAATCGTAGCCGTTTTGGAGTGAATATTAGTCCGCCGGTAGAGCCAGATAGTAGCTCCGGCTTCGAGCAACCGCACGTAAACCGGGCGGGCCAGGAAATCCACCACTCCATGATTGGACTTTTCCGGCACAATCAATTCCAGTTTCACCCCGCGCCGGATAGCCGCCAGAATTGCCCGCTCCAGATTACGGTCAGGCAAGAAATAAGGATTGGTCAACATGATATGCTTTTGGGCATCCTTGAAGGCTTGCAGATAAGTGTCCCGGATAGTCATTTTCCCAAAGTAGCCCGAAGGCCGACTCTCGCGGACGAAAATATGCTGGTCAGCGCCGCTGTTAGCGTGGTAGGGCAACTGAATCCGGCGGCTGACTAGCATCCAGTGACGTTTATTCCAGAGTTCGATAAAGGCCAGGGCCACTTCCTGGGCTTTCGGCCCTTCTATCCGGCAATGGGTATCGCGCCAGGTAGTAGCATATTCCCGGCCTATATTCATCCCGCCCAAATAGGCTACCTTGTCATCCACCACCAGGATTTTACGATGATAACGAGTATAAGTCCCCAACCACAAAAAGCTGAGATAGCTGTGCAACGGGCCATAGACTGTCACCTTGACTTCTTTGGGCCAGCGCCGAAAGCCAAACGGCATGAGCAAGCTACCAAAACCATCAAAACCGATATAAACCTTTACCCCGGCTTTGGCTTTCTTTATCAGATGGCGCTTGAAGCGCTGTCCGACCGCATCTCCCTTGAGAATATAAGTTTCCAGATAGATGGTGCTTTGGGCCTCATCTATCGCATTGAGCATATCCTTGAAAGTGACGTGACCGTAATTAAATATTTGTAGCTGGTTGCCCTCGACTTCGACCGGCTCAAGCGAGCGATGCGGGAAGCGATAATCCCGTTTGCGGCGAACCAGGGCGGCGGCGGCAACCGCCGCATAACTCAAAGCGGCGACGGTCAGGGTAAAAAATAAAGTTGAATAGATCACGATTTTGACAACGGTATTAACCGACCTATGTCGAACTAACCGATTAATCCAGGCAATCACCGCGAACCTCGCTTGCGGATAGGCCAGGCAACAGGATTTAAGTTCACTCCTGCACCAGCACGAATTTAGTGCAATTCGGGCAAATACTGGCCCGATACCGAATCGTAGTATGACAATAAGGGCAGTCCTTATATTTCGGACGGCTCACCAGGCGAAAGATTAAAAAGCCAACCCAGGTTACTGCCAGTAGCCCCGCTATTACAAGCAAAATAGTTATTAAGATTTGTGTTCTCCTTGTCCTCATTGCTGGGAGCATATCCAGCAAAAACCCCCTATGAATCTGACTTTTATTCTACCATATTTTAGGACAACGGTCAGTGAAAGAAAAGGATTGGTTCAGATTTGATTTGCCCTCAATAGCAGGCTGTGATAAACTCCAAAGCGAAATTCACCCAGTAGCTATAAGGAATTTAATAGATGACAATTGAGAAATCCGACCAACCTGCCGAAGCAGTGGCGCTGCCAGCGGCTGAAACGAAAATCGAAGAGTTGCGGCGATTGCGCCAGCAAGCCCAACTCGGTGGCGGTCCCAAAAGGATAGATGCTCAACACGCCAAAGGCAAACTCACCGCCCGCGAAAGAATCGAACTGCTGTTGGATGAAGGTTCGTTTCAGGAACTGGACACCTTCGTGACCCACCGCTCCACCGATTTCGGGCTGGCTGACCAAAAGATACTGGGAGATGGAGTAGTCACCGGCTTTGGCAACATCGAAGGGCGGTTGGTCTTTGTCTTTTCGCAGGATTTCACGGTGTTTGGGGGTTCGCTCTCGGAAACTTTCGCCGAGAAAATCTGTAAGATAATGGACTTGGCGGTCAAGAAC
>JBBRSG010000242.1:0-3567 GCA_038245615.1 Chloroflexia bacterium | reverse complement strand
ATCGCCACCGTGCCGCGCAGGTGCTTTTTCTGGGTGGTGAACTCGTCGGGAATCTGATAGCCCGGCCCACCGGTGCCGTCGCCTTTCGGGTCGCCGCCCTGCACCACAAAGGGTTTAGGGTCTTTTTCGACCCGGTGAAAGGTCAGGCCATTGAAAAAGTTTTTGGTTGCCAATTTTTCGAAATTCTCGACGGTCTTGGGGGCAAGGTTGGGACAAAGCTCGATGACAATTTTGCCGCCCTTGTCCAGTTCGATGGTCGCCAACTTGCGTTGGCCGGGCTTGACCTCCAAAATCGGATTGCCCGGAATGGCAAAAGCGGTTGGGGCTGGCCCGCCTCCGGTCGCTAAACCCGACGAAATCAAAATCAGGGTATCGCCCGGCTTAAAGCCATCCTTGAACTCGGCAGGGTAATTAGCGATGTCGTCTACACTCACCACATTTACCACAACTTTGCTGGCATCTTTTTGATAGACCAAAATGGATTGTTTGGTGGGGGCATCGGCCTCGCCCCGAATCAGTTGCCAACTGGCAGCTTCCAGCAACTTGCGATAGTTCGCCTCAACTTTGTCATAGGTGTCGGTGGTAAACGAGAAGTTGACTTTATCGGCGGTAAACTTGCCGAAAGCCGCTTCGTTTCCAGGGTTGTTCAGGTTGCTCAAAATCAGCTTGAGGGTGTTATCGGTGGCCTTGACATCGCGTGCGCCACTATAAGCCAGATTGGGCAGGGCGGCGGGGGCGCTCGAAACCGGGGTTGGTTTTGGGCCACTGGCAACCGCCGGGGCCGCGTCCGCATCTATACAGGCCGCCGAAGCCGGGCCACCAGCAGTAGTAACTGCCGCCGCCTGGGTTGCGCCCGAAGCCGCAGTAGTCGTAGCTCCCGCCGCCTGGGTCGTGGTGCTTGTCCCACTATTGGCGGCAGCCGTCGTCGCCCCGACCAACGAAGGGACGGTTATCGAAGGCAAGGTCGTGGGGGCAGGGATGGCCTTGGGGGTTGCCGTCGCTTCATCCCCGCATGCGGTCAAAACCAGCAGGCTCATTAACAGCCCAACTACAATACTGGCAGACAATTTATACTTTATTTTAGACAATCTATCGCGCTCCTTTTAGCAGTGGTCAGTGGTCGGTGGTCAGTGGTCAGTGAAATGCAGAGTGGGATGCTGAGTTCCGCAATCGTAAATCGCGGCCTCGCCCCCTGTGGGGGTAAATCGTAAATCCCCACTGACCACTGACCACTTTTATCTTTTCCCCATTATAACATTCGGCCCGTGGGAAGGTGTTAAGAATTTGCAAACTGAAACTGACCAAAGTAAATCGGGCCACTGGTATTAAAAATTACCTCGTTCATTCCCGGCGATAGCGCCAGATTTAGGGTTAGCCCGCCGTATTCCGGGATGACGGTTTTCCCTCCGGCCTTTTGTCCATTAAGCAGGGCCGTCAGTTGCGCTTGTCCACTCTCAGCTCGCACTACCACCCGCAAATCAAGCTTCAGCGATTGCCGATAGGGATTGAATAGTCCCAGGCGGGCCTGCTGACTTACGCTCCGCTCAATCCCGCTATTGGGTCTATCCTCGCGCTTGCCCCAGCCTTCGCCCAACTGCGGCAGAATTCGGGCGGCATCGGGGCGGCTGTTGACCTCGATTACCGACGGTACTTTCCACACCTGCAATTGAGTATCCTCGAAATATGGCTTTGCCGCCGGGCCAAAGACCGTCTGCAACACCGACCTGGCATTGAACCGACTATCCTCGTCGGTCAGTAAGGCCGGATGGACAATCACATAGCCAATATTATAGTAATTGAGCAAACCGAGAGTATTGCTCAGGCTAGAACGTTCCAGAATGTCGCGCTGGAAAACCCGATAATCGAGGGTCAATAGTTCGGCGATACCGGGATACTCCTTGAAAGGATAATCCGGCTTGCGCGACAAATAGCCGCCGACCATCGGATGTTGATGCACCGTCTGGAAGTACATCGCCCGGCTGACAATCGAAGCATTGCCCCGGTCAGGGGTTTCCAGTACCGCGAAATCGTTCCACTGACCTTCATTCCGAAGTTGGGTGTAAAAGGGGTGTACCCCGGTTTCCGCCAGAGTACGCCCGCCGGGGAAAAATTCCAGGAAGACCAGTAGCCCCGCCAGCCCAACCCCGGCTAGTGCCAGTCTGCCCCTTTTGGCCTGCCGCCGGGCGAACCAATCTAGCCCGTAAGCCGCTAAAATCCCCAGGGCCAGCATCGTGACCAGGCTATAGCGCAACGGCACGCGGGCGATATTGCCAAAAGGCAGATAGTACAGCAGCTTGCCGGGCATGGGCGGGCCGCTTTCGGCAGTTTGAGGAGTCCAATCGGGGTCGAAACTGAAATGTAAAACCGGGCCTAGTGCCAGAACCAGAAATAGCAAGGCCACTAACCCCCAGAACCAGCCCGCTCTAAAGCGGGTTATCAGTCCCAATCCGGCAAGTGCTAAGGTGATATATCCCAAAAAATTGCCGCGATATTCCAAATTTGGGCCTGAGCCGAACACCCCCCACAAGGCCGATGGCCCGGTTGTGAATAACCCCCTGACGGTGGCTGAATTGTAGATGACCGTGAAGATTTTTTGTTGAGTGCCGCCCGACCCGGCCTCGCGCAAGGTCGGCAGCAACACCGGCAGGATGAGTATTCCATAGACTGCCATCACCCCCCCGGCTAATAACACGGTGCGCGGCCATTTTTCCCGCCATTCGCCCCGCTCCTGCCCTAGTTTGTAAAGGGTAAAAAGCAGACTGAAAATTATGGCATACAATAGATAATACCAGGTGCTAAATGAGAGCAGGAGCAAAAACAAGACGCTCAGGCTACGCCAGCGCCAGGGCCGAGCCTCGCGGTTTAGAGTTTTGATAAAGCATAAAACAAAAAGCGGTAGCCACTCGATAGCGGTCAGTTCCAATTGACCCAGATTCAGCAGCCGCGATTCGAGCGGGGAGCAGGCGTAAATCAGCCCGGCCACTAACCCGGCGGCCTGATTGCCAGTCAGGTAGCGGGCCAAGAGATATGCCCCCCATCCGGCAATCGTTAGCTGAAAAATGATGTTCAGATTAAAGGCCGCGACCAGCCCGAAAAGTAGTTGCAGCCCTACTGAAAGATAGCCATCCAGCGGGTCGAGGGCGTGAAAATAGAGGTTTGCGCCAGTTGGGTGAAACAGCATTGGGGTGGTATAAGGTAAGGTATGCAAATCCAGCCACGAAAAGCGTATCCACCAGTTATTCCAGATATGTTGCCAGACATCGCCGCTTTCGGTCAGCATCACTCTGTCGCTCAGGTGCAACACCAAAGGCCAGGTGAAAGCGATGGCGATTGCCAGATAAAAGAACAGCGCAAATAAGGCCGCTCGAACCGGGGATAAGGTGAAGGAAAGGCGAAAAACTGCCTTTTCTTGTGCATCCGCCAAAGTTTTCAGTTGTGGGTCAGTTTCCAGATTGTGCATTCAGGCTTTGTCAGGACGATATTTTCCAGCTAGTCTCGCCGATTTTAGCCCAAATAGCATGGCAGGTCAATTTGGGGGCAAGGATGAAGGATTAAAAGGCGGGGGTT
>JBBRSG010000241.1:0-3673 GCA_038245615.1 Chloroflexia bacterium | reverse complement strand
TTGGGCCGAATCAGGCTGCTATCGGCGACTCTTGCCCCTGGCCCAAGAAATTGCCAGAGGCCGACTCCTGCGACCATGACCCCCGCCAGCACCAGAAAATCTACCAGTCGAATTGCCCCGGCGTGGCCCTTTTTGCCGATAAAGGCTAAGGTCAGGCCAAATAGGGCGATAGGCTCGACAATCACCAACCGATATTCCCGCAAGGCGTATTTCAGGTAGTAATTTTCGACTACCAAGAGCGAGATTGTCCCCAAAATCAGCAAGGCTATCAGAGGCAAGGCTAGAGGCCCAAAGCCTACTCGTCGCCGGAAAATGGCGGATTTGAGATAAGCGATAGTGAAGACTTGCTTGAAGGAAACCGCTTTAGCGGCCTGGTAGATATGCCAGACGGTGAGGGCCAGCCAGACCACTCCCAACTCGACTATCAAGATTTCGGTCAGGGTGAACTCTAGCCGACCAGATGGGCGCAGATTGCGGGGATGTAGATAGAGCGGGGCGCAAAAAACTGCCAGGCCAATCGCCCAGTCGGGTCGCCAAAAACATAAGGGGAACAGCAAGATGATAGCTGCTATCGCGCTTAGAACCGGGCCGAAATAAAAAAGCAAGGCCAGGCCGACCATCGCCAGCGGTATCCACCGGCTGAAATAACCGGGCGGACGTTGCCGGGAATTACCAACCAACATCCCCAAACCGATTACCATGTAAATTGAGAGTCGAATTCCGGTAAGCAAGCTGCCCGCTCCAAAGATTACGAGGCCCAACCACACTAACCAGCCCCAATGATTATCGCGGCTGACATAAAAGCCCGCAATCTCGCTCCGTTCCAGCCCCAGCAAGAAAACGCTATTGGTGGCAGTATCTTTCAAGCCTTCTGCCAGGGTCAAGCGTTGTCCGCCGACGGCGCTGTAACTCTGGGCCGGTTGTCCACTTAGCGACATCCTGAAAGTTACCGGGTTGATATTGGGTTTTAGCTCGATTTCCAGCCGCTCGCCCTCAAATTGCATTCGCAAACCGCCCGGCCCGTTGCTTTGCAGACCGGGATGATTGGTAGCCGGTTGCCAGCCAGTCCCAAAGACGGCGCTCTGGTCGCGGTTGTAGCTTTGGAGGGCGCTATAGGCCGGGCGGAGCTGATAGTCGGGGGTGACGATTGAAAAATAGTTGGTCGGGTCGTCCGAGCGAGCAGCTAACGGCGGGTCGGCCCGAAAGAACCAGACCGTCATTACCCCAATCCAGGGCCATTCACGCCGCGCCCGCTCGATGCCCTCGACCAGATAGCGGGCCTGTTCCGCCTCGTTGACATTATTGCCCCAGACGTTATTTTGCAGAGCGGTGGATTGGTCGGGCGGTATCGCCACCCAGCCATATTCGGCGACCCAGGCCGGTTTGTTATCGTCATGATGGCGCAGCATTACTTCCCGCAGCAAGGCCGGGCGGTTAAAGTTGACCCGTTTGAGGTCTTTGGCCTTGAAATCGGGCTGCACAAAGCGAAAATCAGGCGCGTAGCCCAGCCCATAGATTTGCAGACCCATTATGTCAAAATAATCTTTCGCCCCGGCCTCGTACATTTTATCCAGATAAACCAGGTCGTTCAGGCTGGGGATTTGCGAGTCATTGACATCGGTGGGGGCAAGCGGGGCGGAAATCACCAGGGCCGCCGGGTCAGCCGACTTGATGCTTTGGAATGAACCTTTGAGCAGTTCGGTATAAGCGGCAGCATCTACCCGTTTGCCGTTCCATTCGCGGGTCAGGTTCGGTTCGTTCCAGACCTGATAATACTTGACTCGGCCTTTATAACGCCCGGCGACTTTAGCCGCGAAATTATAAAAATCCTCAAAATTGTCGGGTGGGCCAGTCAGTTCCAGCTTTTGCTGCTCAGTCCAGCTTTCCATAACTTGCAGCCGACTCCAGGGTGGGGGTCGGTCTAACCGGAACATTATCTGAATCCCACGAGCCTGGGCCAATTCTACCAGCCGGTCAAATAGGGTCCAATCGTAGACTCCGGGCTGCTTTTCGATTTGCTCCCAGGGCAATAGCTGACGGATAAAGCCAAAGCCCCCGGCCTTTATCAAGTCGAGGCTGCGTTCCAGATTGGGGCTATTCGGGTCGGTTTCGAGGTGCAGCAGGGTGTTGACCCCCACCGGGTTTGCGCCCAGTTGGGCCGGGGAGACATAAGGATAGCGCGGCAATTCTTTGCCATAGCTGACCCCGGCGTTAAAATAGAGGTCAAGCAAAATCGTTGCCAGCAATCCGGCGAGGCAAATCGCCAAGAGGGTAAACCAAATGAAGGTTGCCAATAGCGGCCATCGTTTTTGAGGCATATTTGGAGCTATATCTGTAAAAGCTGTTTGGGAAGCAGCTATTTTTTCGACCCTTTTCTCCTGGCTAATCACGCTTGGTTAATAACTTGCCTTGAGCATAAATTAAAACTACCATTTGTAAAACCGCAGTCACCGCTTAACGGGCCGATTATAACATAGTTTGGGGTCGAGGGGCGGGGTCGGGAATTTACCCCCAAAGGGGGCGAGGCCGCGATTTACGATTGAAAGTGGTCAGTGGTCAGAAAAATCCAGGGACGGGGGATTTTCGACCTTAGATTTTCGATTTTCGATTTCAGATTTTAGCGCCGTCAGCAGTCGGTCAATATCCTCGCGGGTGTTATAACCCTGAATAGAGACCCGCAGGATTGGAATATTGTTCCAGCTATAAACCGGGACTTCGATTTGATATTTATCCCACAAATTTACTTTTAATTTAGCCAAATCGGTGTTTTCCGGCAAACGCAAAGCGACCATCTGCTGATTCCAGCTTTCTTTTTGGTCGGGTTCGTCGGGTTTGCCGGATAAATGAGGGGGATAGAGTGATGGCAAACCGGTCAGGTCGGCATAGCGTTTGGCGGTTTCGACAATAAACTGCTGACACTCCTGCCGGACGCTGGCCCAATTATGGGTTTTTAGAAAATCAATCGCTGCCGGAACTGACAGCCAGGCCGAAAAATCACGAGTTCCCTGCCACTCGTTCCAATCCACAAACGGGGCATAGCCGGGCGGGTTCAAATATTGATAGCCCCAGCTCATTACTACCGGCTCGACCAACTCCTGTACTTCCGGGCGGGCGTACAAAAAGGCCGCCCCTTTGGGAGCGCACATCCATTTATGGCAATTGCCCGAATAGAAGTCCGCCCCTAATTCGTCCAGGTTCAGTTCAAGCTGACCAGGAGCGTGAGCCGCATCTATAATCGTCAGAATGCCCGCCTGTCGCGCCCGCCGACAAATTTCCGCTACCGGGAAGGTCATCGCGGTTGGTGAAGTAATATGGCTGATAGAGATTACTCGCGTACGGGGGGTGACGGCCTGCCAGAAGCGTTCTACGAAATCGGCGGCAGTGGTAAAGGGCAACGGCATCGGCTGATTGACATAAACCGCGCCGGTTTTGCGGCAAACCAGTTGCCAGGTATTGTCTATGGCCCCGTACTCGTGGTTAGTCCCTAAAATCTCGTCCCCGGCCTCAAAGCGCAAGGAACGAGCGACCTGATTTACCCCGCCGGTGGCGTTGGTCACAAAAATCAGATTTTGGACCGAGGTGTGGAAATACTGGGCCAACCGGGTACGGGCCTCGTGCAACAAATCGGCGGCTCGGCGGCTGATAAACTCGACGGGTTGGGCTTCCAGTTCGC
>JBBRSG010000240.1:0-3701 GCA_038245615.1 Chloroflexia bacterium | reverse complement strand
TTGTCGCGGTAATCGGCAAGCGGGGCGAGGTTTTTCCAACCCCGACTGACGAGCTTCAACCCCCTGACCCTGCCCCATTTATTCCCGAAACCTTCGCCAACACCGATGAATTGGTCAGGCAATAAACGGCACAAATTCAGGGGAATAAATTAACAGGGATATACAGGATAAATATCTTTCTACAATCGTAAATCGTAAATCCCCTGGTGGTACTAAAAGGCAGGATGCATAATGGCAACAGTCGTAAAGCCGTCCAAAAGGCGGCCTTTAATTATAGATAACAAGCGGGTCATCTACCAGACCAATAATATTGGCCCGGACGGGCAGCCGCTTTCGGATGACACGATTCTGATAAAATTCGTCATCATCCAGGCGATTGCGCTCGGTCTGGCGGCGGTACACGGCGTAATTCAGCGAATACCAGCGATGGCAGCCTGGTTGCGTGATGCCGATTACGGCGGACACCTCATCACCAATTTAGGGCTGACGCATATAAATGTGGTGCTGGGTGGCACAATTTCGATTGCCGGTATCACCTATTATCTCTTGCCGCGCATTATCCAACGCCCGATGTATAGCCGGACGCTGTGCAATGTGTCTTTCTGGTTCACCGCCCTGGGAGTAATTGGGTTCTATAGTGCCTTGATACCGATTGGTTATACCGAGGGTACGTTGGTACATCAGGGCTACACCTACGAACAGGCCAAAGATATTGTCGGTTTCTGGCATAAATTTCCCGAAGCGATTACCGCCGCCTCAATGGGAGTCGGCTACTGGATTTATGTTACCAACGTCGTACTGACTATCTGGCAAGGGCGGCGCACCGGCAACACCCTGGAAAAATTCTCGGCCAAGTTTCATCTGGTGGCCTCGATTGCCTTGCTACTAGGCACGCTGCAAGGAGTCTATCAGGTGTTGCCCTGGTCGTTGGACTGGCTTTACAAGACTGGGGCAGCCGGACAACTAATTGACCCGGCTTCCCACGCCCATCTGAACCTAGTAGGCGGGGTGGTTTTCGCCTTTATGGGCTTTGTCTACTATTTTCTGCCGCGCATGGTCAGCCACCCGATCCATTCGATTAGGCTGGCTAATTTCTCGTTTTACACCCTTTTTGTGGGCGTGTTCGGCTTCTGGCTGACTTTTATCACCCTGGGCTTTATTGAAGGCGATATGGTCATTTCGCAGGGCATCACTGCCGCCGCCGCCCGTGAGAAAATGGGTATCTGGCATACCATCCCGATTGTAATTATGGGCTGCCTGATGGCAATCGGAATATGGTGCTTTATCGCCAACGTACTTTTGACCCTCAAAGCGGGGTTAGGTCAGGCCCGCGAGCGTTATTTAGGCGTTTTCCTGGGGGTTTCAGCCGGTTTTCTGTTTATCAGCACCACTCAGGGTATTTTACAGATTTTGCCTTCAACCTCGCGCTGGCTGGAAGAGGCCCGCGAAGCAGGCGAACTTATTCTGCCGATGTCCCACGCCCAGGTAAATATCGTGGGGGTAGTGACCCTAACTCTGATGACTATCGGGCTATATGTCTTGCCCCGCATGTGCCAGCGTCCGTTGTTCAGTCCTAAGCTGGCGAAATTCTCGTTGAGCGCGGTTACAGTCGGGGTGCTGGTGTTATATATCAGCCTGATTTATCTTGGTATCCGAGAAGGGATTTACATCCGGGAAGGCGCAACCTTCGCCCAGGCCCGCGAAGCCGTAACCGGCGGCTGGCACGACTGGCTGTTGACCGCGCTCTACGCCATCGTCGGGGTTTCCTATATTGGTTACTTTATCAACGTTTTCGGGACAATCGGCTCTCAACGCCTGATAGCCTCAACCGGCAGAGTCGGTAACTGGTGGTCGCAGACGATTAACTATCTGCTGGCCCTGAGTATTCCGGCGGCTTCGCTAGAGGCCGCCCGTCAAAATCATCAGCCGTTGGTCGAACCCGCCGCCGACAGTGGCTCACGTTCAGCTACCGTTCCGGCTGGGTTCGCTGCCGACAGCGGTTCGGAACAACCGCAAAAGAGCGATGGCCCGTATGTTGTCCCGGCGCGAGTATTGCTCAACCAGAACCCGCTAGGAATTATCCTGGTGGAAACGGTCTTGGGTTGGTGCGCCTTTCTAGGGGTGGGCTGGTTTAAAAGCCGCCGTCCGGCCATGGCGATGCTGCTATTTGTAAGCTGGCAGGCTATTTTTTGGATTTGCTTTTGGGCCTTGTTGACCCTGCTTGCGCCAGAGCTATTGCCATTCTTCGTTGGAGTATATCTGGTTCTACCTGTAATATCGGGCATCCTGGCAGCCCGCACTTATCTCAAGCGGGCCGCCCAACTCAAGCACGACCTGACTTTAGGCGGGATAAAAGTGGTCAGTGGTCGGGAGGCAGTGGTCAGTGAAATCCAGGACTGAGGATTAGGGCGGAAGGCGGAAGACGGAAGAAATCCGGCTTGTGGTGAGCATTTTAACTCAAAACTCAAAACTACCCTCCTGACTACTGACCACTGACTACTGCCAAAAGAAAGGAAGCGATTGACCAACCTACAAAATGAGGGGCTGCTGGCAAAGTGTCGGTATGCCTTGCTGGATATGGATGGGGTATTATACCGGGGGAACCGGGCGCAACCGGGCTTGCTTGAGTTTTTCGCTTTCTTTCGCCAACAGAATATCAAGTTTTTGCTCCTGACCAACAATTCCTCGATGTCGGCCCACGATTACAGCCTCAAAATGGCCCGGCTGGGAGTCGAGGTTAGCGATAGCGAGATTGTGACCAGTGGACAGGCCACCGCCGACTATTTACGTCAGATAGCCCCAGACGGTGCAGGCATCTATGTCGTCGGGATGCAGCCACTCCGCGATTGCCTATTTGAAGGCGAAAATAAGGGGCGTTTTTATCCCGATGACAAAAATCCCCGCTTTGTGGTGCAGGGCGGAGATTTTAATCTGGTTTACGAAAGCTTGAAGCGGGCTTGCCTCTTGATTCGGGCGGGGGCGACCTTTATCGCCACTAATGCTGACCCAGTTTTCCCGACGGAAGAAGGTCTAATACCGGGAGCGGGGAGTGTCGGAATGCTTTTGGAAGTAGCGACTGACCAGAAACGGCTGGTTATCGGCAAACCGGAAGCTCCGATGTACCGATTGGCGCTGGCCCACCTGGGCGCAAAACCCGAAGAAACCGTCATGATTGGCGATAATCTGCTGACCGACATCGAGGGCGCGAACCGCCTGAACATCCCCACTGTGCTGACCTTGAGCGGCGTAACTAGCCCGGCGGAATATGCCGTCAGCCCCATTCGGGCCAATCTGAGCTATCCCGGTCTGCCGGAATTAACCGCCGCCTGGGAAAAAGAATTAGCCGGATAAAACCGAGAACCGAGGCTCGTCAAAACTGACTTATCGCCCTTCCCTTCTCCCAGGTGGTATAATAAAATGGTCTGAGTAGGTCGAATTTCAAAAGGCGAGGTGCTATGTCAATATTTGAAATAAACCGGGCGGTGGTAGACCTGGCGCTCTATCCCGAAGAATATCTGGTGGAGGAAAGCGAAATAGGCCAGAATCGTTCACAAGGTATCCTGTTGGATTATCTCAAGAGCGTTCTGCGCTATCTTTTCAGGCTCGAAAAATGGCTGGTTGCCGGGGATTTTCACCTTTATCATAAAGCGGTCAGGAATTCCCAAAATCTGATTGTGCCAGATATTTCGGTTTTCAAGGAC
>JBBRSG010000239.1:0-3804 GCA_038245615.1 Chloroflexia bacterium | reverse complement strand
TTTACTTCTGCTCCCAGCCGGAATATCACGAGTGGATTGAGAAATTCCCGCCGATTCAGGTCGGGGCAATCGAAGGCGCGGCCTCCGCCGGGGCAAAACTGGTAGTCGGCGATAACCTCTATATGTACGGCGAGGTAGACGGCCCAATCCATGAAAATCTGCCTTATACCGCCCACACTCGCAAAGGCCGTTGCCGGGCAGAGATGGCCGATAAGTTTATGGCAGCCCACCAGAGCGGCAAAGTGCGGGTCGCCATCGGACGCGGTTCGGACTTCTATGGGCCAGAGGTGCTAGGGTCAGCCACTGGCGACCGCTATTTTTACCCGATGCTGGCGGGCAAAAAGGTGGCGATAGTCGGCGACCTAAATGCCCCCCATACCTATACCTACATCGGCGACTTTGGCAAAGGGCTGGTCAAGTTAGGCGAAGATGACCGCGCTTTGGGTCAGACCTGGCATATTCCCAATGCTCCGGCCTTGACCAATCGTCAGTTTACCGAACTGGCCTTTGAGGTAGCGGGTATAAAACCGAATTACGGAATGATGTCGGAATTGACCCTCCGAATTGGTGGTCTATTCATCCCGCCAGCCCGCGAAATGATTGAAATGCTTTATGAGTTCAAGAAACCCTTTGTGGTAGACAGCAGCAAGTACGAGCGCACCTTCGGCCACGATATTACCTCAACCCGCGAGGCTCTGACCGAAACTATCGCCTGGTTTCGAGCGCATCCCCAGGTAAAGCACTAGGAGTCGCGGGTCAGGGAAATGCAAGGCGGAAGGAAGACGGAAGGATGAATATCGCCACCGTTTTCGGAATAATAACCGGAGTGGTACAAGTCTTAGGTTTTATTCGCTGGCCCTTTATGGTTCCTTATCTCGCAGATACTTACACCAATCCCCAGTCCAGCGAGGCTACCCGCCAGGCGGTGACAGTCGCCTATCACGCTTTCAACCAATATGCCGGGGTTGCCATCGGTGAACACGCCGGGTATATCTGTGTTTCGATTTGGACTATCCTGATTTCGGTGGCAATGTTCCGCTCGGCAGTCTTCAAGCCCTGGATGGGCTGGGCCGGTATCGTCATCGGGGCGGGCATTTTGGTCAGCAGTATCGAAGAATTCGGCTTTAGCTTCGCCCAAACTTTCGCCACGATTAACGTCGTGAGTTACACCGCCTGGACGGTCTGGCTAATTGTTCTGGCAATCCCCTTGCTGATGAATCGAACCACTAACCCCCGCTCGGTGGCGGCAACCAGCTAAATTCGGTTTTAGAACCAATCTTGAGCGGCCTGACCAATTGATGAAACAAATGATTGGTCAAGGCTGCTCTAATAGCTTGAAGAATAAAAATCAATACTGGCAACCAACCAACCAACCATTACAAGAAATAAAGGTAAACTTATGCGAAAAATTACCCGCCGCACCGCCCTCGGTTTATTGGGTGGTTTAGCCGCCGGAGGAGCGGGACTGGCCTGGGCCAACAACGTGATACCGCCCCTTACCTGGCTATCGCCTAAAACCGGACAACCGCTCCTGGCCTTGAATACCATCCCGCTACCTCGTTTCAGCGACGGCCCAACCAAAATCGAGTTGAAAGCGACCCTCGGCATGGTAGATGTAGCCGGTACAAAAGCTAATCTCTATTCCTACAACCAGACGATTCCCGGCCCGCTTTTGCGGTTGCGGGAGGGTGAGCCAGTCCAGCTTCGGTTTAATAACGCGACTCAGATGCATACTAATCTGCATTTTCACGGTCTGCACATTTCGCCGGAAATAGATGACCCCTTCCGGCACGGTCATCCCGGCGAGATACTAGCCTATAATTTCACCGTCCCCAAAGGCCAGGCCGGAACTTACTGGTATCATCCGCACTCACATGGCGAAGTCGCCAGCCAGCTTTTTAGCGGATTAGCCGGGCCAATCGTAATCGAAGGCCCGCTTGATCGCCTACCTGAACTCGCGGCAGCCGAAGAACATGTGCTGGTGCTAAAAGACCTATCGGTAGCCGGGGAAGATGTCGCACCTTATGGCATTTTTGAGGCTGGTGGTAAAAAAGGCAACTGGGTAATGGTCAATGGAGCGGTGCAGCCAGTCTTAACTGCAAAAAAAGCCACTTTGCGACTGCGGTTGCTCAATGCCTGCACTTTTCGTTATTTTCGATTGAGTCTGGAAGGCGCTACCATGCATCTGATTGCCACCGACGATGGGTTTATTGAAAAGCCGGTGGCCCTCAAAGAATTGGTACTGTCGCCGGGCGAGCGAGCCGAAGTGATGATTCAGCTTGACCGCCCCGGCAACTTTCGACTGTTGGACAATAGCGATTTGCTAATGACAATTGCAGCCCCGGCCCAGCCTCAACCCACCGATTTGCCCGCGAAACTGGCAACCATCGAAACCCTTGATCCGGCTTCAGCTAAAGTGACCCGCCAGATTGTGCTGACCCGCTCTGGCAATGATTTCAAAATCAATGGACAAACTTTTTTGATGAGTAGAATTGACTTTAAGGCCAACCTCGGCGACCTGGAAATTTGGGAAGTCGAGAATCAGCACAGTCAAGACCATTCCTTTCATCTGCACACTTTTCCGTTTCAGGTACTTTCTCAAAATGGGACAGCCCCGGCTTACCGAGCCTGGAAAGATACGATTGCGATTGCGCCCCGCACGAAAGTCCGCCTGGCAGTGCCGCTCCGCGACTTTACTGGCCTGACGGTCTTTCATTGTCACCTCGCAGAACACGAAGACCACGGGATGATGGGGACGCTGGAGGTAATCTGAAATCTGAAATCTGAAATCAAAAGACGGATTAAATCCGGCAGTGTTGGCGGTTTAACTCAACCTGCAAACCTATCCCTTCGCCCTCCGATTTTAGATTTTAGATTTCCCCTATTGCGGCGGCAAAGTTGCCCGGATATACAGGTCGAGGCGGCTAGTACCGCGCAGGGCGGTTAGCGGAATATCCTTGCCGATGACGTTGCCCGCCAACTGCTGCTGCAATTGCGAGATACTGCTGACCGCCTTGTTGTTCAGCGACAGGATAATGTCGCCCTGCTTGAGACCAGCTTTGGCCGCCGGGCCATTCTCGGTCACTTGCAGGACTGCTACGCCCGCTTTGTTGGGGAGATTGAATTGGCGCATTACGGCGGGAGGTAGCGGTTGCTGCTGGCAACTGATACCGACAAAGCCGCGAATGACCTTGCCACTGGTCATAATCTGGCCTGCCACCCACCGCGCCGTATTGACCGGGACGGCGAAGCAAATTCCCTGAGCCATTGCAATAATCGCGGTATTGACCCCGATAACCTGCCCGTGACTGTTGACCAATGGCCCACCACTATTGCCGGGGTTGAGCGCAGCATCGGTCTGGATGATATTTTCAATCAGCCGCCCGTTCTGGCTATTGAGGGTGCGCCCGGTGGCGCTGACCACCCCCGCCGTGACGGTATTTTGCAAGCCGTTGGGGTTGCCGATGGCAATCACCAACTGGCCCACCCGGATTTTCTCGCTGTCTCCCAGGCTGACCTGCGGTAGCCCTGAAGCCGAAACCCGCACTACTGCCACATCGGTATCGGGGTCTTGCCCCACCAAAGTGGCCTGATAGTCCGTGCCGTCGGAAGTAGTGACCTTGATTTTGCTCGCCCCACTGACAACGTGGTTATTGGTCAGGATGAAACCATCCGAAGCTAGAATAAAACCGCTCCCCGCGCCTTGTGCCTCAAAGGGATAGTAGCCATAACCGCGCCGCATCTGACGACCAACCTGCTTGCTGACCGTAATATTGACCACCGCCGGGCTGACGGTTTCGGCTA
>JBBRSG010000238.1:0-4080 GCA_038245615.1 Chloroflexia bacterium | reverse complement strand
GCCGATGTCGAAATCGGCGGCACTGACCAGCTTTTTAATATGATGGCGGGTCGCTCGATTCAGCACGTCTATGGACAGCCGGAACAGTCGGTGCTGTGCAACAAGATGATAAACGCCCCCGACGGTCAGAAAATGAGTACCAGCCTGGGCAACGGGGTATATATTACCGAGCCGCCCCGCGATATTTATGCCAAGATGCTCAGGACGCTGGACGAACTGATTGTGGAATATTTCGAGGTGTTGACTCGCCTTCCTTTAGCCGAAATCGAAGCGATGCAAGCCGCGATGGGTCGCGGTGAAAATCCCCTTCAGTTCAAGAAGCGGTTGGCCTTCACCCTGACCGAAATGTACCATAGTAGCCAGGCGGCCCAGGACGCGGCTCAAGCCTTCGAGCGCGAGTTCGTTCAGCGCGAATTACCGTCAGAGATACCCGAATTTACCCCGCCCGACGGCGCAACCGAAATGGATATTCGAGATTTGCTTCTGGCGACCAAGCTGGCGAGCAGCAAGAAAGAAGCCGAGCGGTTGATTGCCCAAAGCGGGGTTAGCCTGGATGGTGAGAAAATTGCCGACCCTCGCGCTAAAATCCAGCTAAAGGACGGGCAAATCCTCAAGAAGGGCGCACGCCATTTCGTGCGGGTGAAACTGTAGAGGATGGGGGAATAATTTTGAGTTTTGAGTTTTGAGTTTTGAATTACATAATCGCGTCTTCGCCACCTTTGGGGGATCAATCGTAAATACGGTGCTTCTTGTTCTCCCTAATTCAAAACTCAAAACTCAAAACTCTTTTACTGACCACTGATCACTAACCACTTTTCAAAGGAGGTGTTTATGGGTATTTATCGCACTCCTGAACAACGTTTTGAGAATTTGCCGGGCTATAATTTTACCCCGCATTATTTTGAATTTGACGACCTGCGGATGCACTATGTAGATGAGGGCCAGGGCGAGCCGATATTACTGCTGCACGGCGAACCTACCTGGTCATATCTATACCGCAAGATGATTCCGCCGCTTGCCGCGCATTATCGGGTAATCGCCCCCGACTATATTGGTTTTGGCAAATCGGACAAATGGACGCAGGTCGAGGAATACACTTTTGCCCGCCACGAACAAAATCTGGAACGACTGGTCGAAGCCCTGGATTTGCAGAATATGACGATTGTAGTCCAGGATTGGGGCGGGCCGATTGGTCTGGTCTATGCCGCCAACCATCCTGAGCGGGTGGCTCGGTTGGTTATCCTCAATACCGGGTTGTTTAGCGGTCAGCAACCGCTTTCGCCCGGTTTACAGGATTGGCGAAAATATATGGCCCAAACCCCCGATTTGGCAGTCGGCAAGATGATTAGTCGCGCCACCCGACCTTCCGGCGGGATTTCGCCCCAAGTCGAAGCGGCCTACGATGCGCCATTTCCGGCCCAGGTCGCTAAAGCCGGAGTGACGGCTTTTCCCGCGATTATCCCGACCAGCCCGCATGAGCCGGGCGCGGCAGAAATGCAACACGCCGTCGAGGTCTTAAAGCAATGGAATAAACCGGCCCTGGTGATGTTCAGCGATAGCGACCCGATTTTCTCGGTAGAATTAGGTCGCCGGATGCAAGCCATGATTCCCGGCGCTCAATTCAGCGTCATCGAAGGCGCAGGCCACTTTTTGCAAGAAGAAAAAGGCGAAATAATCGCCCAGCGGATGCTCGATTTTATGGCCTAGCAATCAAATGTATTTTAACAGGGATAGACAGGATGGACAGGATTTTATAATTTAGGATTTTCGCTCAGTAGAGAGTTTCGTGATTAGCGACACTTTTGCTACACCTCAAAGAAAGGTGTTTATATTTGAAAAATTTAGGCAGTAAATTTTTCAAATATAACTTTTCCAGGGTTGAGGCGATTTGTCAGCGAAAGTCTTATGGTGCTAATAATTCTGGCAAAAGTGGAAAATGGCAATCAATGAAATAACCTTCGCTTCCGGCGACGGACAGGCTGAATTACAGGGGTTGTGGCACTTACCGACCCGCCGGGCCACGAATGGGGCGTTGATTGTTATGCACGGCCTGGATTTAGACCTGAGCCACCCGCCGCTGCCGGAGATAAGCCAGGGCGCGGCGGATTTGGGTCTGACGGTAGTCCGGTTCGATTTCCGCTATCTCCACGACCCGCGCTATTCCCGCGATGACCTTGATAGTGCGATGGACGATTTGCGGGGTGCGTACAATTTCCTGATGAGCTTTGGCAAAGAGATTCAACCCAAGCGCATCTATATCGTGGGATACTCGCGGGGCGCACGGACGGCGCTTTACGCTTTAGGACGCGAAAACTTCTTGTCAGGGCCAGTCGCCGGGGTAGTGGCCTTGATGCCCGCCCTCCACAATGCCCATCGCACTATCTGGCTCGAATATCAGGGTCACGAAAGGCTGACTCTGCCCAAGCTGATTATCGGGGCCGAGCGCGACCCTTTCGCTTCCGGGGCCGAGCTGACCGATTTTGTGGCAAAGCTGCCCGGCCCGACTGAATTTAAGCTACTCACGAATTGCGGACACCGCTTCGAGCCGCGCCCCCAATCCGGTCTCTCTGTCCCTACAATTGCTGAAAAAACCGCCGCCAATCTGACCCAGACTACCGAATGGGTACTTTCCTGGCTGGCGGCTCAAGATTCAATTCGGGAAGATTTAAGAAAATAGCTTACAGCAATCGGTTTTCACAAGTATCTTTAAAGGAAATTATGACCCAGAAAATTACTGACCCGGTGACTTCGGAATGGGATTATACTCTGACCTTTGATGGCGGGGCTGACCCCAATCCGGGCCGAGGTTACGGCAGCTATCATATAAAGACGCGGGCCGGAAGACAACGCCTGGAGAGCCGAATTCAGTTTGGCGACCCTCTGACCAACAATCAGACTGAATACATGGCCCTACTTGCTGGCCTCAAAGACCTGGTTGCAACTATCGAAAAAGCCGGAAAGCTGCCCGAAAACTACGCAGTAGATATTTACGGGGATAGCAGCCTGGTCATCAAGCAGTTGCGCGGGGAATGGCAGGTCAAAGACCCCAAAATGGCCGTGATTTATCAGGAAACCATGCAAGTCCTCAAACGCTTCAAACGCTATAACCTCAACTGGCACGACCGCTCCAACAGTGTCCGCTTGCTGGGACATTAATCAGCTAATCACTATACCTTATATTCGTGTAAAAATGCACAATCTAGCTATAAATTTTTGCCAGAAAAAGCAATTAGCCAAAAATTTATAGCTATATCTTGCCAAATAACTAAAGCTTTGGTAGAATAGTCAAGACAGGTCATTTAAACCTATTGTTCCGCATTATCAGCCGAAAATTTATATTTATTACCCATAAACCAGCTTTAGCAAAGGAGGCAAATTGTGACCACCACCGATTTTTTTGTAGCGCCCCAGACCACGACCCCGCCTAACGATGTCCATGCTCAACTATCGCAACATCTCTTGGTGGATGGTTATCCTTTTGTCTATGACCACCGCGCCAGTCAGGGTTCGTGGTTGGTGGATGCTCGCACCGGACGGCGCTATCTGGATTTCTTCAGCTTTTTTGCCTCCGCCCCTTTGGGCTATAACCACCCGGCGATGCGTGACCCCGATTTCCGCGAAAAGCTGGGCGAAATCGCCAGCATTAATCCTTCTAACAGCGAGGTTTACACCGTCGAAATGGCTGATTTTGTGCGGACGTTTAGCCGTCTGGCCGCGCCCGCCGATATGCCGCACTATTTCTTTGTAGCGGGGGGCGCTCCGGCAGTTGAGAACGCCCTTAAAGTCGCCTTTGACTGGAAAGTTCGCAAGAACTTCGCCAATGGCTATACTACCGAGCGCGGTCACAAGGTTCTCCATTTCAAGGAGGCTTTTCACGGGCGGTTGGGCTATAGCGTATCGCTGACCAATACCGCCGACCCGCGCAAATATATGTACTTCCCCAAGCACGATTGGCCTCTCGTCTGTAACCAGAACTTCCGCTTTCCCCTAACCCCGGAAAATCTGTCAGGTGTTGAGCAGGCCGAGCGGGAGGCCGTCGCCGTGATGGAAGCCGCTTTCAGGGTACATAAAGACGATATT
>JBBRSG010000237.1:0-4123 GCA_038245615.1 Chloroflexia bacterium | reverse complement strand
GAAAAGTTTGACGGTTTCAAGCAAGCCATTAGTGAATGTTTAAGCCACACTACTGACCTTCATCAGGCGGCCTTGGATAAGTTGTTAGTCCTAAAGTTTCAGACCTTTGAAAGCGCAGTTTGTGACCTTTGATAGTATAGATACTTTAGATGTTTTAACCGGCCTGGTGAATAAAAATTTGCTAAAGCAAAGAGAGGTGTCTAATGCCGAACCTCGCTTTATCATGTTACAAACCTTGTGGGAATATGCTCTTGAAAAATTGCAGGCAAGTGGCGAGGAAAGCCTAATCCGCAATCGCCACGCTGGCTATTTTGTAGATTACGCGGAGGAGATAGCCAAAACCTTTGAGAGAAATGCCTCTCCCCAAATTCAATTAAAGGTTATCAAGCAAGCTGCCCCGGAGCAAGATAACATGCAAAATGCTTTGGATTGGTGGATTGCAATCAAAGATGCTAACCAGGCTTTACGGATGTGCCGTTCACGGGGCGGGTATTGGCTTGGTTCGGGTAATTTACAAGAAGCAATAAAATATTTTGAGCTATCGCTAAATTTACCGGGTGAAGTTGCGCCCGAATATAAAATGCTAACTATAAGCTGGTATGGATGGGCTTTAATAAGTCTTAGTCAAAACGAAAAAGCCGCCCAAGTTTTAAACGGGGCAGTCACTACAATAAATGCCAACCCGGAAAATCATGCTAGTATAAATGTTTTAGCAGTCTTAGCTAAACTTCATGAAAACGATTATACCAAAGCTAAAAGCTATTTAGAAACTGCCCGTGATAAAGCCTTTAAAGCTGGTTATAGTTATATTGCTAATATGCAGGTTTCCAGTCTAGGCGATTTAGCTGTTTGGCACCGTGATTATACTGCGGCCCGCTCTTATTATATCCAGGCTCTGGAAAATCATTTAGAGGCAGGAAGTCTGTGGCAGGTGGGAGACATTAATATTAAGTTAGGTGATCTGGCTTATTTAGAAGCTAACTTAGACCAGGCCCGTAATTATTATGAGGAAGCCTTAAAGTTATATCAGCAAGTCAATAAGTTGCAAGGCATTGGCACAGTTCATTACAAATTAGGTAAATTGTATCTTCGTCAAAGTAAGTGGAAACCTGCCGAAAATTATTTGCGTGAAAGCCGCCAGCTTTTTCAAAAAGCAAACTTTAAACCGGATTTATTGCTCACCTATACAATGGTGGGATATTTGAAATTTGTTCAGGGAGATTATCCCGGAGCATTACATTATATTCAGCAAAGTTTACAACTTTGCCGGGAAATTCCTAACCCGGTCGCTATAGCCCAAAATTTGATGGTACTATCACTTATTTTTGCCGCAAACGACTATGATGAAGTAGTAGCTAACTTAAAAGGCATCGTTGAAAGTATGGATGCTGCGGCTGTGCGAGGAGTTGAAAACTTTATTGCCGAAGCCTACTCGCAAATAAGCAGCCCCGCCAAAGCGCAAAGCTTGAGTTTGCCAGAAATAATCGGCTTTGCGCTTAGTCTAAAACTACGTTCAGATAACCATTAGCTATCCAAAGCGGTAGATTTATTTTGGGCTAGATATTTTGGGCCTGCGAGAGCGCAATCTGTAAATCATCGGGGAGCGGGGCTTCAAACTCGCGGTATTCGCCGGTAGTTGGTAGCTTGAAACCCAGCTTGAAGGCGTGCAAAAACTGGCGATTGAGCTTGAGGCTCGGTTTGCGCTGACCGTATACCGGGTCGCCTGCTACCGGATGTTTCATGTTTGAAAAATGCAACCGAATTTGATGGGTGCGCCCGGTTTCCAGACGAGCCGTAATATAGCTGTGGCGCGGCATTAGTTCGGTAATGGTGTAGTGAGTGCGGGCCGCTTTACCGTTGCGAACCACCGCCATTTGCTTGCGACGGGCCGGGTCGCGCCCAATCGGAGCATCAATAATCCCGGTGGGTGGTTGCATCTGACCTTCGACTAAGGTGCGATATTCCTTGAGGGTTTCGTGGTTCTTCATCTGGTTTATCAAGTGGCCTAACGCGGCATCGGTCTTGGCGGCGACCAGCAATCCGCTGGTATCCTTGTCCAGCCGATGCACGATACCGGGGCGCTGGCTGCCGTTAATACTCAGGTTCGGCACGTGATAGAGTAGAGCATTGACTAGCGTACCACTGGTATGGCCTGGGGCGGGGTGAACCACCAATCCGGCGGGTTTGTTTATCACGATGACCGCCTCGTCCTCGTAAATCACATCCAGTGGGATATTTTCCGGCTCAAGATGGGCCAACGGCTGGGCCGCCGGAATATACAGGATTAGCTTCTCTCCCCCCCGTAGCCGGTTGCCCGACTTACCGGGTTTGCCATTGACCAGCAAGCGTTTTTCGTCCACCAGGCGCTGAATATGGGCGCGAGAAAGTTCGGGCTGCAACTCGACCAACAGCTTATCTATCCGCTCGCCCGCTTCTTCCGGGGTGACGGTATGCTCGAAGCTGCGGGGCGGCTTAACCACCCCCGGTTCGGGGCTACCGAAATCTATCTCTATAAAATCGTCGTCCTCATCCAGCAGCGCTTCGTCGGCTTCGTAATTGTAATCGGGGTCTATGTCGTCGTAGGGACTACGGGTTAATTCTGTATCTTGCATTCTTACTTTCTTGCATATTCGTAACTACTCAGCCTTGTCATTCTGATCGAAGCGAAGAATCTCTATCCTTCGCTTCGCTCACACCCCATAAAGGGGCATGACATATTCAAGGCTGGCGGAACAGTTACGATTATTCGGCCTTACGGCGAATTTGAAATTGATTTGGCTAACCGGCGGCTTTGAAACCAGCCTTGCAGCACGATCGTAGCAATCACTATTGTCACGCCAACGGTAATTCCGCTATCGGCTACGTTAAACACTTTGAAAATACCGACATTGGGCAAGGTGATAATATCGGTCACGCCGCCGTCTTTGAAGAGCCGGTCTAGCAGGTTGCCGATAATTCCGCCCAAAATCAGTCCCATCCCCAGTTGCAACCAGCGATTGCGGGTACCGCGTCCGATATACCAGCCTGCCAGGGCGACACTTGCCGCCAGCGCCAGCGCGGTAAACAGCCAGGGGACATCGGCGGTGTTCAGAAAACCGAAAGATGCGCCCCGGTTGATTAAATAGAGGATGCGGGCCTGTCCGCCCAAAAGCTCAAGCTGGGGGTTTGGGCCTTGCGGCTGCAAATTGGCGGCTTCCACCAAAGATTTAGTCCATTGGTCGAACCCGATAATGACCACCGAAACCGCAAAAGGCCAGTAATAGCCAATCCGCTTTTTATCCTGGGTGCTGGGATAGGCCATAATCAGGTCGGTAATATCTATTTTTTCGGTATCGGGGCTGGTCATAACCAATTTTTCGACCTTCTCTAACTCTAAAACTTTGCTTTTTTGCCCAAAGCAACCCTCATCATAAAGGGCCGGTAGCGGGCTGTCAAGCCAGGACTTGTGCTATAATTATACCAGACTTGAAGGCTGCTTTGGAAAAATCGAATGACCTATATTTTATATAACAGGTAGTAAACCGTTATGAGCCTAAGAACCAACCGAATAGAACGCTACTATACTACCCACGAGGTCGAAGGATAAGAACGGCTAATGAAAACCCTGACTATTGCCCAGGCTACCAGCTTGCTTTTAGACAAAATGGCGCAGGCGGGCATTCCGCCCGCTGAAGCCGAAATCGCTGCCCCAATTTATCTGGAAGGCGAGTTGTGTGGTCGTCCGTCGCACGGTATTCGCCACCTCGATAATAACCTCGTGCAATACAAGCTGGGAAGTGACCGGCGCACCCCTTTAGCCATCCTGAATGAAACTCCGGTGTCGGCTCTGGTGGATGGTGGTTTCAATTTCGCCTACTATGTAAATTATACCGGGATGCGGTTGGCAATCGAGAAAGCTGCCCAGACCGGGTTGGCGATGGTCGCCACTCGCAAGGCCGGAGGTAGCGGGATTGTGTCTTACTACACTCGCGCTATGGCTGAGGCCGGGTTTATTGGGATTGTCCTGGTGAACGCTCCGGCGACAGTCGTTCCGGTCGGCGGACAAGAGCCGCTAATTGGAACAAATCCGATTGCAGTCGGGATACCGCGCCGCAATGGCCCGCCGATTTTGCTGGATATGGCG
>JBBRSG010000236.1:0-4124 GCA_038245615.1 Chloroflexia bacterium | reverse complement strand
CGCTTGATAGTTGCGGTCCGGCCCAGTGTGACCATCATCCCCATCAGGTCGGGCGAGCGAGTGCGGCCCGATAGCGCGACCCTGGGCGGCCAAAACATCAGGCCGCGATTTGCCAGACCTAGTTCGGTGGATACCCCGGTCAAGCCTTCCAGCAAAGCCTCTCGGTCATTATAAATCTCGTCGGGGGCGTTTTTGAGATAGGCTATCGCCGCTTCCAGAATCCGAGCGACGCTGGCGGCATCGGGGTTCTTGCCCATCAGGTCGGCGGTTGGATATTCGAGCGCCTCGGCGGGCCGGAACAGAAAGTCAATCTCGCCCGGCACTTCCGACAGATTTTTGACTTTATCCTTGACCAGGCCGCAAGCCGCAACAATAAAGGCCAGTTGCTCGCCGGGATTAGCGGCTACTTCGGAGCTGATAAGCCCCGCCTCAGCTAGAAAAGGCAGACAGCGCCGCCCAAAATCCTCGGCGGTCAGAACGTGGTTGATATAATGGGCGTTGACCCAATCCAGCTTTTCCAGATTAAATCGGGCCGGGGTCGGCTGGATGCGGGTAATCTCAAATTTCTCGATTAGCTCTGCCAGGGTGAAAAACTCGGTTTTGTCGTCATAACTCCACCCCAAAAGCACCAAGAAATTGGTCAAGGCCTCTGGCAGATAGCCCAACTCGCGGTACTGGGCCACCGAAACCGCATTCTCGCGCTTGCTCAATTTGCCCTTCTGACCGGGCGGGTTCAGAATCGCCGGAGTATGAATCATAATCGGCATTTCCCAACCGAAAGCCTGATAGAGCATCACATGGATTGGGGCAGTCGGCAGCCATTCCTGTCCCCGAATGATATGGGTAATTTCCATAAGATGATCGTCCACTACCACCGCCAGATGATAGGTCGGATAGCCGTCCGATTTGAGCAGTACCATATCCTGAATAGTCGAGTTTTCGACTGCCGGAGGATTGACGATAATGTCGGGAACAATCGTGCGACCTTCCAGCGGTACTTTAAATCGCACCGTCGGAGTAACGCCAGCTTCGATAGCGGCCTGTTTTTCCACCGAGCTGATACTGCGACATCGCCGGTCATAGCCGGGTGGCAATTTCTGGGCTTGCTTGGCCTTATTGACCGCTTCCAGTCGCTCCGGGGTGCAATAGCAATAATAGGCGTGACCCTGCTCGACCAGTTGGGCAGCATATTTTTGATAAAATTCCAGCCGCTCGGACTGGACATAGGGCGCAAACGGCCCGCCGACTTCCGGCCCTTCATCCCATTCCAGCCCCAACCAGCGCAACGAGTCCTTGATGTCGTCTACTGCGCCCTCAAGGGTACGTTTGCGGTCAGTATCCTCAATCCGCAGCACGAACTGACCGCCAGTATGCCTGGCCCATAGATAGGCAAACAGGGCCGTCCGAATATTGCCAATGTGGGGATTTCCCGTCGGGCTAGGGGCATAGCGGGTACGGGCCGGTTTCTCTTGGGTCACGCCAGACTCACTTTCGTAATAAAATAATAGCTAAACAGAAAATCCAAATTTCTCAATGCGGGCCTTTTGCCGACCCGAACAGCTTAATTTTGCCTATATTATAGGCCGATTGAAAACCTAAATCAACCTTTGCGATTGTAATCAAGGTTCATCCAGGGCTAATCCTACCCGCTGGAGCGGTATTGACAGATTTTTCACAAAGTGTTACAATAAACATTAAGAACGTTTAGAATTTTTTGAACGTTGTAAAACTTCTCTGATAAATTCTTTATAAAGGGCTAAATCCAGACTGGTTTAACTGGAGTTGAAGGGAGAGCCGCGATGTTAGACAGTAGATTATATCGGGAGAGACGGCGGGATGACCCGTTGGAAGCCCGCTCCCCCGAACTCGAAATGGAAGAAGTTACCAAAGAATTTATCAATAACCTGGGGCGGGTCGCCGATTTCTTTGGTTTCAACCGCCTGATGGGTCAGCTTTACGCCGTTCTTTTCCTCAGCCCCAACCCCCTTACCCTGGATGATATGGTGGACCGCCTCAAGAGCAGCAAGGGCAATGTTTCGATTAATATTCGCGCTCTGGAACGCTGGGGCTTGGTGCGCCAGATTTACAAATGGGCTGACCGCAAGAATTATTATGAAGCGGAAACCGATATCTGGAAAGCCGTTAGCGGTATCTTGCAGGAGCGCGAGCGCAAAGAGTCGCAGCAAATGGTGGACTCGCTCAATCAGAGCATCGAAAAGCTGGAAATGGTCAGCAAAAATTCGAGTGTCGAGGAGGCCGCCACCGCTCAATTTTACCTGGAGCGTATGGAAATCCTGCGACGACTATTCCAGTTTGGGGATAGTTTGCTGGAAATGATGGTACGCGGCGGAGCAGTAGATTTTAGTGCTGCCAGCCAGATTGCTCATTCGGATGAGCCGGAAAACCTCAAGGCCAATGACCCCGATGAGCTGGATGAATTATAAACTTATATTTAGAAACAGGTGTAAAAATGAATGCCTCCCAAACCCTGGAAAAAATAGAAGATAAAGTCGAAAGAAACGGCCTGGGCGAACTCGGTACGATTGAGACCGAACTCGAACAGGTCAGCATATTATTAAATCAAGCTGCAAACTTAAACTTTCCGATGTTGAACCATTTGCTACAGGCGGTCATTGCGGCGGGCGGTAAACGCTTGCGCCCGATGATGGCGCTTTTGGCAGCCCGGATTCCGGGTAAGCCCGAACAAATAGATCCCCTCAAGCTGTTTCAGGTCGCAGCGGCCGTTGAAATGCTGCATACCGCTTCGCTGGTTCACGATGATACGATTGACGAAGCTTTGCTACGACGCGGAGAGGCGACCCTGAATTCCAGCCTGAGCGGTGGGACAGTAATCTTGGTAGGCGATTATCTATTTGCTCAATCCGCCATTCTTATCACCCGGCCCGGCAATCCCCGCGCCGTAAAAATCTTTGCCGAATGTCTGGCGACGATTTGTGATGGCGAGTTGACCCAGATTTTTGCAACCCACCGCTGGAATCAATCCCGCGAGGAATATTACAAGCGGATTTATTGTAAAACCGCCGTCTTGTTCGCCACTGCCTGCGAACTGGGGACGATTTTCGGAGATGCAGACGAGGAATTGATTGCCAAAATGCGGCGCTTCGGGCATCTGCTGGGTATGGGCTTTCAGGTGATTGATGACATCATAGATTTTCAGCCCAGCGAAATCACCGGCAAAGCCACCGGCGGCGACCTGCGTCAAGGTATCGTGACCCTGCCGACTATGTATTTCTTCGAGCGCGGCCTGAAGGCCGAGACCGATTTCGTCAAAGCGGTGGTCGAAAACCGACAAGCCAGCGATGAGGATATTCAGCGAGCAGTAGAAATGATTCGGGCCAGTGGCGCGTTTGAGGCGGCCTACACCGAAGCCAGAGATTACATCGTCCGGGCCAAAGAACTGCTCTCGGATGTCCCCGCCAGCGAAGCCCGTGACCGAATGCTCCAAATCGCCGATTACGCACTAGCGCGGGAGAAATAATCTAAAATCTAAGATCGAAAATCTGAAATCGGAGAAATGCAAGGCTGAGGAATGAGAAAATACGATAAGCAATTGGTATTTTAACTCAAACCTAGCTCGTAACTTTCGATCTTAGATTTTAGATTTTCGATCTTAGATTTTAGATTTTCGACCCTAAAGCGGGATATTGCCGTGCTTCTTGGGCGGATTGGTGTCCCGCTTGTTTTTGAGCATTTCGAGGGCGGCAATGAGGCGAGGACGGGTTTCCTTTGGCTCGATGATGTCATCAATGAAGCCCCGTCCCGCCGCCACATACGGATTGGCGAATTTTTCAGAATATTCCGCGATTAGTCGTTTGCGAGTTTCCTCGACATTGGGGCTGCGGGCCAGTTCGTTATTGAAGATGATATTTACCGCCCCTTCCGCTCCCATCACCGCGATTTCGGCGGTAGGCCAGGCATAGGTAATATCGCCTCGAATGTGCTTACTGCTCATAACTACGTACGCCCCACCGTAAGCCTTGCGGGTGATAACCGTGACTTTCGGGACGGTGGCCTCACAATAGGCATAGAGTAGCTTTGCGCCGTGCCGAATAATCCCGCCGTGTTCCTGAGCTACCCCCGGCAAGAAGCCCGGTACATCCACT
>JBBRSG010000235.1:0-4202 GCA_038245615.1 Chloroflexia bacterium | reverse complement strand
TTTTTTATACCCAAAATTTAGAATAGCTTAATAATTAGGACTTTCGCTTGAAACCGGGGTAAACCTGGAAAAGTTATCTTTGAAAATTTACGGCGTAAATTTTCAAAGATAACCAAACACGTTTGGGGATTTAGCACGATTATCCTCAACTCAGAAAATCTTCCCAAGCGAAAGTCCTCATACCTATAATCATTGACAATAATCTAAACAGAAAGAATTAATATGAGTAACATGCCTAGTATGCCACGCGGCGGGGACGGTTGGCATTGGCCGCCTGACCGGGGAAGCCGACCTCAGCGCGGCGGCAAAAGCTCCAAAAACGATGAGGGCTTTGATTTCAAGATGGTCTTTGGGGCATTTACCAGCTTGCCGAGAGTCTTGCGGCTGGTCTGGGCGACCCACGCCTTTTATACCTTCAGCCTGGGGCTGATAACCGTCTTGCGCGGCTTTTCGCCCGCCGCCAGCGCCTGGGTCACAAAGCTACTGATAGACAGCGTAATTAACGCCCTCCCGCCCAAAAATGGCCCGGTCAGCGATGTCATTTGGCTGGTACTATTGCAACTATTGATAAACGTTGTCAGTAGCCTTTTGGGAACTCTGGCAAATATCACCCAGCAACTGTTACAGGAACTGGTCTCGAATCGGGTGCGGCTCATGGTGATGGAGAAAGCCAACACCCTCGACCTATCGTTCTTCGAGAACCCCGAATTTTACGACAAGCTGCGCCAGGCCCAGGAGCAAGCTTCGTTCCGGCCTGTCTCGATGGTCTCGCAGACTTTTGATTTGGTACGCACGCTGCTTACTTTCCTCTCTATGATATTTCTGCTGGTGCAATTGGAATGGTGGATTGCGGCAGTGGCCTTGCTCGTGCCGATTCCGGCCTTTATCGCCGATAGCCGCTATGGGTGGATGGGGTATCAGCGCGTCCGTCGCCAATCGCCGGAGCGTCGTCAGATGAGCTACTTTGAGTCGGTGATGACCACCGATACCTATAACAAAGAGGTCAAGCTCTTTAATCTGGGCGATTTCTTTGTGAGTCGCTTTCGGGTGCTTTCCGAAAAATTCTACAAAGAAAACAAGGGCATCCTGACCCGGCGCTATATTATCAACTTCCTGTGGGTCAGCCTCAGCACTGCCTCGAATGCCCTGATATATCTGTTTGTGGCGCTACAGGCGGTAGCGGGACGGATTACCCTGGGCGATTTGACGTTGTTTACCCAGGCCGCCAGCCAGGTCAGTGGCAGTTTTCAGGGGCTTCTGAGTGGCATCTCCAACACCTATGAAAATAACCTGTTTGTCGGGACGCTCTTCGAGTTTCTGGAATATGAGCCGAAAATCTTCTCGCCGACTAACCCCCATCCGATTGTCGCCGCTGATAGTACCTCGGTGGTACGCGGCCTCAGCATCGAGTTCCGCAACGTCACTTTTACCTATCCCGGCAAAAAAGAAGCAGCCCTGCATAACGTCAGTTTCAAGGTGGCAGCCGGGGAAGCCGTGGCTCTGGTCGGGCGCAACGGGGCAGGTAAAACCACTATCGTCAAATTGTTAAACCGGCTCTACGACCCCGACGATGGCGAAATTCTGGTAAACGGGCTGAACGTCAAGGAATACGACCTGACCGAGTTACGGGCGCAAGTCGGGGTGATTTTCCAGGATTATGTCACTTACTTTATGTCGGCCCAATCCAATATCGGGGTGGGGCAGTTGAGCCAGATTGAAAATCACGAGTTGGTTCAGGCCGCCGCCGCCAAAAGCGGAGCTAGTAGCGTCATTGAAAAGCTGCCTAACGGCTACGAAACTATGCTGGGACGCTGGTTCAACGAGGGAACTCAACTCAGTGGCGGCGAATGGCAGAAAATCGCGCTGGCCCGCGCTTTTATCCGGGATGCCCGGATTCTGGTGCTGGATGAGCCGACCAGTTCGCTGGATGCCCGCGCCGAATATGAGGTTTTCGCCCGCTTCCGGGAGTTGACCGAGGGTAAAACCGCTATTTTTATTTCGCATCGCTTTAGCACGGTTCGGCTGGCGGACCGCATCGTAGTCATTGAGGAAGGCGAACTAAAGGAAGAAGGCTCGCATCTCGAACTAATGGCCCTTGATGGGCGCTACGCCGAGCTTTTCAACTTGCAGGCCGACGCTTATCGCTAAATCCTGTAAGTACAACTCTTCGATGAAGGGGTACGCAGTTGGTTCTGTAGGGGGCAACGACAAGGGATTGGCCTGCCGTCGCCAGACGGTTCCCAACAAACTTCTATCACCCGTTAGCTCGTTAGCTTACCCGCTTGCTATACGCTAACGAGCCAAAGCTGGCTAAAGGCTCGTGATTAGCCGCCTTTGGCGGCAGGGCAACCACAAGGGATTGCCCCTACAAATGCCGTATTAAGCGATAAAAAGGGATGGTTGCCATGTGTGGCAACCATCCCCTTTTATTGCTTAATTACTGGTTCAGGTTATAGCGCCATCGGAAGTAGTGCCGCCCGACATTGCCCATCTCGACCTTGAAGGGGTCGTTATTGGCCGGAGTAAAGGTCAGTACCCGCCGTTCAAAGGCCTGTACCATGACATCCAGTTGGCGACCACCGACGGTGGCTTTAGTCCAGTAAGGTTCGGTCAACGGTAGCCCAACCGTAGAAAGCCAATCGAAGACCGGGCCATTGACATAGCTGCCACCCGAATAGACCGGGCCGGTCTGCTGGAAATAGTTCCAAAAGACACTAGCAATATTGTGGCCCAACTTCTGCTCAAAGAAGCCATAACTCACCCCGTAGCCGCCCGTACCATTATCTACCCCGACCTGACCCAGCCGACTGATGGTTTCAATCACCGATTGTCCGGTGCGGTCAGGAGCGCGTTTATCATTGTAGAGCGAAGCCACCGGTACAAGCGAATAATAGGCCGGGTTGGACGGGTTTAGCTCAATCGGGTCGCCCGCAATCGCCTCATTTGCCGAGGTACGTGGCTCAAAGCGGTTGTCACCGACCTGCATCAGGCCGGAGATAAGCTCTTTTGCCAGCAACCCGTTGGTTATACCACCGCCCGGCGTGGACTCCATCCGGCCTTTGTCGTGATAAAGCACCAGCCGAGTGCCTTCCTCATAGCGTTCTCGCAGGAAGCGGAAACCATAAGGCAGACCGCTATAAGTCCAGGAACGATTGGCAATTCCGGCCCGTACCGGCTCATCCACCCGCTTCCACAGGTCGAAGAAAGGCGGATAATTGCCATCAGCCGGAGTCGGAGTAAAGAACGAGCCTGGCCCACCCAGCGCCACCCCCGGCGGCAAGGCTGGAATCCCCGGCGATGGAGTCGGGGTTTTAGAAGCAGAAGTCGGCAAGATAACCTGGGTCAAAGGTACCGGCGCACCGGGGGTAGTCGGGACGGGAACTGGCGATACCGCCCGGAAAGCTCTTGGCACCAGGTCAGAGCTACTTTCGCCGGTGAAAAACATCACCGCGCTCAATACATCGAGCGTCCCGGTGCGAGGCGGAGTAGCGATTACCCCGGCAACATCGCTTTGAGCTACGTTTTCGTTGGGACTACCCGGCACCGCCTTTACTATATTGTTCTCAGGGTCAAGCACAAAGTCTAAATCGCTATCTCCGTACGCCTGATATATCAGGTATGAGCCGGTAGTCCCACTGGCGAACCAGAAAAAGAGCGTCCCGTCTATGTTATAGGCATAAGCGCCTTTAATCTTATCGCTGTTGCCGTTGACTTTGACCACCCGATCCGAGCGACTGAGCCGAGCCGAACTAGTCGGAGTGCCAGCAAAGCCTCCCGCTTTAGCAAAAGCGGTATGGGGAATCAAATCGCTGCTGGCACAGGTATAGTACAGTTTTATCTGGTCGGCTTCGATACGCGCTCCGGCTGGCTCAACATATAGCGAATCGAATGAGCCGGGGTTAGGAGCTAGAATCGGAGTGGTTCGTCCGGCCCGACACCATGTTATCCCGTCCAGCGAGTCGGCAATGCCAATACTGGCCCTTTGGGTGCCATTAAACCGCAACCCTATATCACTACCAACATAGAACATCCGATAGCGCAGACCATCATAGACCACGCGAGGGCTACCCACATAAGCGGCATCCCAGGCGCTGAAGACATCCCCCGGACAACTGCTACTGCTATAGCTGGCCTTTCCACTGGCGGCAAATACGGCGGTACTGCTAATCGGTTTGTTCCAGGTTACGCCATCCAGTGAAAAG
>JBBRSG010000234.1:0-4405 GCA_038245615.1 Chloroflexia bacterium | reverse complement strand
GGTATTAAGTGTACGTGCAACTTGCCAAAAACAAGAGCGTAACTTTCTGGGCTTTGTGAGAGAGTGTTTGAGTGCCAAATGGTTCAATTTGACTACTCCCCAACTCTTTCCACCTGCTCCAGCCTTGTGAACGGATACAAATTATTTTCCCATTTTTATTGTGCCATAAATCTCAAGATTTGGGGGGTTTCTTGCGAAGTCTTTACAAATCGCCGAACCGGGCTTGGACTCGATAGCCTAAGATAAAGCTGGCTGGTAAAGATACCGCCGATTAGATTTAACGGTTAGTAGTCTGAACATTATTAGTGGAAAAGGAGCAATTGTAATGTTGAAAACGAATTTGCACTCGGCCCAAACCGGAAAACGGTTTTTGCCGATGTTGCTGATAACTTTAGTGGCTTTAATGGGGGCGCTGGTATTGTCGGCCTGTGGGGATACTTCCACCGCCGCCCAGTCCAGCGGAGAGGAGCAAGCGGCAGGTGTGGGGGCAGGCAGGGGTCAGAACGTGGAGCTACTGTCCTATAATACCAAAGACCGGGGTAATCGCACTGCGCCGCCGGTAACGGTGGTCGCAACCCGCACCGCCAGTCCTAACCCAGTTTCGCAGCAGGAAGCTATCACCGCCTTGACGACCTGGAACAGCCAGACTTTGGGTATCAGCCCAACTTTCAGTGAGGCCAAAGGTCTAACCAATCAGGTTGTAGCGGAATACGACATTCCCTCCCCCCAAAAGGGGATTATCACTGCCAATATCAATGGCAGCCGAGCCAGCTATGGCGGCAAAATTCAGGGTGGCGGTTATAGCATTCTGCATCTGGGTGGCGGCAGCACTGCCGGAAACGAGAATTTGAGCGTGCAGATTAAGAGCGCCTCGTTAGGTTATACCCAACTTCCGGCGACGAGCTATCCCGCCAGTGGCGAAGCCGCTCTGAGCCAACTCAAGCAGGCTTTCCCGAACCTGGCCGGTTACACTTTCACTCCCGGCCCGGCTCCTAAAGATAACAAGTATGCCTATATTTTCTATGCGACCACTACCCAGATTGTACCCGGCAAACCGCCGACCAAGGTCGAAACCGGGGTGACGATGGGCTATGTCAAAATCGGGGATAAGGTCTGGACTTACGCTATGGTGGGAACTGGCACTTTCGCCAACGCGGCTATGGTATAAGGGGCAACAATCCGAGGTTTGAAGTTACCTGATAAATTAAGAAAACCAGACTGCCGAAACCTCATTCGGCAGTCTGGTTTTTATTTCTGATAGGCTAACCCTTTGACAATCTATAAAAAATAAGGTACTCCAAGATATATGTATATACATATGTTTTGTGGGAAATAGAAAGGACTGGCTATCTGAAAATGAGCGAAGAAAACCGCACCCGTACCTACACCTGGGGCGACCCCATGCCCGGTGCAATCGCCGCTAAAGATATGCGCGGAATAGAATATTTCCATGCTATGGGTCGGGGCGATTATCCGCCTCCGCCGATTATGCAAACTCTGAATTTTCAACTCAGCGAAGTCGCGGAAGGTCGGGTAGTATTTGTCCTTGAACCCGCCGAATATCATTATAATCCAATTGGAGTGGTACACGGCGGGGTCGCCGCCACTCTTTTTGACTCGGCGATGGGCTGCGCGGTACATACCGCCCTCCCGGCGGGAGTCAGCTATACCACCCTGGAAATTAAAGTCAACTATTTACGACCTCTCACCAGCACAACTGGCAAGGTTTTCTGTGAAGGGAAAGTAATTCAGGTCGGCAATCGGGTTGCTACCGCCGAAGCTCGCCTGACCGACGAGCGCGGCAAACTCGACGGTCATGCTACTACTACTTGCCTGATTATGCGAGCGGGATGAAATAGGTTTGAGGTTTGAATGTCCTAATCTAAAATCTCTTAGTTCCGTATTTCTCCGATATTTCTCCGACCTTCGATTTTAGATCTCAGATTTTAGATTTCTGACCCCTATTTTCAGATGAGGATAAACCTATGTACACGACCCAGATTGGACGAAATTATAATATCCGCCCGATTGCCCCCGACGATAAGGACTTGCTGGTAAAGCTCTTGAATAGTCTTTCGCCCCATACTATTATGATGCGCTTTATGACCCCACGCCCCAACTTGCCGCCCGAAGTCACTCAATCCGAGGTGGCGCGGTTGCTGCCGGGCTTTCCAAACCGCCGGATGGCCCTGGTTGCCACCACCCCCGAAATGAGCCAGGGCCAGCCCGCCGAGCAAATCGTGGCAGTTGCCGAACTCTCCCCCGACCAAAATCTACCCTGTATGGCGGAAATAGCTATTTTAGTGCGCGACGATTACCAGCGCGAAGGTATCGGGCAGACCATGGCCCGACAAATGGCCCAGGTTGGGCAGTATAACGGTATCTCCCGCATTCGGGCGACTATTCTCTATGAAAATATGGGGATACGTCGTCTTATCCGCAAGCTGGGGTTGGAATACAAAATCGAGGTAAAACACGGTGAAGCCACGCTGTTGGCTCGGCTACCGGGGTCAGAAACCGATTGTGGTGACTGAAGCCGCTTATTTCGGTTTGGCGACCAGCCAGCCTTTTTGGACTAACATTTGCGTCCCAAGTTGGCCCAACCGAATTTCAAAGCGCGTTCCAGCTTTTTCGGGGCGGTATTCCAGGCGGGCGCGTTCAAAATACTGCACCGGATAGGTCGTATTGTCCAGCCGGTTCTGCTCGGTAAACGGCTCGCTGACTGGCAGACCATAAAAGGCCAGCCCGCCGGTATTTTCCCAAAAGCGGCGAAATGGGCCGCTCAGAGTATGTCCGGTCTGCGGAAAGTAAAGCCGCTCGCCAGTATCGGCGGCGGGTAGCACCCCCCGAAACGGCCCTTCCTCGCGCACCCTTTGGGTCAGTTCGCTCCCCAAGAGGCCTAGCGTCACCGGCCTGGCGCTATTTTCGGGGCGATACTCGAAGCGGGCGCGTTCAAAATACTGCACAATATAGATTTTGCCGTCCAGCAAATCGCGCTCCTCGAATTCCTCGGTCCAGGGATAGCCGAAGCGTTCCAGCCCGCCGTTATTCTGCCAGAATTTCAAAAAGACGCTGCTCAGGGTATGCCCGGTTTCCTTGAAATAAATCCGGGTCGGAGTATCAGGCATAGCGAGGACCGAGCGGGTCGGATTGGAGACGCTATCCAAAATCGGCCAGTAGTCCGCCCCTTCCTGTCCCAGATGCCAAACCGCCCAACCACCCAGCCCGTAACGCTGGATTACCGCCAGTTTGCCGCTCAAGGAACGGGGGTTCTCGAACCATACCCGGTGCTGCTGTCCATCCTCGACATAATCGGCGTAGGGGGCTTGGAAGCTCTCGTCATAGCCGACTATCGCCCGATTTTCCGCCAAAATTTCCATTATAGTCAAATAGGTTTGCGCCCTGGCATTGCTACCTTTGGTAACATTCCAGTTATAACCATAAAACGGGATGCCCAATAGCACTTTAGCCGCCCCGAACTGCGAGGCGGCGTAGTTCATCACCTTTTCGACCCAGGGCAAGGGCGCAACCGGGCCGGGCTTGCTGGCGGAATAGCTGTAGTCGTAGGTCATCACCGCTACCAAATCGAGATAAGGCGCAAGACCGGGATAGTCAAACGGCCCGCCCCAATCCACATAGATTTCCTGGGTTTTGGCGGGAACTGCCATCGTAGTCAGTTTGCCCCGCGACTTGAGGCGAGCATAGAGTTGGCTCATGAAGGCGGTCAGGTAGGGTCGGTCGTTGCTATCCAAATCCTCAAAGTCTATATGAAAACCGTCGTAGCCGTTGGTCGAGACCAGGTAGTCAATCTGCTCGATGATGTATTTGACCGCCTGGGGGTTGCTGACCAGATTGTGAAATTCAGCCTGGGTGGTATGATTTTGGACCATCGGCACGACCTTGACCCCATTGCTATGGGCCAAATTCAAAACCTCGGCCTGGGCGCTGCCGCCTATCCGTCCGTCCGGGGTCATTACATAATAGTAGGGCGAAACAATATCGAGGCTGCGAATATTGCGGCGCAGCGACTCAAGCGCCCCCGGTTGGCGAGCATAATAGGCCCAGCGCACCGGCAAAAGCGTCCGGCCCGTTTCGGCCTCTGCCGCCCTTTGCGGCCCAAAAAGGCCCAATCCCAAAGACCCCAAAATGACCAGCAAATTCAGGATGGTGAATTTCCCGGCTATCTTTGGCTTGGCGATTAAAGACCTGGTTTGCATCAGCTATCCTCAGAAACGCTCTTGCCTAATGGCAAAATCCATTGGCAGCAACCAGTTGGCGCAATATCCTACAAATGCCCCCGACCCCCCTCAGTCCTCAGTCCTCAGTCCTCAGTCCTCCCCAGTGCCTCCCGCATCTGGCCTAGCAAGTTTTCCGCCACCGCCGCAGCGGGGGATTGCACCGCCCG
>JBBRSG010000233.1:0-4423 GCA_038245615.1 Chloroflexia bacterium | reverse complement strand
GCCTTTGATGGTGATAAACTATTGTAGCACATTACCGATTAAAAACAATGTGATTTCAGTCACAAATTGTAAACATTTGGTTAAGACTTTCACAATGTAGCTGGTTACAAGCTGGTTGTAAACTGGTTGTAAGCTGGTTTCTGAAAAATCTTCTTAACCGAAGTATTGCAATTTAAATTCTGGATTTAAAACGTTACCCTAAAAACTGAAACTAGAAGCCCGAAAGCAAATCCCAACTTAGAAGTTGCTATCTGAAACTGAGGTGTAAATAATATCCACCTTTATTATAATCTGAATATTGTTTCTGACTATTGGTAGATAGGCTACCAGGGAATAGGTCTTTGTACCACCTGCCAAGCTATAGTGCAAAATCTATGCCAGGTTTTTTACAGGTGAGATTGCTGCTTGGCTGTAATATGCGCGTCAAATTCTTGACCGGAATTGTGTTACCTCTATTATACGCCCTGTTTGGGATAATTGTTACAGGTTTACCCGGATTCTAACACAATTATAATATTCAAAAAGCTTTTTTAGCCAAATGAATCTGAGATAGAGGCCGGGTAGATAACAGAGGTAATACCTGGGTTTAGAGTGGGATACCTAACAATCCGGCAAAGTAGGCCATCAGCTGTTCTTCGTTGCGGTCATTCCAGCCGGGATTTTCCAGCGTATGAATACTCTCGTCGGATAGCACCCGCACCATCTCGCCGGTTACGAGGTTGATATACAGGCGGGTATTGGTGGCGACGTGAAATAGCGAAAACCATTCGCGGGTCGTACCCGGCTCGACCAGCCCAATCTGGCGCAGAGGATGAACTATTTCTTCCAGGGGATTGCCGAAGTGGTCAATATCTACCACCACTTCCCGTTTGCCAACCAGCTCTGGGGCGCGGCATACCAGGTCGGTGACAACCTGAAAGAGCTTGGTGTAAGCATAGGCGTGCGGCCCATGTACACAGGCCGAATGGTCAAATGGGGCTTGATTGTCCAATTCCAGATAGGCCAGAGCTTCCGCGACTGCCACTACCGGACGTTGATGGCGCACCCAAATCGCGTTATTGAGGTCATACTGGGCTTCGCGGTTGGCTTCGACTTGCTGCCGCTTCCAGTTGACCGCAATCGCATCGAAGACGATATAGCGTTGGCCTTCCTCGGCTTTATCGGCGGGTTTCTGGCAGGTAATCGCCTGGGTGATATTAAATTGTGACCAACCGAAATTCTCCCGCCAAATCGGGATAGCGTCGAGGCCATTGCGCCCGTAGTAACGCTGGACTACCTGGTTTGCCAGAACCCAGCTCAGGGCATAATTGGGGGGGAACTGCTTACCGTGCGTCCGGCGAATCGCCTCGACCTGCTCGGCGATTTTGTCCAGCTTATCCTCATCTGGTAAGAGTTCATCAATGTCCAGAGTCATTAGAGAACCTAATTGCATACTCATTTAAGTTGTCCCGATGTTAGTGTGACGTTGCCCGGTCAGCTATTCGCCGTCCGAACAGGGTTGATAAGACGCTTTGAGAACGATTTGACCGAAATTATTCGATGATGGCTAACACTTTATTCTGCTCGACAGTTTGACCGGGCAGAACGTTTACGGCTTTGACCGTACCGGCGCGTGGAGCGCGGAGTTCATTTTCCATTTTCATGGCTTCCAGGACGGCGACCCGCTGACCCTGCTCGACGGTCTGCCCGACTTCAACTGCTACAATGGAGACTAGCCCTGGCATCGGGGCTTTTATCTGGGCTTCCCCGGTAGGAGCGCTCTGGCGAGGAGCGAGGGCCGACAGTCGGTGCTGTCGCTCGGTTTCCACTTTTACCCGGTAAACCTGCCCATCCAGGGTTACTTCACAATCGCTTATGGTTTCGCCGGGTTCGATATGGACTTCGTGAGATTGGCTATCTATCAATAGCGAGAACAGGTCTTCGCCCAGGGCTAAATCGAAATCCACCCTCATTTGTCGTCCGTCCGGCATCCGCACATAGGTTGCGCCGTCTGGCTCTTGATGAATCTCGATTTTGAGTGTACCGCCCTCAATTTCAGTATAATAAAACAATGGGCTACCCCTCAGTAAACTTATTTTACACAATCAACCTTACGATTAACATTGCGAAGTACATTAAAATTCCAGTAATTTTTAATTTCGAGAAAACTCTCTGACTAGGGCAGGAGAATTTACGATTTACGACTTACGATTTACGATTGAAAAACTCAGTCCTCAGTTCTGATTTTCTTCCGCCTTCCGCCTTCCGTCTTGTATTTCCCCTGACCCCCACGAATGGGTTTATTATCCTCGCCGCAAGATGTCGCGCCGCCCGGCATCCTTCCAGGCGCTTCTTTCAGTATTGGTGTTTTCATCAGATGAGCCTTTGCTTTTTGATTGGGCCACTGTTCCGGCTTGCTGCCGACGGTGCATCGCCAGAGCCGCCACAATCGCCGCCAGTTCGCTTTGGTTGTGGCGGGCCGCCGGGTCGGGCTTGAGCGCCGGGTTAGTCTCCAGCGTGCTGGTATAAAACTCGCCCTGGCGGAATGCTTCGCTCTCCAAAAGCTGCTGATGAAACGGAATCGTGGTATGCAGCCCGAAAATCTGGTATTCGTCCAGCGCCCGCCGCATCCGGGCAATTGCTTCTTCCCGGTCATGACCCCAGGCAATCAGCTTGGCAATCATCGGGTCGTAAAATAGCGAAACTTCGTAGCCATCATAGACCGCACTATCCAACCGGATGCCCGGCCCACTGGGAGTGACGGCGCGTCGGATTGTGCCAATTGAGGGCAAAAAATTATTAAAAGGGTCTTCGGCGGTAATACGACATTCGATGGCCCAACCCCGCGCCTGGACATCTTCCTGCCGGAAACTGAGCGGTTGCCCATCGGCGATTCGCAATTGCTCGGCGACAATATCTATTCCTGTCACCAGTTCCGTCACCGGGTGTTCGACCTGCAAGCGGGTATTCATCTCCATAAAATAAAACTGGCGGTCCTGGGTCAACAAAAATTCAATCGTCCCGGCGTTGACATAACCGACTTTCTGGGCCGCCGCCACCGCTACCGCTCCCATTTGCTGCCGCAATTCTTCATCCAGAGCCATCGAGGGCGCTTCTTCCAGCATTTTTTGGTTACGGCGTTGCAGGCTGCACTCGCGCTCGCCCAGATGAACCGCGTTGCCGTGCGTATCGGCTAGAACCTGAATCTCGACGTGCTTAACTTTTTCCAGCATCTTTTCCAGATAGACCCCGCCATAGCCAAAAGCACCACTGGCCTCGCGGGTTGCTCCCCCGAAAGCCGCTTCGATTTCGGCGGCTTCGCGCACCACCCGCATTCCCTTACCGCCGCCGCCGGCGGAGGCTTTTATCAGCACCGGATAGCCAATTTTTGCGGCGACTTCGGCGGCCTCTTCCCAGGTCGCGGCCTCGCGGTCAATCCCCGGCACTAAGGGTACTCCGGCGGCTCTGGCAATTTGCTTGGCTTGCACCTTGTCGCCCATCTTCTCAATCGCTTCGGGCGGCGGGCCAATAAAAATCAACCCGGCCTCCTGGCAAGCCCGCGCAAATTCGGCCCGCTCCGAAAGGAAGCCATAGCCGGGGTGCAGCGCATCCGCCCCGGCTTTTTGGGCGGCTTCCAGAATCTTGTCGGCCCGCAAATAGCTCTCGCGGGCCGGGGCTGGGCCAATCAGATAGGCTTCATCGGCCTGCCGCACGTGCAGCGATTTCCGGTCAGCCTCACTATACACCGCCACCGTCGCTACTCCCAAGTCGTGACAAGCCCGAATAACCCGCAAGGCAATCTCCCCCCGGTTGGCAATCAGCACTTTTTTGATTCGATTGAGCTTGGTCATTGTTCACTCCTGTAAAAGTGGTCAGTGGTCAGTGGTCAGTAGAAAGCTATTAGCTGGGAAGCTATTAGCCAAACTACGTAGACCTCAATCCTCAGCCCTGCATTTCTCTGATCACTGACCACTACAAGGGGATATTGCCGTGTTTCTTAGGCGGATTGGTGTCCCGCTTGTTTTTGAGCATTTCGAGGGCGGCAATGAGGCGAGGACGGGTTTCCTTTGGCTCGATGATGTCATCAATGAAGCCCCTTCCCGCCGCCACATACGGATTGGCGAATTTTTCGGTGTACTCGGCGATTAGCCGTTTGCGGGTATCTTCCGGGGTATCGCTCTTTTCAATCTGGTCTTTGAAGATAATATTTACGGCCCCGTCTACTCCCATCACCGCGATTTCGGCGGTAGGCCAGGCGTAATTTATATCACCCCGGACGTGCTTGCTGCTCATCACGTCATAAGCCCCACCGTAAGCCTTGCGGGTGATAACCGTGACTTTCGGGACGGTGGCCTCACAATAGGCATAGAGTAGCTTTGCGCCGTGCCGAATAATCCCGCCGTGTTCCTGAGCTACCCCCGGCAAGAAGCCCGGTACATCCACT
>JBBRSG010000232.1:0-4530 GCA_038245615.1 Chloroflexia bacterium | reverse complement strand
GATTTTAGATTTTAGATTTTAGATTTTAGATTTTAGATTTTAGATTTTAGATTAGACCCCTCGTAGAGGCCGCGCCACGAATTGAGGCGGATGGTTAGCAGACCTTTGAAGGAGTGGTAACTGTCGTGGAGGAGATGGACTTTGGTGCCGGTTTCGTCGAACCAGCGCACCGGGACTTCCTTGAGGCGATAATGGCTGCGGCGAGCTATGTGGATAATTTCGGCATCAAAACTCCAGTTAAAGATGCGTTGGCGAGTATACAAATCATGGGCCACCGCCCCCCGGTAGCACTTAAATCCGCATGTCACATCCCGGACATTGACCTCGGCAATCAGATTTGAGAGGGCGGTAAAGACTTTGCCCATATTTTCGCGCAACCAGGGCTGATGGCGCTCGACCATGGCCCCCGGCATCTTGCGCGACCCCTGCACAATATCAAAACCCTCCTCGAACCAGGGCAGAATTTTGTCCAGCTCCTCAATCGGGGTCGAAAGGTCGGCATCGGTGAAAAGGACAATCTGACCCTGACTGGCGAGCATCCCCTGTTTGAGAGCATAGCCCTTGCCCATGTTGCGCCCATAACTGATGACCCGGTACGGTTCGTGGCCTTCCAGGATGTCACAAGCCAGCTTGATACCGCCATCGCTTCCCCCGTCGTCCACTAACACCAGTTCCCGACTCCAGGGCTTGTCCGCCAGATAAGCAATAATTTTATCCAGGCTTGGGCCGATGCGCTTTTCTTCGTTATAGACCGGGATGACAATGCACAGGAAAACCGAGGGTTGAAAATGCTCATCGGTTGGCATCTGGTTGACGTGTCTGGTTTGCGACAAAGGGTAGCCCGCTCCTTTCGAGTAACAACAAAAGCTTTTGGTTGGTAGATTAACCCGGAAATCCATGCGGTTAGACCAGCAATAATTTGGGATTATAGCATTGTCAGGCCGCTTTGTCGAAAAACCAATTGGCACTTTGAGGCGGAATAGAGTAGAATGAGGCTCAGGATTACAGGTGTAGATGAAAATCGTGTAAAATTGTCTGAAACCAGCTATTTAAGCTTACATATTAATTCAGAAATCAGCCCCCAACTCCCGGCCCGCAAGCTGGCGGATGTGAGCATCATCATCGTCAGTTACAACGTGGCGGGGCTTTTAAGCGAATGTCTTGCCAGTCTTTTTGAACGCCCGCCGGACGGTCTTGAGCTAGAAGTGCTGGTGGTAGATAACGCCTCCGGCGATGGCAGCCCGGAATTGGTACGCCATAATTTCCCCCAGGCCCAGCTTATCGCCAACCCTGCCAACTATGGCTTCCCACGCGCCTGTAACCAGGGTCGGCGGCGGGCTACCGGGCGCTACCTCTTTTTCCTCAACCCCGATGCCCGTCTGGAAGAAAGGGCGCTACCGGCCTTAGTGGATTTTATGGAAAGCCACCCTCGCGCCGGGGTCGTCGGGCCGCTTTTGCGCTATGCCGATGGCAGTCTGCAATCCAATCGCCGCCGTTTTCCCAGTTTTGGCCTGGCTTTTGTCGAAAGCACTATTCTGGAACGCAAGCCGCTCCTTCGACGCTTACCCGCTCTCCAACGCTTTAAATATACCGGAACTCCGAGCGCGGTGGCCCACGAGGTAGATTGGCTGGTCGGAGCGGCCTTTATGGTACGGCGCGAGGTTACAGAGCAACTCGGTGGTCTGGATGAGCGTTTCTTTATGTATTCGGAAGAGCTGGACTATTGCCGCCGGGTCAAAGCCCAGGGCTGGCAGGTCTGGTACACTCCCACCGCTGAAATTACCCATCAAGAGGGCCGCAGCAGCGCCCAGAATGTCGCGGCCCGCTACATTAATTTTCATACCAGCAAAATCTCATACTATCGCAAATACTTTGGGCGAGGCTATGCAGGATTATTGCGCGGCTTTTTGCTGGGTACGCATTTATGGGAATACGGCGAGGAATGGACCAAACTGCGGCTGGGCCACAAACCGGCCCTGCGCCGCGAGCGTTTGCACATGCTCCGGCAAGTGCTGGCTTCCCGTTTCCGACCCTACCGCCCAACCTATTCTCATGCTACCACTGACCTCGATATATGCCTCCTCACGGCGGAATACCCGCCCCAGCCCGGCGGAGTGGGCGATTATACCACTCGGCTAGGTGAGGCTCTGGCGAAAGCCGGAACAGGTAGCCTACGAGTACTAGATAGCCCGTTTGCCGAGAAGCGCCTGGCCCACAACTCAAAGCCTCAATGGGGGTGGAGTAGTTTGCCCGCCATCCTCCAAAATCTCAAGCAGCATCCGGCGCATGCGGTCAATATTCAGTACCAAACCGGGGCATATAATATGCACCCGGCGATTAACTGTCTGCCGCTCTATTTGCGGTGGAAACTTGGGAGCGAGCGCCCTCGGATAGTCACGACCTTTCACGATTTGCGCGTCCCTTATCTTTTTCCAAAAGCTGGCCCAGTGCGAAACTGGGTCAATCGGCTTTTGCTAAAAAGTTCGGATGTGGCAATCGTGACTAACGAAGCCGACTACGAGCAGGCGATAGCCTGGGGCGCAAACCCGGCCCGCCTGCACCTTGTCCCGATTGGCTCAAACATCACCCCTGGCCCTGGTTTTGCTAATCCGGCAGAACGGGAGGTATATCGGGCCGGGCTGGGGCTGTTGCCGGGAGATTTCGCAATCGGTTATTTTGGTCTGACCAACCAGAGTAAAGGGCTAGATACTCTATTGGAAGCTGTCGCCCAACTGCGCCAAACCGCGCCCGGTTGGAAGCTGGTCATCATCGGGGGCGAAGCGGGCGGAAGCGACCCCACTAACCAGACCTATGCCCGCGAACTGGCGGCTCTGACCGCTCGGCTGGAACTGGACCGCCATATTATTCGCACCGGGCATCTCGCGCCGAAAGAAACCTCGCGGGCGCTGTACGCGCTGGACGGAGTGGCCCTACCCTTCCGGGATGGGGCAAGCTTTCGGCGGGGCAGTCTGCTTGCGCCATTGGCTCACGGGCTACCAGTTGTGACCACTTATCCACAAGGCCAGCCGTCAAGTCGTGGAAAACTCCCGCAACTTATCGCCCAACAGAACGTTTTATTGGTAGAACCGTCCGACCCGGCAGCTTTGGCGACGGCTTTAACCCGGTTGCGCCACGACCCGGCTTTAGCCAGCCAACTTTCGGCAGGCGCAAGGGAACTCAGTCGCCATTTTGAGTGGGACAAGATTGCGTCCCGGCTGTTAGAAATTTTGGGAGAGTAAGAAACCCGGTGTTATTAACCAACCGCAAGGAAAAGCTCACAAAATCCTTTGAGCTGCCAAAAATCCTGACTGGCCCGGCTTTGAGTTGGGCGCTAGTCGTGGCTTTGACCGGGCTGGCGTTTATGATGCGACGCAAAGGGCTGGCGACCCAATCGCTGTGGTTCGACGAGGCCGATTTGGTGGCCCGCGCCCGCCGCGACCTGGGAGCGATTATGGGCGATTTCCTGCGGCCCGGCGAAAACGGCCCGCTTTATACTTTCTTAATGCACTTTTGGCTGAAAGTAGCCGGAGCCGGGGAAGCCGCCATCCGCACCCCTTCCCTGATTGCCGGTACCCTGGTGGTCCCGATGATATATATTCTGGGACGGCGCTTTCTGGGTGGCCCGGCAGTCGGGTTGGTCGCCGCCGGGCTGGTCGCGATTTCGCCCTACCAGTTGTGGTACTCTCAGGATGCCAAGATGTATCCCCTGACTCTGCTTTTGACGATGGCCTCGGTCTATCTCTTTTTGATGGCCCTCGAAAAGGGCGGACGCGGCTGGTGGGCGGCCTATGTCATCCTGACCACTCTGAGCTTTTACATCCACTTGATGAGCGTCCTGATTGTCGCCGTCGAGGTCTGCTATTATCTGGTTATGGGGGTCGGAAGACGGAAGACGGAAGGCGGAGGTCGGAAATTTACGATTTACCCCCAATGGGGGCGAGGCCGCGATTTACCCCCAATGGGGGCGAGGCCGCGATTTACGATTAAGAAATTCAAACCTCAAACCTCAAACCTCAAACCTCAAACCTTAGCCCCCGACCCTCAGCCCTCAGCCCTCAGCCGCCGGGCCGCGATTTCGCTTGGCCTCTTGACCCTGCCCTATTTGCCGATAGCGGCGTGGCAGGCTATCGCTTTATGGGATGGCGGAGTCGGTAAAACCTGGTTTCGCCCGGTGGGATTGCCCGAAATGCTCAACACTTTGGGGCGGCGCTTTGGGGTCAATCGAATTGAAGACCCAATTTGGGAAACCAGCGGGGCGCTATTTTACGCCGGGCTGGTTGTCCTCGGTCTGTATGCTGCGTGGCGCTGGGCCTCAACCACCGACTATCAATCCCAAAAGAGCTATGCCGCACCCTACCTGCTTAATCCCGACCCCCGACCTCTACTCCTAACCCTGTATCTGGCCTTGCCCATCGTGGCCTTTTACCTGCTGACCATGCGGATTCCGCTTTTCGCCGAGCGATACTTGTTGATTGCTTCTCCGGCCTATTATCTGCTGGCGGCGTGGGGATTGGTCTGGCTGGCCCGCCG
>JBBRSG010000231.1:0-4542 GCA_038245615.1 Chloroflexia bacterium | reverse complement strand
GTGCATGGAACAGAAGGGTATATCGAAATATTGTAATTTTGTTTCATTTCATTTCATTTTTATGAACAATCGCGGTAAATGTTCTTTTTTCCCTATACTCCACCTGCCTTGCCTTGCTAAACAAAACATCTTTAGGCCGTTTAAGTGTACCATGCGTTATAAGGTGTTCCAATCATAAATCGCAAATCGCGGCCTCGCCCCCTTTGAGGGTAAATCGTAAATTCCTCCCGCCTTCCATCTTGCATTTTCCCGTCCCCTGGCCTCCGTTAGCGCGTTTCCGCACCGAGTTCGCGGATGAGGCGGGATTCGATGCGCTGCCGGATTTTGGTGACTTCCTCCTCGGTCAGAGTGCGGTCTTCGGGCTGGAAAGCCAGGCGGAAAGCCAGGCTCTTTTTATTTTCGGGAATCGGCTTGCCGCGATAAATATCGAACAAGGTCACATCCTGCAACAGCTTGCCGCCAGTCTCGCGGATGAGGCGCTGCACTTGTCCGGCGGGAGTTTCGTCCGAGACCACAATCGCCAAATCCTGGGTAGTGGCTGGTAGGCGCGGCACCGAGCGGTACTGCTCGCGTTGGGCCAGGGTTATCAAAATCTGAATATCCAGTTCGGCGACGGCAATACGCTCTAGCGGGTCAAGCTCAAAAGCCTCGGCGACTTTCGGATGAATTTCGCCGATAACCCCAACCAACTGGCTCGGCCCGCTCGACGATTTGGCAAAAATGCCCGCCGCCCGACCAGGATGGAGCATAGGCCAGTCTGCCGAATGTAGCGGCATAAGCTCAAGCGAGGTTATAGGTCGGTTCAGCCGTTCCAGCAAATTTTCGACTACCCCTTTGAGGTCGAAGAAATCGAATTGGTCGGCCTCATTGTTAAGCTTGGGCTGATAGCGCGAGAGGGTCGGACGTGGCCCTGCCAGGGCCAGGGTCAGGGTGCGGCGCTCGTCCGGCAAAGGCTGGTCAGCCTGTTTTAGATAGACCCGCCCAACCTCGAAAACCGCCACCCGGTCATTGAAACGGCGGTTTTCGGCGACGGTTTCCATAATCGAGCCGAGCAGCGTCGGGCGCATCACCTCGTGTTCGGTACTGAGCGGGTTCGCCAGCCGAATAAGATTATCAGGGTCGGCCCATTTTGCGGCCTGATTTGGGGACTGCCCGGCATAGAGTTGCTGCAAGCTGGCAATACTCACCAGGGGATAGGTAATCACCTCATACAGACCCGCCCCAATCATAATATCGCGCAGCTTTTCCTCGAATTTATAGAGGCTACTGACTTGCTGAGGCGGCAATTCACCCCGTAGCCGGGTTTCCGGGATTTTATCATAACCGTACATCCGGGCGATTTCCTCGATTAGGTCGGCCTTGATGGTCACATCATTGCGATAGGTTGGCACGCGCACCATCAGAGTATCCGACTCGACCCGGTTTTCATTGACCACAATCGTATATTCCCGTGCATCTTCCCGAAACTGGTATTGACCGCTAGGCAACAAGGTCGCTATATCGAATTCGAGGGCTTCGAGCATGTGGACTACTTCTTCTTTGGGAATAGTAATTCCTAACATGCGCGGGATTTCACTCAAGGGGAACTCGATGACGTGGGGCGAGCGGGGTTCGGAATAGACATCTATCAGCCCTTTAGCGATTGTCCCACCCGCCACTTCTTGCATCAACTGGATACCTCGCCGCACCCCAATCGTGGTCAACTCAATATCTACCGTCCGTTCATAGCGCTTGGCGGCTTCACTGGAAACCGCAAACAGACGGCGCGAGGTATCACGGACATTGGCCGGATTCCAGTTTGCGCCTTCTAGCGCCACATTCACGGTACTATCCGAAATTTCGGTATCTGCCCCCCCCATGACCCCAGCCAGACCAACCCCCCGGTCAGCATCGGCGACTAGCAAAGTAGCCTCGGTCAAGTCATGGTCTTTGTGGTCAATCGTCTCTATCTTTTCGCCTTGCCTGGCCCGACGCACAATCAGCTTTGGGCCGTGCAGGGTATCATAGTCGTAGGCGTGGAGCGGTTGACCTACTTCCAGCATGACATAATTGGTCACATCCACGATGTTATTAATCGGGCGCATTCCGGCGGCGGTCAGGCGGCGCTGGATCCATTCCGGGCTAGGCCCAATCTTGACCCCTTCGATCAGCATCAGGCTGAAACGTGGGCATAAATCGGGTGCGTCAATTCGCACGCTGATTTTTTGTTCAACCGACGGGCCGGCCTCTTGAATTGAAATCCTGGGCAACCGGGCTTTTTTGCCAGTCATGGCCGCGACTTCACGGGCGACCCCGACCATCGAAAGCGCCCGGCCCAAATTAGGGCTGAGTTCGATGTCCAGAATAGTTTCACCCAAAATCTCAGCTAAAGGCACACCCACTGGTGCTTCGGGGTCTAGCACGACGATACCGTCAAAATCCTCTGAAATCCCCAGTTCGAGGGCCGCGACTGCGACGGCGGTGCTTTCAACTCCGCGCATTTTGCCAGTTTTGACCGTGAAATAGGGAATATCGCCACTGGCAAGCAGGGGCGGAGTGCGCTTGCCGTCGGCCTGTTCATCCACCAGCTTATGACCGTCAATCAGCTTTGCGCCGGGCAGAGCCATCGGGATTTTGTCGCCCTCGGTAAGGTTCATCGCCCCGGTCACAACCTGATAGGTCTGGCTACCGTCCGTAACCTGCAAGACCACCAGGCGGTCAGCATTGGGATGTTTTTCAATCTTCTCGACCTGCCCGACCACGACTTTTTCCCAGCCCGCCCCGGTACGGATAATTTCGCCGACTTCCAGGCCGCGTAAAGTCAACCCCGCCGCGATTTCTTCCGGCGAAAGGGTTAGTTCAACATATTCTTTTAGCCAGCTTAATGGCACTCTTATCATTTTATGTTAGCTCCGTTGTAGAAAAGTGGTTAGTGGTCAGCGGTCAGAAGAATAGTTTTGGCTTTTGAGTTTAAATGCCCTCGCTAACTGGATTTACTCAGCACTCAGCACTTTCTGACCACTGACCACCGACCACTGCCCGCTACCCAAACTGTTTCAAAAATCGCAGGTCGTTGCGGAAGAATTGGCGAATTTCGTTGACCCCGTACTTGAGCATTGCCACCCGTGAGGGCCCCATTCCAAAGGCAAAACCACTATACTCCTCCGGGTCAATCCCTACACCTCGCAAGACGTGGGGATGCACCATGCCCGCCCCCAGGATTTCCAACCAGGTCTGTTCGCCATTCTTGTCAATCCAGTCAATCGAAAGGTCTACCCCCGGCTCAACGTAGGGGAAGAAATCGCACCGAAAGCGCACCTGCCGCTCCTGCCCGAACAGTTGCCGGGCGAAATCCGCCAGCGTCCCCCGCAAATCTGCCAGGGTCACTTTTTTATCTACTACTAGCCCTTCAACCTGATAGAACATGAAATCGTGGGTGGCATCGGTGGCCTCACTTCGATAGCACTTGCCCGGCACGATGACCCGAATCGGCGGCTTTTGCTTTTCCATAATCCGCACCTGGTTAGGCGAGGTGTGAGTCCGCAACAATACCGAGTCGCTAAAATAAAAGGTATCGTGGAGCGAGCGGGCCGGGTGTCCGGGCGGCATATTGAGCATCTCGAAATTATAATAATCCAGCTCGACTTCCGGGCCTTCCGCCACCTGGAAGCCCATGGCGGTAAAAGCCTCGACAATTTCGCGCATCGTCCGGCTGATAATATGCAAACGGCCCGGCGCAACCGGACGACCCGGCAAGCTGACATCTACCCGGTCAGCCTGTAATCGGCTGACTAGGGCCACTTCCCTTAATTCGTTTTGTCGCGCAGTATCGGCGGTTTCAAGGGCTTGGCGGGCGCTATTGACCACCTGCCCGACGAGCGGACGCTGGTCAGCCGGAAGTTGGCCCATGCCGCGCAGGAAGCCGGTCAGTTCGCCTTTTTTGCCCAGGTATTTCAAGCGCCATTCGTCCAGCGCCACCAAATCGTCCGCCGTCGCCAGTTCGGTCAAGGCCTGGGCTTGCATCGCGGCTATCTGGTCTTGGATGGTCATCGTTTCTTTCCTTATTTTTAGTAGTGGTCAGTGGTCATAAAGTGCTGAGTGCTGAGTGCTGAGAAATTCCGGTTAGGACTGAGCATTTTAATCCAAACCTCAAAACTACCCTACTGACCACTGACCACTGACTACTATTCTTTACAGAGCGCCTGAATTTTATCGGATAGCGGGCGCTTTGTCCAATTCTCAGGCCGCGACGGTTTCCAGTATATTGGCTAATTCCGGCATGTAGACCGGATTGACGGCTGCCGCGACCCGTTGCACCCCTTTTACCAACTCGACCAGTTGGGGCGGGGTGATGGATTGCGCTCCATCGCACAGGGCTACTTCCGGGTGAGGATGACATTCTACCATAATCCCGGCGACCCCTATGGCCGCCGCCGCCAGCGCCAGAGGTGGCACGAGGCTGCGTTTGCCAGTGGCGTGGCTGGGGTCTACGATCACCGGCAGATGGGTCTTTTCTCGGACGGCAGCAACTCCACCCAAATCCAGACAATTGCGAGTGGTCGG
>JBBRSG010000230.1:0-4582 GCA_038245615.1 Chloroflexia bacterium | reverse complement strand
ACGGGGGCGCAAAGCAGGAGGGCCATTATTATGAAAGCGAAACTGGAAGCGCAGTCCCAACCAACCCCGTTAAGATTAGAAGCAAAAGAATTGCAGTTTAATATCGCCGGTCGTTCCATTATAAGTGGGGCCAGCTTTGAGGTTATTACCGGGGAAGTTTTGGGTCTAATTGGGCCAAACGGGGCGGGCAAAAGCACCCTGCTGCGGCTGGTGGCCGGGCTATTAAATCCGGCGAGCGGTAAAGTTCGACTGGAAGGTCAGGAATTAGCTCGTTATTCACCGCGCCAGCTTGCCCGGCAGGTGGCGACTGTACCGCAAACCACCGTACTAGATTTTGGTTTTACCTGTTTGGAAGTAGTTTTGATGGGCCGCAGTCCGCATCTGGGCCGCTTTGAAACCGAGAACACTATGGATTATCAGATTGCTCGTGAAGCTTTGGCGACCACTGGCACAGCCCATTTGGAAGAAAGAGCCGTTCCCGCGCTGTCGGGTGGGGAACGGCAACTGGTCTTTGTGGCCCGCGCCCTGGCCCAGCAACCTCGCCTCTTACTTTTGGACGAACCGATTTCTAATCTGGACATCAACCACCAATTGCAGGTGCTGGAACTGGCCCGTCACCTTTCGGCAGAAGGGGTAACGGTTATTACCGCTTTGCACGATTTGAACTTAGCAGCCCGGTTCTGCCAGCGTCTTTTACTATTGGCAGAGGGCCAGGTGTTGGCGTTAGGCACGCCGGAAGAAGTTTTGACCGCCGAGAATCTAAAAATCGCTTATCGAGTCGAGGCCGAAGTAGGCTACCACCCCACTACCGGGGCGTGGTCGGTCACGGCCCTGGCCCGATTAACGGAAGCAGCCGACCCGGTTTAGCGGTGTTTCAGATTGATTTTGAGTAGTAGAAGGAGCGTTAAGTCATGAATAAAAAGTTAAAGGGTCGCGTTTGGCCCATGTTAGTGGTAATGCTGCTGTTAAGCTTAGGCTTGATCGCTTGTGGTGACTCCACCACTACCAGCCCCGCTACGACCTCGGCTGTAACCACTTTGGCGGCGACAAGCGCCGCGCCTATCGCTAATACTACCGCTTCTGCTACTACCTCCGTAGCTGCAAACAGTTCGGCAGTGAGTTTCCCACGTACCGTTGTAGACGGGGCCGGTAGAAGCGTTACTATTCCTAAAAAGCCGGAGCGCATCGCCGCCTTGACTTTTGATACTGCCGAGGTCGTTTTGCAGACGGTCGAGGTAAGCCGGGTAATCGCAGTCGTGAAAAACGCCCAGGACCCGACCATAACTTATGCCGCCGACAAAGCCAAGCTAGTCCCGAATATTACCGGGCAGACCCAACCCGACCCGGAACAGGTGGTAGCCCTCAAACCTGACCTGATTGTAATCACCCTGACCCATACCGGTGAACAGGATTTCGCCAAGCTGATAGACCAGGCCGGAATTCCATTGATAAAAATAGATAATTGGGACAGCGTTGAGCAGGTAAAGAAGAATATCACGATTCTAACTCAGGCCGTAGGTGAAGATGCCAAAGGTCAAGCTTTGATCGCCGATATTGATAAGCGGATCGGGGCGGTCAAAGAAAAGGTCGCGGGAGCTAAAAATAAAGTTCGCGCCCTGGCAGTCAATCCGATTGCCAACGGCCTTACCCCCGGCCCTGGCGCACTGCTGCACGAGATGATCGGGCTGGCCGGTGGGATTAACGCCGCCGAAGAATTGGGCATTAAGAAATGGTCGCCGATTGACGTAGAGAAAATCGTCAAGGCTAACCCGGACGTACTATTTATCTCTGACCTGATAGCCCAGAACCCCAACTTTAATAACGATTTGTTAGCCCAGCCCGCTATGGCGAAAATCAAGGCCAAGCAGGACAACCGGATTTACACCCTTTCCTCCAAAGATACATTTGGGGCTTATTTTTACATTGGGGTAGAGCAACTGGCAAAGCAGATGTACCCCGATTCGTTTAAGTGAGGCGCAAAGTAGGAGAAGGTCCAATGGAACAATACCCGCCTCAACTCCTTTGAGTGCTAATGCTAATAGCACCCCAGCGGGGGCGGCAAAGTCTGCTGTCCCTGCCCCTTCTTTTCTGCGTCCGCTGACCGATGAGGCCGGCCGGAGTGTCACAATTTCTAAAAAGCCCTAGCGGATCGCTTCCCTGTTTTAGAATTAGGTGAGGTAGCGTTGCGGCTGGTCGAACCTGAGCGAATAGTAGCTGTAGTTATGGTTTTCTATCAATAACTGACCACTGATAACTTTAAGAGGAGCAGCAAGTATGGCAGAGCCAGCCGTTACTATCAATATAGTGAAAATCGGTCAGGAGAATCAGGCCGGGCCACTCGCCCGCCAAGCGGCAAAGGAAGCCTTCCGGCTTAGTGGCGAACAGGTGCGTTTTGAAGTCCGGGACTACCGGCTGGCGGCACTCTATGACGAAACCCTCCGTCCAGCCTTGCTCGAAGATTTGGCTGAAGCCGATATACTCCTGGGCGGAGGAATGTTTGACCCGGACGAGGTTGACCCTCTTATTAACGCTTTGCAACAACGCCGCCCGGATGTAGTGGTACTGGCTCCGGCCCGGAGTGATTTGGCGGCTTATGCTCAAATGGGAGATTTTGATGCTCAAAAAATCCCGATGATAGGCGTATTTATGACTGTGCGCCAGCTACTTCAGGAAAGAGGGGCATTTCCTGGCGGGACCCCCGAACGCCCAACCCACCCTCAAACCGGAGGTCATTCCCACCCACCCGCTTCGCAAAACGGCCACCCTTATGCCCATGCCGCAGGTCAAAGCGGACCTCCTCAAGCCGGAGGCCATCCCCATAACCCCGGACAAGCTGGGCCGCCCTCTATGCCTCCAGCTACTCCCGGTATGCGGGCCTATGCTACTGCTTTACTCTACTTTACCAATTGGAGTAGCGAAAATGCCCCTCATTTCTTGCTGCACCTGGCGAAATATTGCCGCAAGGTGCAAGAGGCTAGCATCGAGCTTGAGCCAAACCCACCCCTAATTTATCCCGAAGGCGGTTTCTGGCATCCGGCCCAGCCCGACCATTATTTTGAAGATTATTCCGGCTTTCGGGATTGGTACGCTACCTACTGGCAACAACGCTACCCGACGGAGCCAAAAGGCCGGGTATTGGTCTCGATGTTCCGCACCCAGCTAACTTCGGGCAATGCGGCCCACTACGCTGGGGCAATAGAGGCCCTTGAAAGGGAAGGACTGGCGGCCGTTCCGCGCTTTGGCGAAAACTCCGACCCGCACGCGCCCGGTGGCATCTTGACCGTAACTGACCCGGTAGAACTGGTTTTGAACCTGACCGGGTTTAATCTGCTGGGGCAGCACGGTCAGCCGAACGTCGAAGCCCAAAATAAAATGCTGCTGGAAAAAGATTGGCCGCTCTTTAGCCCGGTGCCGCTTTTCTGGCAGGGTCTGACCGACTGGGGACGGAGCAAAATGGGCCTGAACCCCGGTCAACTGGCTTTACAGGTGGCAGTGCCGGAGATGGAAGGCGCTATTTTTCCGGCGGTCTATGCGGGGCGGGCCGGACGCAACGAACGAATCTTGCCCAATAAAGGTCAGGTGCGCCGAATGGCCCGGCTGGTGTGCCGCTGGGTAGAACTAAAGAAAAAGGCCCGGTCGCAGCGCAAAATCGCTCTGATAATCTTTGGCTATCCGCCCAATCGGGGTGCGCTCGGTTCGGCTTCCGGCCTGGATGTGTATGCCAGCCTTTACAATTTGCTGGCGGCCCTCAAAGCTCAGGGTTATCAGGTAGACCTCCCTGTTAGCCTGGACGAATTGCGTGGTTTAATCCAGGCGGCCGACGACCCCGAAAACCGGGCGGGCGGACAACCTGGTATTCACCTGGCCGCTCGCTTTTCCTGCTACGATTATCAGAAACTCTTCCCCGACCATCGGCGCATCACCAAAAATTGGGGCGAAGCCCCCGGTCAGGATGATGTTCAGGGCGAAGCCTTTCTTATTCATGGCCGACAGTTTGGCAACGTCTTTATCGGGGCGCAGCCCGGCTTTGGCTCTAGCGGCGACCCGCTGCAAATGCTTTTCCGTCCCGATGCCTCGCCGCCCCATGCTTACGCCGCCTACTATACCTGGCTGCAAAAGGTCTGGGGCGCGGATGCGATTGTCCATATCGGGACGCACGGCTCATTGGAATTTTTGCCGGGCAAGCAGGCAGGGCCAACTATCCGTAATTACTCCGATTTGCTGGTTGGAGATACTCCGCATTTTTACTACTATGCCGTAAACGACCCCAGTGAGGCGGCGATTGCCAAGCGGCGCAGCTACGCAGTGACGGTCAGCTATCTTACCCCGCCGGTGCAGCAGGCCGGTTTATACAAATTGCTGGCAGATTTACATGAGCAGATTCACTTCTACCTGAATACAACCGACCATGCCCGGCGTGACCAAATCTGGCTGACGATTGATGAAATAGTACAGCAGGCCGAACTTGAGCGGGAAGTTCCAAATTCCAAATTCCAAATTCCAGGTTCAGAAAATCTTGAATATGAAAGCCCAAACTCGGAACTAGAAACCCGAAATGCTTATCTGGACGCTTTGCACAGTT
>JBBRSG010000229.1:0-4598 GCA_038245615.1 Chloroflexia bacterium | reverse complement strand
GTACGTACCCGCTTCAGGGCTTCGCTGACCTCCTCGGCGGTCTGATAGCGGTCATTGATATTCTTCTGGAGGCACTTCATAATAACCGCTTCCAGGGCCGGTGTTGCATAGGGATTATAGCGGCGGGGGCGGTCTGGCTCGCGGTCACGTACCAGCCGGAAATTATAGGCCATCGTTTCGTAATCGAAATCACCCTTGACGGCTTTAAAAGGCAAATAATAGCGCCCGGTGATGGCGGCATAAATCGTAGTGCCAACTGAGTAAATATCGGCGGCGGGTGTAATCCGGTTATCGCCTCTGGCCTGTTCGGGAGCCATAAAGTTAATCGTGCCGAGGTTCGAGCCACTGACCGTAACATCCCGCTCCTGCCCGGCGTGGGGTTGGTGGGCAATCCCAAAGTCGCTGATTTTAGCGTGACCCTCGGTGGTCAAAAGAATATTACTAGGCTTGATGTCGCGGTGAATAATATCGAGCTTGTGAGCCGCCCCCAGCCCGTCGCAGACCTCGCCCATCAGGATGACCGATTGCAGCAGGGGCAGTTTGGTTTTACCCTTAATCAGGTCAGTAAGATTGCCGCCGCCGACCCACTGCATCACGAAAGCGTTATGCTCTTCCAGCAAATCTATCAAATAGACGATATTAGGGTGTTCGCTCAGGCGGGCCAACGAACGCCATTCGGTCTCGAACAGGCGACGAGCTTTGGGATTAGAGTCATCGGCGGCCCACTGCTCGTGGAGTTGCTTGACCACCACATCCCGGTCTACCTTCATATCGTGGGCGCGATAAGCAATTCCGAACCCGCCCCGGCCTATTTCTTCGACAATATGATAACGCTCGCGTATCAAACCTTTAAGGGCCATGCTCGAAATCCGTTTTCCTACGATAACCTGAAAAATGGTACTATTCTGCCCACGATTAATTATATCACAATTTAATATGTATATATACTTTACATACCTTTGTCCGGTTTTGTAAGATTTGCCTACCCATGTAACGTTGTTAATGGTCTTTTAGTTATTTTCAGGCGTAAAACTACTTTTCTAAAATTGCTTTTTGAATGTGCCAAAACCTATTTTAGCCTCTTGACAACTGACCCTGGGTCAATTATAATTAGTTGACCCAGGGTCAGTAAAACAAATAGTTTCTTTCAAGAATTACAAGAAACCCCATTCGGGATGGGCGCACCAGCGCCACTGAAATTTAATTGGAATGGGCAAAATTAGCCGGAGGCTCAGGATTCCCGACCCCCGTCTCCTGACCCCCGTCCCCTATTTAAGGAGGTTTAAAAGATGAGTAGCACCCAAAAAGGCCAAACCGCCCTGATTACCGGCGCTTCTAGTGGATTTGGCATAGAATTCGCCAAACTATTTGCCAAAGACGGCTATAACCTGATATTAGTGGCGCGGAGCGAGCAAACTTTGCTCAAACAGGCCGCCGAATATAAAAAGACCTATGGGGTCGAGGCCCGCGTTATCGCTAAAGACCTGTCGCAGCCCAATGCCGCCCAGGATATATTTGAGGAACTTAATAGTGACGGCGTAAGAGTTGAGGCCTTAGTCAATAATGCCGGGTTCGCCACTTATGGTCATTTTGCCGACCTCAAAATATCGGGCGAACTGGAAATGATGCAGGTCAATATGATTGCCCTGACCCATTTAACTCGCCTGTTTTTGCCAGGCATGGTAGCCCGCAAATCTGGCAAAATTCTGAATATAGCCTCGACTGCCGCTTTTCAGCCTGGCCCATTAATGGCGGTCTATTATGCTACCAAAGCTTTTGTTTTATCGTTCTCCGAGGCGATTGGCAACGAGCTAAAGGATAGCGGAGTCACTGTGACCGCGCTTTGCCCCGGCCCGACTGAAACCGGCTTTCAGCAACGCGCCGCGATGGAGGAATCGAAGTTAGTCAGTGGCAAAAAGATTATGGATGCCGCCACCGTCGCTAAAATCGGCTACGAGGCTTTGCTGAAAGGCAAGCCAGTGGTTATTCCCGGCTTCCGCAATAATATAATGGCCCAGACGGTGCGCTTTACCCCCCGCCAAATGGTGACTAATCTGGTGCGGAATATGCAGGAACGCACGGCTCATTAAGTAAATCTAAAATCTAAAATCTAAAATCTAAAATCTAAAATCCTCCTGACTTTCGATTTTGGATCTTCGATTTTAGATTTTAGATTTGAAAGTAATCATTTGGTGATAGAAAAACAACGGGCCAGAAATGATGACCAAAAGCAGGAGCGCCGTGATAAAATCCTTGAGGCGGCCCGCGCTTTGTTCGAGAATGAGCCATACGAAGCGGTGACAATTGCCGAGGTCGCTAAAAAGACCGGGCTTGCCAAAGGAACGGTTTTTTTCTACTTTAAAACCAAAGAAGAACTGTTTTTGGTAGTTCTGGAACAGCTTCTAGGTGAATGGTTTAACAACATAGACCAGCAGCTAGAACTCCATCCGGCCCGCGAAATCGAAACAATCGCCGACCTGATATGTCAATCGCTGGTAGGTCGCCGGACGATGACCCGGCTGCTGGCGATTTTGCATACCACCCTGGAACAAAATGTGGACTATGCTGCGACCTTGCGGATTAAACAATTTTTGGCGACCCATTTGTTGACCACCGGGGCGCTACTGGAAAAGAGTCTGGCTTTTTTGACTGCCGGGCAAGGAGCGCAGACCATTATGCAACTCGATGCCCTGATTATTGGGCTGCAACATCTGGCCTCGCCGGGGACAGTTGGGCAGCAGGTTCTCGAACAAAACCCAAACTTGGGCTTTCTGGCAGTAGATTTTGACCGCGAACTTTCTAATAGCCTCACCACTTTGCTATATGGGCTGCAAAACCAGGCTAAGTCGAGTTAAGCCGCCGGTTTTTCGGGCGGCTTGATGAGGTTGCGGGCTATTGTGACGTAAAAAAGCAGACCCAACGGCCCAGCCAGAAAAGTCAGGAGAATAGACAGTCGGGCCACTCTGCCGCGCTCCAGGCTATCGAAATAAATCCAGCGACCCACAAATAAATCAAAGGTCAAGAAATGAGTCCAACCAGTAAAAGCGCCCTGACGATTAGCCAGCAGCTTGACGATACCGTCCAGGTTCGGGTTCATCACGTCCTGAAAGCCGCCGGGATTTTTGGTCAGTCCCTGTGCCAGTAACCCGCTATATATTCCGCCCAAAATCATAAAAATAAAATTGTTCCGCATAATGCTCCGGGTCAGGCCGGTATTGGGTAATAGCAGCATCAAAACCCAGAACGGCAACACAATCAGGTTGGTCAGCCGAAACATATCGTTCATGTTGGGCTTGTAGTTTTTAACATATTTTCTCAGGTTGTCACTTACTTCGTTCATAAAATCCTCCTTTATATTGTCAGGTCGGGGCTGGCGTTTAAGCGCACCGGGGCTACAGCTAGTGTGCCTTTTGGCAAAGCCGCCGGGCTAGGACACGAAGCCGGGTCAACCCGGCTGTTACATTTCAGCCCGATTATAAACTTTCACTAATCTAAAACTAAGTCACTTCGATAAATTTCCCGGTTGGGCGGGGCGAGGCCGCCAGGTCATTTTGGTCTAACAGGACGATTGCCAATTGATAGCGGCCCGGTTTAGCGGGCAGCTTTAGGCCTTGCCGGACAAAATTGGGCTGGGTGGCGGACCAAAGCCAGGTCGGGTAAAGGCCGTTGAGCGGCTGACTAATCACCGGAGCGGATAGTTGTCCAGCCTCATCCAGCCAGGCCCAGCCTAGTTGGTAGCTTCGACTTACCGGGATGGACAGTTGCCATTGCAAAACCGCCTGCACTGCCGACCCCGCCGTCCCCTTCTCCGGCATTTCCAGGCCATCCAGCCGCAAATTGTCGCCCGCAAGCCTAAAATCCAGAGGTGCAATCGGCGATAGGGCGTGGTCGGAAGGTAGACCGCCATCAAAAGTAAATTGCCCAAACGCCAGCCCCGGCGAATAGTCAATTTTGGGATAGTTATCAGGAATGGTCTCAAACTCGAATAGCTTGTGCCGCAAAACCGTTGCGCTATCTTTGTGCAGCACCATAAACGCGGCGTATTTGCCGATAGCCAGCCGAGGTTTCTGGGGCGGCGGGGTCGGGAAAGTATTGTTGGAATAAAATTCCGAGATTTTAAGGTCAGGTACGCCGACCAGCATCCCCAGATATTGCTTTTTGGTGCGACGTTTTTCGCTTGGCACAAAGGCGCTAAAAATCGGCGGGCCACCTCCGGCGGGTTCGATTTCCAGACCCAGTTCCAGCCAGGTCGAAGGCTCAACCGACATGGCGGCTTCGGCCCGGATTTCCAGATAGCCCAGTTTGAGGTCACTTTTGTATTGAATAATCAGGCCGGGCCGCAACCCCAATTGGTCATCATAAGCCGCCGTGCGGGTCAGCACTGCCGTGTTGCCGCTCTGGTATAGCACTTGAACCCGCTCGTCCAGATTGGCGCGGGCCAGATTATCGGTAAACAAATACTGATTTGAGTCGGAAACGTAAAACCAGCTTTCAAAAGTGGAGGGCAGCTTGTTTAACAGGTCGTTGCTCCGCACCCCGCGAGGTTGTTTGAAAAGCCCGATTTGCAGCCAGTAAGCCGGAGTGCCTTGCGGCAAACT
>JBBRSG010000228.1:0-4635 GCA_038245615.1 Chloroflexia bacterium | reverse complement strand
TTTCGACATAGACGACTCGCGGGTCTTCACATCCTGCCGTGACCGAATTCTGCTCGTAATGTTCGGTCGGGTCAAGGGCAATACCCAACCGTTCGACATCGCAGGGGTCGCCCTCGCTATTAAATTTAACCCTGGCTACCCCAATTCGGGAATAGTTATTAGGGCCTACCAGCCGGGGAAAAAGATAAAGCTCGCCATCTTTGCCCCGCACACAGGCCGGATTCAAAACCCCCCAGGCTTCCCGTTGGTCTTCGGGGCTAGGGCGCATTACAATTCCTAAACGTTTTAGTGTAAAAGGCATATTTTCTTTCAATTATAATTTATTCAAACTAAACTTAACCGATAACTCGCCTCAAGTTTTATCACACACTTTTAACCATACCACATTTTGCCAATTCTGTCACGTCAGAAGCTTTACCCAGACCTTATCACCCCCTTTGGCAACTTCCAACAGATATTGTTGGCGGTTGTCGGGGGAACGCCGTACCCGAAAGCTAATATTATGGTCGCCAATCAGCATACTTTCCAGATTGAGTTCAGAAAGCCATTCTGGAAAGTGAGGTCGCAGGGTCAAGCGACCATGTACGGCATCGGCTTCCATCCCCAAAATGGTCTGGACAAAGAAGATAGCTGCTCCGGCAGTCCAGGCTTGCGGACTGCAACTTACCGGGTATTCTGCCGGACTGCTGTAGTAGCGGTTGTCCAGCTGAAAACCGCAAAACAGTTCGGGCAAGCGGTAATACTGAAAGCGTTGGCTGGCGGCAAAAATCTGGCTAATAACCACATTAGCGGCTTCATCATAGCCGTGTCGTTTCATCCCGGCGGCGATAATCGAATTATCGTGAGGCCAGACACTCCCATTGTGATAGCTCATCGGGTTAAAGCTCGGCTCCTGGTTGCTGACGGTGCGTACTCCCCAGCCACTACTCATATCCTCCTGGAGCATCCGGCTAACCACCGGCTCAACTTTGTCGGCATCTACGATTCCGCACCATAGACAATGACCGGGGTTTGAGCCGATGGTCGGAATCTGACGCTTGTCCCGGTCAAGGGCTTGGGCAAAGAATTTTTCCTCCGGCATCCAGAATTTAGCGTTAAACTCGATTTTCAGCCGGGCCGCCTCGGTCTTTAGTTGGTTGGCCCATTCGGTTGCACCCTGGCGCTCTACGACCTCGGATAACCCCAGTTTGGCGGCATAGACATAAGCTTGGGCCTCACAGAGGGCAATCGGTGGGTCGGGAATTTTGCCATCCCTAAATTGCAGCGAAAAGGCATTATCCTTCCAGCCCTGGTTTTTCACCCCGCGCTCGTTGTGGCAATGATACTCAATAAACCCATCGCCGTCTTTATCGCCGTAAGTATCAATCCAGTTCAGGGCCGCCTTTATCGTAGGTAAAAGCTCTTCATAAAGGGCTTTACTGTTCAGCCAGCGCATAGTTTCGGCAAATAGCATCAAAAATAGCGGGGTACTATCTACCGAGCCATAGTAAGGCACATGCGGCATTTCACGCAAAACGCTCATTTCGCCCGCTCGTAGTTCGTGCAGAATTTTGCCCGGCTCTTCCTCGTTCCACTCGTTGACCTCCTGGCCTTGATAGCGGGCCAAAAAGCGCAGCGTCCCAACGGCGATCTGCGGGTCGAAAATCAGAGTTTGCAAAGCAGTAATCAAGGCATCCCGCCCAAAAGGTACGGCAAACCAGGGTATCCCTGCCACCGGGAAAAGGCCGGTGGGCAATTCCTCGGTCAGAATCCGCAGGTCATAGATACTGCGCTGTAAAAATTTGTCAAAAACCTCATTATCGCTCCGAATTCCGGTACATTCCTGAAACCAGCTTTCGTAGGCCAGCCGCATCCGCCGCGCTCCCATATCGAAAGCCGTCGGCAGGGCGGCCTGTCCGTTGCCCAATCCCTGCGGAATAATGTGATAGGTGATTGCAAACGGCTTGTTTGGTTCAAGGGTAATTTTGAAGACCACCTCGGCCAGGGCCGGTTGGATTGTCGCAGTCACCACTGAAGCCGAAGTATCCGGCAGCATCCCGCGCCGTTCCAGATGAGGCGACTCGGAGTGTGGGTCGAACAGTTGGACATCTTCCGGGGTAGTATCAAAGGCGACTTCGGTGCGCCGCTCCTGCTGGTCTAGGCCCATATAGCTAAAAATCAGGCGATGTCCGTCCCATTGGGGCGCACGGATTTCGCCGTGTTTAGGCCGCTTGTAGCCGCGCACATCGAACATATCCCTGAAATCGCTCCCAAAGCGCATACTCAGACTGATGGTAATCGGGAAAGCATTATAATTAAAAAAGCCCAACCGCTCGTGCATACCGTCCTCGATAAAGCGATTACGCCGGATACTGAGGGTGCGCGGCAAGAGGGTAATATTGGACTGACCGTTGCCGGTTTCACTATCTACCGGCAATTGCATTAATGGATTGGCACTCTGAATATTGCCCATGAAGTTGAATTCCCCAGAAGATGTTAGCAGGGCCGGAGTATAGCCGTTTACCCGCATTTCCAGCACGCTCAAAAACCGGGTATCTTTGTAATAAAGTCCCCAACCATCGGTATTAGTCTGCGGTACATCGCCATCCTCGGCGCTGACCATAAACACCAGATTTTCTTTTAATACTAACCGCCCGGACAAATCAAACCCTCCTGTTACTTAGCCTTGTTCGGTTTCTCGCCGGGCCGACGATTTATCGCCGATGCCCCAGTGAGCTTTTGGTAATTCATATAGCAATATTCGCACCTGCTCTGGCTTGACCCCCAACACCTTTACCACTGTTTCAGATAACGCTGCAATCAAATCCTCTTTCATTTCAGGAGTACGCCCCTCCTGCATCTCGACCCGAATAATTGGCATAGTCGTTCACTCCTTTTAACAGTGGTCAGTGGTCAGTAGGAAAGTTTTGAGTTAAAATGCCACCTATCACCCCAATTTCCTCCGTCTTCCGTCTTGCAAACCTCAGTCCTCAGTCCTCAGTCCTGCCTTTTCCTGACCCCTAACCAATTTTATCCTGTCCATCCTTTATATCCCTGTTAATTTATTCAAAACTCAAAACTCGAAATTACCCCATTCGGGGAATTGTACTATAGATTTCAAATTCGCCCTGCGGGTCACGGTAAATACGCGAAAAGAGGGTATTGGAAGGCGCTTGTAACAAAGCAGGGTAGCGCCCAAAATTGCCAGTGACTATAATATATCGCACATTATAATGTTCTGCCAATTTTTTCACCACTTCCAGAGGTTCATCGGCGGGCAATCGCAAAGCCGGAAGGCCGGTGGCATAGTTCAGGGTCGAAGGCTCATCGGCGATAACTGCCCCACCCGCCGGATTAGCCGCCAGCCACTCCCCCAATCGGCTGTAAACCTGCTGGTCGCGCCGATGAACCGCGACGGTGGTAGGAACTATCTGACCCAATTGAAAGATTTCCAGGGCGACAATCAGCGTCATCAGAATCGGGAAAATGGTTATTCGCGGGCGCGACCTCCGATACCATTGGTCAATCGCCCACAGCAAGTATATTAGGCCAATCGCTCCCAGGGGCGCAATACTCCCCGCCGAGTGATAAAAGCTGCCGGTGCTACTGGCAACCGCAAAAATCAGGGGTACCCCCAATCCCAAAAGGAGGCTGTATAATAAACCAAATCCCAATATTCGGCTACTCCGCCAGAGCCATATCAGCCCGGCTATCGGCAGTAGGACGGTTGGGAAAAATATTACCCCCAGCACTTCCAGCCAACCGTTTTGCAAAGCGGTAAGCCGGGCTTCCAGGATTTTGCCAGGGCCGAGGGCGGCGAAAGTGCTGAAATTAATCGGGGTCTGGTAGTTGAACAAGCTAGCATAATCATAAATCAGGCCAGTTTGCAACCCGGCGGGCGAGGTGAGAAACCCAAAGGTCAGCAGGTTGCGTAAGACCCATGGCCCGGCGACCAACCCCAGTCCCAGCAAGCTAAACCCGGCCCGCCCCAGCGCCGCCCGCCCTTCCTGGCGGATTTGCCACAGGGCCGCGATAAACCAGGCCAGCCCCAAAAAGATAGCATGCCCGCGAGCCAAATATGCCAGCCCCAATAATATCCCAAAACCAAAGGCGTGCCACCTACTTTTGCCACTTATCCAGACCAGCATGGCGGCGACTACGGCGCTGGCATAAATCATTTGGCTATCGGTGACAGACGATTGATAGGCCAGCAAGGGGTTGAAGGCAATATATAAGCCCGCCAAGCCACTGAGCAGCATGACACTACGCAGCTCGATTGCCAGGGTTGCAAAGGTGCGCCGGGCCAGATAGTAGGTCAAGACCGGCAACAGCGCTCCGGCTATAACTCCCGGTAGTTGGGCGGCTAACAGGTTATCGCCGAAAATAGCAAAGCTACCAGCTATCAAAAAAGCGGTGAGCGGCATCCAGAAATCGAAACCGGGGCGGCGCACTTCCTCGAATTGAGGAAAATAATTCCAGGTAATATCCAGCTCAAAGGGATGTCCCTCTCTAAGACTCCGCGCTCCCTGGATATAATAAGCCGGGTCGTCCAGCGGTGGAAACACCAATTGCAGCGCGTAAATCAATCGCAAGCCGAAAGCCAGCCCAAACAGGCTCAAGGGGATAATGAGCGGGAGTCGAGGGTCGGGGGTCGGG
>JBBRSG010000227.1:0-4743 GCA_038245615.1 Chloroflexia bacterium | reverse complement strand
ATGAAAAAAAGGACCATTATCTAAAACATCTTTTTTGTCATTCATGCTAATACACTCCTTTTATATTTTTAAATTTAACATATCCTTATTTATAAAAATAAGTCCTAAGTTGTTTGATAGCAAATTTCGGTTAGAAGTCATCGGATCAGCGGTAAATAAAATCCCTGAAGCTTGTGGAAAAACTGTCCTTTGAACGATAACGGATAAATAAACTTGGCTGTGGTTAAATCTGTTTTGCATTCGGTAGATTACCGCACGATCCGTAAATAGGTAAGCCCAACATTTGCTGATATGCTGCAAGATTGCTTCTTTTCCGATGATATTTAAATAGGTGTCTTGTTGACCAGCAAAAGAGGCATGTGGTAAATCTCAGTAGTCGCACTAGAACGCACTGCATAGGCATTTTTTTCATCAAGCCTGGAGAGGTAGCGGGTGATTTCTTCGATAATGTCTTGAGGAATGGCTATTCCTTCGATGACCCTGCGAATCTCACCGCTAAGTTCACCTATTTTATCTCGGTCTTCCACTTTTAGAAGCGATAGCTGATCAATTAATTCGGTAATCGAAGACGTTTCCCCAATGATTCTTTTAAAGGCTTCAGTAGAAATACAAAAGCCATCCGGTACGTGGATTCCTTCAATCTTGGAAAGTTCCCCCAGGTTCGCGCCTTTACCCCCAACCACCATGAGTTTTATTTTGTCAATGTCCTGAAAACCAAGCACATAGAAACTCATCCGTTTCCCTCCTTAGCAATTCCTTCTTTGCTAACTTTGATGACATCCTTCAGGCTAAAACGATTTACCGGAGTATTGTACTAGCCTATAATGTACCTTTTGCATATATTCTATATACCGGCAATTTTCTTTGTAAGGTTACCCCTCCAACAAATCGGTTGCATTATAGCATGAGCTTGCACCCCTTTTGTGGAGTATTATAACACGAGTAAAATTGAACTTTCTTCGAAATTCTCCGGCGAAATATAACCTAACCATGAATGTAGTCGCTGCCGGTTGTAAAACACGAGAGTGTACTCGAATATTACAGTTTTAGCTTCTTGCCGACTAGTTACCTTTACCCGGCCCAGTATTATGATTTCTGGCGAAGCGAGTACCCGGAAATGACCCTTAACTGGGGAATGTTCGGCGAAAACCTGACAGTAAGTGGCTTGAACGAGACCGAGGTTAATATTGGCGACCGGTTTCAAATTGGCACTACCGAACTAATCGTAACTCAACCGCGGCTACCCTGTTATAAGCTGGGTCTGAAGTTTGGCCGGGACGACATCCTCAAGCGTTTTCTAAAGCAGGGTTATACCGGCTTTTATCTGACAGTGTTGCGGGAAGGTGAAATCGGGGCGGGCGATGAAGTTATCCAGGTTGCCAGGGACGAACACGCCGTTAAAGTAATAGATATTGTAAACCTGTACAGACGCGACAAAACTGACCTGAGTGTAATGAAACGGGCATTGGAAGTAGAAGCACTACCGGCCAGTTGGAAAGAGTACTTTCTGGAACGGTTGCAATAGATAAATTTTTGCAACTCTTTCGTTTAAGCCCTTCAACTCGGTTGTAATTAGCCCGGTTCATAAAGTGGTAATAAATAAATAATTACCCTGAAAGATTTGTAAGCTGTTCCTCATCAGATTGTGCTAGAATGCTATTAGCATAACCATATAAGTAGCTATAGCTGGTTCGGTTGGATTAAAGTTAATAGTAGGTCTGTTAGTAATTTCTCCTATCCCCACTTAGCCCGATTTGTAACAGCGCCGTTACAAACCGGGCTAAGTGGGGATAAATATGAAGTCTTGGAAAGAGAAGAGGCAAACAAAGGTATGCAGAAAAAGTCAGTCAATTTCTACCTGGGACTGGCCTTGACTTTAGGACTTACGGCACTACGGATTTATACTGGGATTATTTGGTGGGGACAGTTAGGCTGGAAGACCCCGCCCGATTTTGGGTGCGGGTCGCAGGGCTTTAATGCGCCGTCCGGCAAATTGAGCGGATTATGCGATTGGATGAGCCGCGAAGCTCAACATCCTTTTATCGGGCTATATGGCGATTTGGTCAAAAATGTAATAATACCCAATTTCACTTTCTTTGCCTGGCTGACTTTTTTCACCGAAGGCTTTATTGCGCTCAGTCTAATTTTTGGCTTGCTTACCCGGCTGGGTGGTATTACCGGCTTTTTGTGGGCGCTTAATCTGGTAATTGGGCTGGCTGCCGTACCGGGCGAAGATTTAACTTTTTATATATCCTTCGTGATGCTGCCGCTAATTTTCGCTGTTACCGGGCCAACCTATCAGTATAGCCTGGACGGGTTGCTACTTCGTTACTACCGGCGGTGGGCTGAACGACCTGGATTAGTTGGGAAAGTAAGTAGTTTCTTGCTGGCCTATCCTCAAATTGAAGAAGAAACCCTTACTCCATCTAAAGAGCCTTTCAACTACAAAAAATATTTGCGGCGCGGCCTGATTGGGTTAGTGGCTGGATTAGTAACCGGGGTAGTACTCGCGGCAACTTTGGATAACGTGGTACTGAGTCTGATACTGGGTGGAGTTATCGGGCTGGTTTACGGGCTGGTTTTCCGACCAACCCGCCGGGCTTACCTCGATATGGCGATGAGTGCTGCCGCCCTGGGTGTTCCTTTGTGGGCCTTGTTCAGCGTAGTAATCGGGCCACTGGCAAATGGTAGTGTTCCCCAATGGACGGCTGCCGGAATGCGGGCGCTTTTTCCGGCTCTGGTCGGCTGGGTAATTTATGGGGCAGGGCTAGGTTTATTGGTGCAGCTAATAAATGACCTGGCGCTCTGGCAAATAGGCGCGGAACCAACAGCCCGTCCAGTAGAACCACGCCCGGTTACGCGCATTCTTATTTTAGGGGGCGGCTTTGCCGGAGTAACTACCGCCACTCATCTGGAAAAAGAGTTTGGCCCTGACCCCTCGGTCTCTTTCACGTTGGTTAGCGATACTAATGCGCTGCTGTTTACCCCGATGCTGGCCGAAGTAGCCGCCAGTAGCCTCGAACCTACTCACATTTCCAGCCCGCTCCGCACCAGTTTGCGCCGCACTCAGGTTGTAATCGGTACAATCTCACAAATTGATCTCGTGCAACGCCGGGTAAAGTTAGCCCCCGATAGCCGTTCCCCCCAAAGCCGCGAACTGGAATACGACCATGTAGTACTGGCACTGGGCGCGGTTTCCAATTACCGGGGATTACAGCAGGTCGAAATGAACTCATTTGACTTCAAATCGCTGGGCGATGCGATCCAGATTCGCAACCATATGATTGATATGTTTGAGCGGGCCGACCAGCAGAGCGATCCGGCTTTGCGCCAGACGATGCTAACTTTTGTAATCGCTGGAGCCGGATTTGCCGGGGCGGAATTGGCAGGTGGGCTAAATGATTTTGCGCGGGGGATGTTGGCTTATTATCCCAACATTTTAGCCACAGAAATAAAAATCGTGGTGATTCATTCTGGTGATAGAATTTTACCCGAACTCAGCGCGTCGCTGGCTGAATATGCCCTCAAACAAATGGAGAGACGCGGTATAACTTTCAAACTCAATAGCCGGGTAGCGGATGCCCGACACGACGCAGTATCATTGAATTCTGGAGAAGAAATTCTGACCCGGACGCTGATCTGGACGGCGGGGACGGAGCCTAATCCATTAGTGCGAAACTTGCCGGTAGGACGGGACAAGCGCGGGGCAGTAGTAGTGGATAGCACCCTGGCAGTTCCTGGTTTTGAGGGAGTGTGGGCGGTCGGGGATTGTGCCTCCGTGACCGATAGCAAGAACGGTCAGCTTTGTCCGCCGACGGCTCAATTTGCTCTCCGGCAAGCCTATCGGTTAGCCTCAAATATTCATGCCAAAATTTATGGCGGAAAAGGTCAACCGTTCCACTTCGACTCGCTCGGTTCGTTATGCGTAGTGGGGCATCAGAGCGCTTGCGCCGAAGTTAAAGGGTTTCGCTTTTCGGGTCTTTTGGCTTGGATGATGTGGCGGGCGATTTATCTGGCTAAACTGCCCGGTCTGGAACGCAAAGTGCGGGTGTTTCTGGATTGGAACATCGAATTATTTTTCCCGCGAGACATCGTCCAAACCATTGATTTTTCGCAAAAGCCTGCTTCTTCCGGCAAGCTTGACCCGATAGCCCCTGGCAGTCAGGAAAGGAGCTAGATTTTATGCTTTCTTCATCAACTTTCAGGGCTAAACCGAACTGGGCTGTTTCCAGTCGGCTGATTGGCTGTACCGTAGTAGGTCTGATAGGCGGGCTGGCGGCAGCCACGGCTAATTCGTCGGTATCGGCGCTAGGGCTAGTGGGCGGGGCAGCGTTGGGCGGATTATACGGTCTAGGTTTCGGGGTAGCAGGTGCTAAACGAGCCAGCAGTCCCGGTGCGGGACTATTGTGGGGCTTGGGTTACGCCTTTTTATTGTGGCTGGTCGGCCCGGCCAGTTTATTCCCGCTTTTGAGTAACGGGCAGGCAATGGGCAACCTCGACACCACCCGGCTGCATTTTCCTGAACTGGTCGCTTATGTGCTTTACCTGGGCGCACCGCTTGGACTGGCGCTGGGCTTGTGGGGTGCTTTTTACAAAGTGCAGGCTACCGAACTGCCCGCCGAAGCCGCAATACAGTCTCATCGCTTCAGTCTGGCGAAAGCCCTGATAGTTGGCGGGTTAGCCGGGTTGGTCGGAGGTTGGGCTTTTAGTAGCTGGATGACTCAGGTTAACTTCTTTCCCACT
>JBBRSG010000226.1:0-4747 GCA_038245615.1 Chloroflexia bacterium | reverse complement strand
TGAACGAGATGAATATCAGTCTGGTGACGACGGCAGGAGTGCGGCTCAAAACTCAGGAAGCCTATAATGATGATGGCGACGAGCGATTTTATGTTTTGCCGGAAGATGTCAAAGTCGAGGACTTGACGGTGAACTATGCTTCTCCGGCGGGCTATGATTTCAGTGACTCGCTGCTGGATGTGAATGTGATGTTCCCGATTGAACGACTGCGCGAACTACAAGCGGCGGGCGTGATTAAAGGAGTTGCCAAAAAGCACATCGTCAGTATGGGTTATACCATGAAGCTGAAAAAAGTCTACGAGGAAACCGTCCCGGCCATCGCCAAAGAACTTGAACGTTCTAACGCCGATGGAGTAATATTAACTGCCGGTTGACCGCACGTCTGTCATCGCGCAGTTGTTGCGATTCAGCGAGCCATCGAGATGAGCGGTATTCCAACCGTCCTGATTACCCTTTCCGCCGAAGAGTCGGCCCAGATGCGGCCTCCCCGCGCTATTGAGCCGGAAGGCTTTACGATAGGTAACGCTTTCGGTCATCCCAACCAGCCCGAACTTCAACGCGAGGTTTTGAAAACCGCGTTGGAATATTTTAACCAACTGGTGATGCCCGGTCAGATAACCACCATAAAATTTCCGGGTTGGGTCTGACAAGTTTCAACGATAAGTTTTATTTGGGGCGAGATTATGAGTGACCCACAATTAAAACGTTACCAGGTAGCCCTCCGCGAGCAATTCCCGGCCCTAACGATAGATTCGCTCGAATATCTTTCGGAGGGCTGGGATAGCGTGGCCTGTCTGGTCAACCACAATTTAATTTTTCGTTTCCCCAAACGACCTTACGTGGCTCACAAACTGGTGGTTGAGGCCCGGCTTTTGCCGGAGTTGGCGGGCAGGTTGCCCCTGTCCATACCCCACTTTATTTATCTTGCTTCTAATCCTAAAACCGCAAAGTCCTTTCCCTACATTTTCGTGGGTTATGAAATGCTCAAAGGTATCTCCGAGGAAGACTGGTCGCCGGAATTGGAAAAGGCTGAATGGTGGAAACCGCCAGTTGGGGAGTTCTTGACGGCGCTGCATGCTTTTCCGATAGCGCGGGCGCGGGAACTAGGGGTCAGAGATATGAGTCTGACCGAAGCCTTGAGTGGCGACCTGGTTGACGGACTTAGCTGGCGCGAAACCTTGCAAGCTTATTTTCTTTTGGCCCGCGAAAAAGCTTTTCCTCTGCTGTCCCTAACCCCGCAAGTGATGGTATCTAATAACTTTGAAACCTTTTTGGCTGATGACCACCATTTTGACTTTGAGCCGGTAGTGCTGCACGCCGACCTGAGCGAAGACCATATTTTGATTGACCTTGAACAGCAAAAAATCGGCGGCATCATAGATTTCGGGGATGTGGCGATTGGCGACCCGGCCCTTGACGTTATGGAAAGCCTTTTGCCCTACTACGGCGGCAAGGTTGACCCAACTTTTGTCGAGCGCCGCCGCTTTTATCTCAAGCATTTGCCGGCGCTTACCTGCATCCTTTTTGGTCTGGAACATAACGACCCGGTTTTAATTGAATATGGAGTTGAGGAAATAAATTCCTTTTTCGTATAACAGCCTGATTAACTACCCCTTGCAATTTGCACAAAGCTCTTTGGATTTTCTCTAGCTATAAGCCTCCTTATAGCTCAAATTTTAGCCCTATCCCACCCGAATAAAGCCTTAATAGCCAGGAATAACAGGCAATTGTATGTTTAGCACGCCCACGATGTACAAACTGCACAAATCCGGCCTTGAATCTTTGTGTGTGATGCTGTAGCTTTTGTATAAGGTTTTTTTTACTATATCAACATTGAGTAATACTCTGTTCTCTGTCTACTTGCATTCTGTTGAACCAAATTTGTAATGACTATCTAAGTCAGGAGGATCTAAGGAGAGATGTTAAACATTTCTGTTTTGCTGCAAACTACACCTCCCGCCACTCCCCCCGCTCCCAAGATTGATTTTGGGGATACTAGCTGGGTGTTGATTTCAACCGCGCTGGTTATGCTCATGACCCCGGCGCTGGGCTTTTTTTATGGCGGTCTGGTACGGAAAAAGAATGTACTTTCAACCATTATGCACAGCTTCTTCACCCTGGCAGTAGTCAGCGTGGTGTGGATGCTGTGGGGCTACACTTTGGCTTTCGGCCCGGATGTGGGGGGCGCGGGTATCATTGGTGGTTTGGACTGGTTTGGTCTGAACAATGTCACTGGCATCAATACCAACTATGCTCCAACTATTCCGCACCAATTGTTTATGATGTTCCAGATGATGTTCGCCGTCATTACTCCGGCCCTGATTACCGGTGCATTTGCCGAGCGCAAACGGTTTAAGGCTTTTGCGGTCTTCATCGTGTTATGGGTCACGATTGTCTATGCCCCGATTGCCCACTGGGTCTGGGGAGTCGAGGGTACGCCGGGCTGGATTAAGTCGCTGGGCGCATTGGATTTCGCCGGTGGTACAGTCGTTCACATTGCTTCAGGGGTAGCAGCTTTGGTGGCGGCCCTGGTGATGGGTAAACGGCTTGGCCTGGGCAAAGATGAAATGGAAGCCCACGATGTCCCGATGGTTGTGCTGGGAGCAGGTCTGTTGTGGTTTGGCTGGTTCGGTTTCAATGCCGGAAGCGCCCTGCAAGCCAACGAGTTGGCGGTCAGTGCTTTCACCGTCACTCACCTTTCGGCGGCGATGGGCGCTCTCACCTGGGCTACCCTTAGCTGGATGCGCCAGGGTGCGCCGAGCGTGCTGGGAGCCGCCGCCGGAGCAGTCGCTGGGTTGGTTTCGATTACGCCGGCCAGTGGCTATGTCAATCCGCAAGGCGCTTTGATTATCGGGTTTGGGGCTGGAGCTTTTTGCTACTTCGCGGTAATCCTCAAGAGCAGATTCGGCTTTGACGATGCTTTGGATGTCTTCGCGGTTCACGGGGTCGGCGGTATCTGGGGGGCAATCGCCACCGGTTTATTTGCCACCAAGACCGTCAATGCGGCAGGTAACGATGGTCTGTTCTACGGCAACCCTGGTCAGGTTTTATCGCAATTAGCCGGAGTTGGGGCTACTCTGGCTTGGAGCGGAGTTATGACTTTCGTTATCCTCAAGGTCATTGATTTGGTGGTCGGTTTGCGGGTGTCTGCCAAAGAAGAGGCTGCCGGGCTGGATGGGGCTTTGCACGGAGAAAGTGCCTACCGCGCCTAGTGTATGGCAAGGTAGTATTAAGGCTTGGATTAAGGCTTGGATTAAGGCTTGGATTAAGGCTTGGATTAAGGCTTGGATTTGAAACTTAGATTTTAGTCAAGGAGGTTTTACCAAGATGGACGCAATTTTGATTGTAGGGCTGGTGCTGTTTCTAGTACAGTTTATCGCCTGGTTTATTCTGCCCAATTCCAAAAAGGTGTCAGAAACCAGTCCCGAATTCAGCTCGATTGGAGATGAGGTTAAAACTCAGGTAGGCGCAGCCAAGTCCTAGTTTAATCTTAAATTATAAAACAGCCTGACTACCCTGATTGCAAGGAGTTCAGGCTGTTTTCCTACTACCCAAAGTCAGGTATTGAACCAATGCCCTACAAAAATGAGCTACGAGTACCCTTCAATCCGCTTATGAAGGGAGAGCTTATCAAGCTCAAGGAAGCCTCCGCCGCTTCCGGTTTAAGTGTCGGCTACTTGCGGGCCATTGCCCAATCCGGTCGGTTGCGGGCCAAAAAAATTGGGCGGGAGTGGCTGACTACCCTATCGGCGATTGAGGAATACAAAACTACTCGTGCCCAGGTCATCAAACACGAGTCACCTTTTGAGTATTAGTTCAGGACTTTGGCCTGAAGTCGGGCGCAAGCCCGCAATATTCATATTTATTCGCTTTTTACCCCTGATTTGGTTATAATTCTCCTCAGTACTTCCTGAAAACCGATTTTGGCTATATCTCTTGATTTTTTAGAAAAGATGCAAAAACCAGATTATATTTATTACAACGCCCGAATTTATACCCTTGACCCGGCTCGACCCCAGGCTGAGGCTGTCGCTGTCGCCAATGGTCGGATACTGGCGGTGGGTAGCTTGGCGGAGATTCGGGCGCTCTATTCCACCGATAAGGCCGAGCCGATTGACCTGAAAGGCGCGACCCTGATGCCGGGTCTGAACGATGCCCACACCCATTTTTTGTGGTGGGCTAATACCCTGCAAATGATTCAGCTGGTCGGGGTAGAGCGGTTGGAAACAGTGGTCGAAAAAGTACGAGGGCGGGCCGAAGTTACCGCGCCCGGTCTGTGGCTGACCGGGTTGGGTTGGGACAAGAATTTGTGGGGCAACGATTTCCCGACTAAAGCTCCGCTTGACCGCGCCGCCCCTGAACACCCGGTAGCCCTCATCAGCAAAGACGGACATCTGATGTGGGTCAATAGTCGGGCTTTGACTTTGTGCGGGATTGACGAAAATACACCTGACCCGCCCGGTGGCGAAATTTCGCGGGATGCTAAGGGCCAACCAACCGGGATTTTCAAGGAGAACGCCCGCGCCCTGATTGACCGCCATCTGAAACTGACCAGTCCGGCGGCAGACCTGGCGGCATTGCGGGCCGCTTTGCCGATGGCCCATCGCACCGGCTTGACTGGACTGCATGCGATAGAGGATAACGCCGGTTTTTCGACTTTGCAGCGTTTACACGAACAGAATGAGCTTAATTTGCGGGTGACGGTGCTGCCCTACAGCCACGCTGCCCCACGGCTTATCGAGCTAGG
>JBBRSG010000225.1:0-4749 GCA_038245615.1 Chloroflexia bacterium | reverse complement strand
CGTCCGGGATTGTGGTGACGTGCCAGAACGAGCGCAGCCAGACCCAAAACCGAGAATCAGCCATGAAAATCCTCAAGGCCCGCTTGCTGGAACGCGAAATTCTGCGGCGGGAAGAGGAGCAGGCCCGCCTCAAAGGAGAGCATCGGGCAACCGGTTGGGGTAGCCAAATCCGTAGCTATGTCCTGCATCCTTATAATATGGTGAAAGACCACCGCACCGGCCACGAAACCAGCGATACGACGGCGGTGCTGGACGGCGACCTGGACGACTTCATCGAGTCTTTCCTGCGCTGGCGCATCGGGCAGGGCGACAACGCGGCAGAAGGCGGCGGGGAGGATATGGAGTAATAGAAAAGGCCCACTTTCAGAAAACGAAAGTGGGCTTTTTCTAAATACTTATTTATTTGCTCATTCAGTTGGCGGTTTGGGTGGACCGGGCGGGGGTTTGGTACTGACCGTGACTGATTGGGCGACCAACTGGCCCTGGTCATTAGGGACAGCCTGAACCACGGCAAATTGTCCGGGGGTCAGCCCGGCAGCATTAGATACTATGCCGTTGATGATTATCCTGGTGGCAGAATTAATTACAATCCGCTCCGAGATAGTACTCAGATTCAGCCCACTGGCATTGACCGTCACAATCTGACCGCTAACTGTAACCGGCCCGACGACTACATTCGGCTTGGCGGTAGGTGGTAACGGGGTCGCACTCGGCGCTGCCGCAATCGTTGGAGGTGGTAGCGGCGCACTACCATCAGTCGGTTTGCGCGGGATAGGGCGATTAACTTTATCCGGCGGGGCTTCGCTGGTTGGCGAGCCTAACGGCGGCTGAATGATAGCTGGTTGAGTGACATCGCTAACGGCGGGCATGGTCACAAAGGCTGGGACGGCCCGGCTGGTATTGGTTGGGTCAGGAGTAGCGCTTGCAGTGGGCGCAGCCGTCGCAGTGGGCGCTTCGACCAATTTTTCGGCAGCAATCGGTGGCGCTACCGGCGGTACACTGGGGATAGTAACCCCGGCGGTAATCGTTGGCATTGTATTTCCCCCCACTTCGGTCTGAGGTTGAGATTTGGCCTGCAAGGTCAAGAAAGCTAACCCACCGACCAGGATTACTACCACTGCCGCCGCCATTGTTCCCAGCACTGGCAAGCGTAACCAGCCTCGTTTTTTGGCGGGGATTTGGACCTGACGTAATTGGGCTAGGGTAGCTTCAATTTTCGTAGCAGGCGGTTCGGGCAATTGGTCGGCCCATTTTACCAACAATTGGTCAAGCTGGTCGGTTTCCGGTTGCCCTGATGATTTTGGCATATTTCCTCTAAATCTGAAAAGTGGTCAGTGGTCAGTAGAGTAGTTTTGAGTTAAAACGTCAAGTCTAGCCGGACTTTCTCAGTCCTCAGTCCTGTATTTTCTGACCACTGACCGCTGTCAATGTTATAGTCGCGCCTGAAGATATTCTCGCAACAGGATTTTGGCGCGTTGGAAGTAAGTTTTAGCACTACCTTCGGGAATATTTAGCACCTGCCCAATCTCGCTAAAACTTAAATCGCTGGTATAGCGTAAGGTCACTACGCTTCGGTAACGTTCCGGCAGGGTAGCAATCGCCTCTTTAAGGGTTTGCTGAGTAGCTTCGCGTTCCAGCAATTCTTCTGGCAAAGGCGCAGGGTCATTAACCTGGTCTAAAATGGTTGGCCCATCGTCTTTGGGTTGGAACTGATTAAAAGTAGGCACTCGTCGCTTACGCAAATAATCCAGGCATTTATTACGAGCGATAACGAAAGCCCAACTTTTGAAGGAAGCATCCGGTTGACGCTGGGGCAGTCCGGCATGGATTTGAATCAAGGTTTGTTGCAAAATATCGCTGGCATCGTCATAATTGTCCAGGATGCCATAGGCAAACTTAAACAAGGCCGGGCTATAGCGCCTGACCAACTCTTCAAAAGCTCTAAAATCATTTTGTGCGGCCCGTTGAGCTAACTCTTCGTCCGCCGCTTCGATTGACATCATAGCTTAACCATCGGCTCTTGACATACGATTTTTAGCAGTCAAATTCATAATCTCTGAGCTGACCTATATCAGTGACGATTCAAAACCCTAAACAGTTTCAAAAACCTGTTAAAATGTGTTCATCTATCTTGACCAGATTGAAGTCATCTGCTAAAATTTACACATTAACAAAATTGTACACGCTCACGTTTTATCTAAGTTACTTCACCGCAGTAAGTTTTTATCGTAATATTGTAACCTAATAAGTGCTTGTAGGATTGGCAGGATTGGCAAGGTTTTACCTGAATTTAGCTCTAAAACCTTCTTAATCTGTCTCAATCTAGTTTAGGGTAATTTCGACAATCAGATTCTCTATTTTCTAAACCAGAACTTGAAATTGCTGGCATTTTAACTTACCTGTTTCTCAATGGAGAGAGGAGGTCGTTTCAGCTCGATTGCTTTACCCCATTTCCCAGGGTAACTAGCCGTGCCAAAATAGTTGGCTAACCTACTGAACCTTGCCTGACGCACCAAGCAGCTTTTATATTACAGCGCCGCTTGCCCTCAAAGGGAGGTCGCAGCATGGTTTGGTTTGGCTTTTTATGGGTTATGGAATTGGGCTACCTGCAAAACATAAGTAATCAGAGCTAGTATAATAAAAGTTTTGGTGATAATTGGTTGGCTACAGTAGCAATACTGGATTAGAGGAGCTTTTAAGGGAGGCTATTTGATGAGCAAAACAAGATTGTCCAGGCTCAAACTGGTATCTTTGGTAGGTATCAGCTTGCTGGCAATGGGATTAATTACCAATCTTTTTGTGGTAGTACCCCAGGCTGAGGCCAAAAGTATGGTGGCCCTGGCCGCAACCGGGAAACTTCAACCCGCGCAGTTGAACCTGACTAACGGAACAACCCGCCGACTGCCTTTTTATACCAACGGGACGCTGGCAGCGGCCAAAAACGTCATAGCTGGTAAAACTTTCGGCTATGAATTGGATAAGGGCGAGGCGGCGGATGAGGATACCGCTTTGGATGCGGGTTCGACGGTTGGAGTAGCCGCTGGTTCGGTTGGCTGCCGCGAGCGAAATGCTTTTGATGACGACAGTGTGCGGGTCAATCAGGACTGCACCTTCCGACGGCAGGCCGAAACTCTGATTAAGGCTAATCCAACCAATCCCCAAAATTTGATTGCCGGTCAGAACGATAGTCGGATTGGCTACAACCACTGCGGTTTTGACTACTCGATTGACGGTGGACGGCACTGGGGCGATGGCCTCCCGCCTTTCTGGAGCAGATTGAATAGCAACCCCGCTGGTCATACTATCGAGGGTGGCCCTGGTACTGGTCACACCTATGATGCCGCCAGTGACCCGGCTTTGGCGTTTGACTCACGCGGCAACGCCTACTTTAGCTGCATCACCTTCGATGTTGGCAGCAATGCTTCCGGGATGTTCGTAACTCTCTCGCCCAATCCGGCGGGTGGCTCTTTTTACAATAACGTTCCTGGAACTGGCCCGACTTACACTGTAGTCGAAGACAATAGCCCGAATGTCTTTCATGACAAACAGTTTATTGTTGCTGACTCCTATCCCAGCAGCAAGTACCGCGACCGGGTGTACGTTACCTGGACGCTCTTCCGGCAGGATTGTCCTGGTGGCTATTGTTCTTCGACCATCTATTCCTCTTATTCCTCGGACAATGCTAAAACCTGGAGCAAGCCGATTGAGATTAGCGGCAACAATCCCGATCTCTGTTTCTTTGGTAATGCCCTCGACCCGCGCCGCAACGTAAGTGATTGCGACTTTAATCAGGGTTCTGACCCGATTGTTTTACCCAATGGCGATGTCGTAGTAACTTTCAACAATGGCAACACCCCGGCGGGTAATCCGAACAGTCAGCAATTGTCGGTGCGTTCCACCGATGGCGGTGTGACCTGGAGCAAGCCGGTAAAAGTAGGGAACGATATTATCGCCCCGGCCAGCGCCGCCTGTGATTTCGGACGTGGCCCGGAGCAGTGTATCCAGGGGCCGCGAGTTCGCACCAACGATTTCCCACGCATCGCGGTAGACCATAGCAATGGCAAAAACCGGGGCAATCTGTTCGTGGTCTGGCAGGATTATCGCTTCGGTGAGTATGACATTATTTTGTCGGTTTCGACGGATGGCGGCAAAACCTGGAAGGAGTCTACCAAGCCGGTAAATCCGTCCAAAGGTAGCGATCACTATTTCCCGGCAATTGACGTGGCCCAACGCGGGGGGTCGGGTGATGGAAGCCTGGTCGCGGTCAGCTACTATCGTTCACCCAAGCCAACCACCCCGGCCCAAATAGGTACGCTAGGGCAAGAGTACTTTATTTCAGGCGGCTTTGGCAAGAATACGCCTTATGACCATGAGCGAATAGCCCGGATGAGTCCTGCCCCGGATGGAATTCAAGCCGGATTTAACGGTGACTATAGCGGCTTGGTAGTGACTGGTAATACTGCCCATCCTTTCTGGTCAGACACCCGTAACAAAGTACCTACCCCGGTTGGTACGCAGGGGGTCACGCACGATGAGGATGTATTTACCGTCCGCATTAAAGTTCCAAATAGTGATGGTGACAACGACGATTAATTAGCTTTTGTCAATCAAAAGGCCGCCTGTGAAGGCGGCCTTTTTAATTCGAGGGATTTTAGGTTTTATATAAGGCTTTTGCCCGGTGGGTTGCCTAAGCTACGCGCAGAACAAGCTTGCCGCGCACGTGACCAGCTTCACTTAATTGCAGAGCCT
>JBBRSG010000224.1:0-4775 GCA_038245615.1 Chloroflexia bacterium | reverse complement strand
TGTAATGTTTATTGCAAAAGCTAATCTGGGGCTGTTACAAAAAACTTATCTGGACGGGCCTGCTGATTTAGCGATTGAAATCATTTCGCCGGAAAGCCAAGAACGTGACCGAGTGGAAAAATTCAAGGAATACGCCCTCGGCGGGGTTTTGGAATACTGGTTGATTGACCAAGAGCGTCAGGAAGCCCAGTTTTTTCAGCTTGATGTAAATAACCAGTATCAAACAATTACGCCTGATAGCGAGGGCAAATATTTTTCTCAAAGTCTGCCCGGTTTTTGGCTACAAATGAATTGGCTGTGGATGTCCCCAAAACCACAGATTGACAATGTGTTATACGATATTGACCCCGAAGGTCACGCCCGCCGCCAGATTGAGCAATTGCAAAATCGCGGTTTTCTGCCCAACCCCTAGCTTACCTGATACCAGACTACCGTATCTGTACCTTCTACTCCTGGTTTTTCTTCGATTTTGAGAATCTTCACCCCGCCGACCTCGCTGGAATGGCGCAGGATTGTACCGCCATCGGCGACTGAGCCGAGGCTTTGGAGCGAAAGTTTGCGGAGCGGTTTGCCGGTAGGCAGCCCCGGCTGTAGATAAATTGCGTCGGTCTGTAACTTTTCCAGACTGACGAACTCCCAGCTAAATTCCAGGTTTTCGGTTATCAATCGGTTGGTTTCGGCCTCAAGCTGGGCCATGTCCAAAGCCGTACTTCCGGCATATTGAACAAAGGCTTTTTTGCCGTGGTCAGCTTTGGTGGGCGCAAGCGGGGCGGGAACGTGGCCCAACCGAAACAAGGCATAGTCTATCAGGTGTCCGGCGGTATGCACCCGCATATTTTGAAAGCGCCGCGCCCAATCAATTTCACCGCGCACGGCGGTTTCCACTTCCGGCGGGGTAGCCGTCTCAAGATAGTGCCAGATGTCGCCTTCCTTGAGCATCACCTGATAGACTTTGGCGCTTCCGCCCTCCCATTCCAGACGACCCTGGTCGGTAGGCTGCCCGCCGCCCATCGGATAAAAGACCGTCTGCGACAGGCGCACCCGCCAGCGTCCGGCGCTTTCGGGCAGCACCTCTTTGACCACGCTCCTGACTTCACGGGCATAAGGGTCGGTCAAATAAATCGGTTCGGTTTCCATTTTCTATTTTCCTCAAATCTTAGCTTCAAACAATTTAACTAGATAGTTTAACCAGATAAATTTGCTGGCAACTATCCGGCGCTACTTCGCTGATACCAATTTCGGTTGTCCGACTTAGCAGGGGTAGCGCAAACTCCCGTGCAATTTCCAGGGCCGCAATTGTTTCTTCTTCGGACAGCAGATAAGCCAGAGTGCAATGCGGTATCCAGTTGCCAACAGTATAATATTCAGATTGTTGCTGGGCATATTTCGCAAAGGCACGGTGGAAAGCCGCGTGCAAATCCAGTAGAGACCGCGCCACCGTCACTCCCAAAAACAGTACGCCTTCTTCGCCCGGAAAAATACCCAGGCTGGATAAAGCCAACGGCAAGGGCGAATATTCTTCGGCGAATTCGTCCAGCGCCGCCTTCATTCCTGCTACATCCAGTTCCTCGCAGACCCCTAGCGTGAAATGCGGACGATAATTGGCCTCAAGCATATACGAATTCAGCCCAGCTTCGGCAATCGCCTCCCAAATTTTACGTACCGTTCTATCAGTTTCGGCATCAAAGTATATTTCGACAGCGTAAGCCATTTTTCCTCTAAAATTCTTTTTAACAGGGATGTACAGGATTGACACGATAGTTTTGAGTTTTGAATTTTGAATTTTGAGTTAAAATGCCAACTTCCCGCCTGATTTTCTCAGTCTTCCGCCTTCCGTCTTCCATCCCCAATCCTCAATCCTCAGTCCTCAGTCCTCAGTCCTCAGTCCTCCCCTCAGTTTCCGACGCAACAGCTTGCCAGTGGCGTTGCGAGGCAATTTGTCGCTAAAGATAACCCAAACCGGGACTTTGTAGCGGGCCAGTCGTCCGGCGCAAAAGGTTTGGATTTCGGCTTCGGTGGTACTGAAACCAGTCCGCAATTTGACGAAAGCGACTGGCACTTGTCCCCACTTGGGGTCAGGGCGGCCCACTACGCCCGCTTCCTCGATAGCGGGATGGGATAATAACACGGCCTCGACTTCCGCCGGGTAGATATTTTCGCCACCGGAGATAATCAGGTCATCGCGCCGGTCAGCGATATACAAAAAACCTTCATCGTCGAGCCAGCCCAGGTCGCCGGTGTGAAACCAGCCGCCCCGCCAGGCCAATTCCGTCGCTTCGGGCCGTCCGGCATAACCGGGCGTGATATTCGGGCCGCGCAACAGAATTTCGCCCACCGCGTGCGGGCCGGTTTCGCCCAAAGGCTGGCCCTCGTGTTCCAACTGCAACTCAATACCCGGTAGCGGCTTACCCGCCGAACCGAGCTTGCGAAGAGCCTCCGCCGGGGCGAGGGTCACGGCTTGGGATGCGGTTTCAGTCATGCCGTAGGTCTGCATCACTGGGATATGTGCCGTCGCGCAACGTTCCAGCAAAGGGGCGGGAACTGGCCCGCCGCCGACCAGAGCCGTCCGAAAAGCGGGCGGATAAGGTTGGTCGCCGCGTTGGTCGAGCATTCGGGCCAGCATGTTGCTGACCACCGAAATCAAGGTTACACCTTCGTAATCAATCGCGTGGTTGACCGCCGCCGGGTCAAACCCGGCCTGAAGCACCACTGGCATATTATAGAACAGTCCTCGCAAGATTATCGCCAGCCCGCCGACGTGAAAAAGCGGCAAAACCGTCAACCAGCGGTCGGCTGGCCCTGCCGGTAGATTCTGGTAAGAGGCTTCGGCATTATAGAAGTGATTGCCGTAGGTTAGTTGTACCCCTTTGGGCTGCCCGGTTGTGCCGGAAGAATAGATTATAGTTTGCACCGCCGTCGGGTCGAACCCTATCGGAGAATTAAAATCGGCCTCTGACATATCGGCTAAAGTCGGGCCACTATCGGCGACCATTTGACCCGTCAGACCCGACACGTGGGCAATGACGGCCTGCGCTTTTTCAGCATTCGGGCTATCGTATACCAGCAAATCAACCTGGATGTTAGCAATTTGCCAGCCCAATTCCGCCGGGGTCAGCCGCAGATTGAGCGGAATCATTACCGCTTCAAGCTGCATGAGAGCGTGTACCAATTCCACAAACGGACGACTATTACCCAGCAGCAAGGCTACCCGACTACCCGACCTGATACCTAGAGCCGTAAGCTGGCGGGCCAACCGGGTCGCTCGCTCGTAAAGCTGTCGCCAGGTCAAATCTTCGCCCCCGGTTGTCAGGGCTAAAGCGTGGGGGCTTTCGAGGTTGCGTTGGGCTAACCAGTTGGGCAATTGTGGGTTTTGAAGAGTATTCATTTTCTTAGACAGTGTGAATCATACAAACCCGGCTACCATCGGTCAATTCGGTCAGCTTTTCGAGCAGACGGGTACGACCACATTGGGCGCAAACCACTGCCCGCCCTACCGCAACCGCGGCATCAGGCCAGCAATTATCGCAGATGCGGTGGCCGGGAGGCGGCATTCCTCCGCAAACCTCACAAGTATCGTTATCCGGTTTGCTAAATTCCGTTTTTATGTCCAATGTTTATCCTGTAAAATTTAAGCTTCCGACGGGCCAGCATTAGGCTGGTTTTCCTCATCGGTTTCAGAGATGGTTTCGCGCTCGACTTCGGCTTGTAGGCGGTCACGCTGGCGTAAGAGCGGGTCACTACTACGGCTACTGGCGGAGGTAAAGACAAATAGTACCCCGCCCAATAGAACCAGGGCCACCGCCAGCGTTACCCAAAACAAAATTTGGCTTTGCAGCGCAATCGCCAGCGTCAGAACGATACACGCCGCCAGCGTAATCCCCATGGTGGTCACGGCGCAACCGACCCCAAAGGTATCATCGGCCTGGCGGAGAGTCTGGTTGAGCTGGATAAGTTGTTGCTGGGCCTCGGTCATCTGCGAGGTGCTGGTTTCGGTAGGCTTGAGCTGGGCCAGGCCATCTTCCTTAACCACCCGCAATTCCGTCCCACAATTCAAGCAGGCAAAGCGGACAATATCCTCAGCAATTCGCAACCGGGTTTCACAGACCGGGCAGGTCAGGCGCAAAATCTTCTTTTCGGCCATTTGGAAATATATCCGGTCTAGCGTTTACGGCGACTCATGAGCAGGCCGACTCCCGCCCCTAACAGAACTACCAGCAACCCTACGATGATAACTAGAGTAAAATTATTATCAGTTTGATTGCTCGTGCCACCCTGTCCACCTAACGGGGCAGCCAGCGCCTCCAATGGGGCGACCAGCCCGATTAGTAGCATTACTAACAGCATAGAAATTATTAGCATCCACCCAGCCCAGACTGACTTATCGCGCAATTGGCTTTCCTCCCTGCAAAGGTTTGTATAGGTTTTAGTTCCAAGCAAAATATGGAGTTCAGTATAGCATATTCTGCTCTTGACTCGGCACAAGAACTTTAACGAATTGAGCTATGCCACACATAAATTTGAAGGTGTAATCAGCTTATTAGCCATGTCCAACAACATAATTTCGTCAAAAGTGGAAGAAGCCGCATAGATTTTGGCAAAGGCCATATGAAGTGGATTGGGCAAGGGTCTATCCGCAATCTGTACATTTACCTGCGCCACTCGATAGCAACCGTAATAATGATTGTGAGTTCCATCTTTTTGGGTAGTAATAATGACCGCTGGGACTGAATAATAAGTCGTGCCAGCCGTCCCATCCGCCGAAATCGGGCCGGTGG
>JBBRSG010000223.1:0-4822 GCA_038245615.1 Chloroflexia bacterium | reverse complement strand
CTTCTACCGCGCTCAAACGATGGGTCTACTGATGGAGGGTGAAAACGCCCTGGCGATTTTCGACTGCATCATTCTGGAACGCGATGGCGGGCGGTTGGGGGGTCTGACGCTGCACGATTACGCCGTGCTGACCGACCAGCACCTGATTACCTGGGGGCGCGGCCTTAACAAAGATATTATAGACCGCTTTCCCTGGGCCGATGTGGGGTTGGATAAATTTGGACGGCGCAATATGCTGGAAGGGGTCGTCAAGTTCACCTATTTGCTAAAGCCCGCCGGTAGCAAACACAAAATCACCCTGCGAGGCCGAGAGGGACACCCCAACGGTGAGACCACTGTAGCCGAAACCCCGGTTCCGGGGCGACGGGGGACGGCCCTTTACCTGGACTTAATGCCCGCCGGAGAGGTCAAAACCTGCGTCGAAATGATGCGCTATCTGATGCACCGCAATGGCGAAGTACCGAGCGCCGCCGGTTTCAAAGAACGTTTTCAGGCCAAAATCAATAAGGGGATTGCCCGTGTTAATAATGTCGGCTTTCTGCTCAGGCCGTTCTATCTTGATATGGGTAACGGAATGCTAGTCGAGGCTGGGGCGGTAGCCGAACAGGGCGGCGGTAGTACCCTATCCAGTACCCAGCGTTCCGGGCCGCTGCCTTCGCCTTATCGCGGAGTGACAGCTTCGGCGGCTCCCCGTCCGGCGGCAACGCCCCGTCCCGCCTCCCCGCCTATGCCTCCTCCTCCGCCAGCATCCCGCCCTGCCCCAGCCAGTACTGCGGCTACATCCGAAGCGCCTAACTACGCCGTAACCGGCGATGTACCGAATATCGGGGCTGGCTCAACCGCCTTGAATATGGGTAATCGGGTGATGGGTGCGCCACGTGGCGGCGATACCATGCGCGGTTCTTCTGGTGGCGGCAGCAAGGAAAATCCGCTAGGCGAGACTGTCACTCTCAATAACACGCCCTATAATGGCCCAAGCAAGCTGGATAGCTACGATGGTCGAGTAACGGGCCGTCCTGCCGCCAGCAGCGGTGGACAAAGCCGCCTGACCCAAGCCCCTGCGCCGCGAGTGGCAGCCGCCCCTCGCCAGCAGGTCGCGGCCCGGCCTGCCCCCACCCCCCGCCCTGCTCCAATGCCGCCGCCTCCTCGTCCGGCAGCTTCACGGCCTGAGCCGATGATGCAGGCCAGGTCGGGCGGTGGTTCGGGCCTGATGCCGCCCGCGACCTATGTTTCGCCGCCGCCTTTACCGATAGCCCGCGAAGCCCGCAATTACGCCACCGAAAACGTGCTGGACGAGGCTTCCCGCGAAGAAGCTGCGGCCCTGGGTCGTCCGTTGGTAATGCCGATTGGGGTAGCCTTGCCCAGAGCCTTGCTGAACGCCTACAGTATCAGTCGGTTAGCACGCGGTCTGTGGCTTGACCCGCGCAATCTGGGGCGCAATATTACCGACTTGAGCCAGACCGTAGATATGGTCGCCGATTTAGCCGATGTGATTACTACCGATGAAGGCGCACGCAACATGGCGATTCGGCGCATGAAACGGGCCGCCAATAGTACTTTGGGCGATAACATCATTTTCCATTATACCGTGTGGCCTTTCATCAAGCCGGTACTGGACTTGCTAGGGCTGCCCGGAGATATGGATGTATCGAGCCGCTCGCGTCGCCGAGTTTCGGTGCGTAAGCTGGACGATGAGTTGTCCGAAATATCGCGGGATGAAGCTACTATCGCGGCCCAAAAATTGCCCGACATGGGGCCGATGACGGCGCAGGATGCTCCTGGTTCTCCCGCCCCGGCTAAACTCAAGATAAACGGCAATGGGGGTGATAAAGTGGCAGATGCGGCAAAAAAGGCGGTGGATAATACTGCCGATGCCGTCGCAAACGCCGCCGATAAGGTCGAGGAGGTCGCTGATTCGCTCAATACCGGAAGTGGAGTCAAAGACCCTACGGCTGGTATAACCATCGAACCCGCCCGACCTGACTCCGAACCCAAAAGCAAGCTAGGTGAAAACCTCTAGCTGCCCAGGTTATCACTTGCAGATATAATGCCCTCTCCATTTTAGAGAGGGCATTTTTATGACCGTAGGGGGGAATACGGACTGAGGACTGAAGGTTGGAAAACGGCGAAAAATACAGCTAGTGGTTAGCATTTTAACTCAAAACTCAAAACTCAAAACTCAAAACTCCCGTACTGACCACTGACCACTTTTACAAGGAGAATGACAATGAATGAAAATGAGCCGATTAATGTTGGCATCCTGATTTTTGATGAAGTTGAGGTGCTGGATTTTTGCGGGCCTTTCGAGGTGTTCTCAGTAGCCCGCCGGGTCGGGGTCGGCAGCCAGGACGAGGTTAACCGACCTTTCGCGGTATTTACGATAGCTCAGAAAAGCGACATTGTGAAAGCGCGAGGCGGTCTGCTGGTTCAACCTCATTTTAACCTGGAAAATCATCCGCCAATTGATGTGTTGGTCGTACCGGGGGGCTGGGGAACTCGCCGGGAAGTAGATAACCCGGTTATTATCGAGTGGCTTGCCAAAGTCAGTAGCGAAACCAAGCTTAATACTTCGGTCTGCACTGGGGCATTTTTGCTGGGCAAAATCGGGCTGCTCGATGGCAAGTCCGCTACTACCCATTGGCTATCGCTTGACCGCCTGGAACAGACCTTCCCGCAAGTTCAGGTAGTCCGAAATACTCGTTGGGTAGACCAGGGCAATATAGTTACCTCCGCTGGTATTTCCGCCGGAATAGATATGAGCCTCCATTTGGTCGAAAAGCTGCTAGGCCGCGAAGTCGCCGAGCAAACCGCACAACAGATGGAATATGTTTGGCAGGAGTAGGTGTCTAAATCTAAAGTCTAAAATCTAAAGTCTAAAATGCTCGACCCTCGCTTTTCGACCCTCAGTTTTCGACCCCTACAAGCGGTACAGGCTGATGCGGACGCGGCTACCGTCTGGCTCTAATTCTTCATCGTCGGGAGGGCGGTTAAAGACCTGTTGGAGGGCAGCCCGCATACTGGTTTTTTGGGCTTCGTCCAGCATCCACCAATTGACTACCACATAGCGAATTCGGGCCTCGCGCAACTGATTTGCATTCCCGACCGGCGCAAGATTACGTAAAGCCAGGGTCTTGAGGGCCGGAACTTGCTCGACCAATGGATTTTCGACCTGCCGGGCCAGATAACCGCCGACAAGCGGCTTTTGGTGAGCGACCTGGGCAATATAGAAATGGGCTGCCGGGCGCAAGGGCAATTCCAGCACAGCGTAAGTACTATCGGTATCCTGCCGGATGGGGTTGTAAATCGGCGGGACGTTGGGATAGGCAGTCGTGACGTAAGGTGCGAACTCAAAAGCGATTATCAAGCTAAAGACCGCGACTATAGCCCCGCCCGCTCCCGTCTGCAAAATCGGCCTTTGCATCCGCCTAGCGACAACTTCGCTCAAAGCCTTCAGCCCGAAAGCCGTCAGCATTGCCAGGGCCAGCATTACTATCAGCACAAAGCGGCCGGGGGTTCGCATTATCGAGAAAAAGGGCAAATAATACATGGCGGCATAGGGTAGCGGTATTGTCAGCTTGAAGACCGTGAAAACCGCCCGTCCGCCGATAGACAACTGCGGCCCAAGCGCCAGCAGCCCAAAAGAAAAGGCCGATAGCGTCCAGAAATTAGCGTTGTGGATTAATCCCTTTTGGGTGGCCCGACGGCGACGATAGAACCACGCCCCGATTACACTTAGCAACAGCACCCCATAACCCAGATAAGCCGTGCGCTCGGTGGCATTGCTCAAAGGGCGATATTTCAGGGCTTTAGGATAGCTAGATTCACCGAATAGAGGGTGCAACTCATAGGGCAGCAAATAGCTCAACAGGTCAACCGAATAGATAACGCTTTCGTCAGGGTCGTATTTCAGATTTTTGTTGGAGCGCACTTCGTTCAACATTGGTATCAGCACCGGCGAGGTCAGCACCCCAAAGATAACCAGAATCAGGCCCAGGCGTAAGAGTGGCCCGGTCACGGTATTTCGCCATTCGCGCCGACCCTGCCACACCCGATAGAGGGCGTAGAGTAAAGTCAAAAGCACCAAAAAAGCCGCTAAAGTCCATTCGGTCAGAGCGTTGCAGGCCAAAAAGACCGCTGCTAATCCCAGCCATAGCCAGCCACGTCTATCGAGCTTTGGCCTATCAAGGGCTTTGAGCATCGAAAGCAGGTAGAAAGGTAGCCACTGAATCGAAACAAAGTTGAGCTGTCCGATAAGATGGGCAAAATGAAAAGGGCTGAAACCAAAGACCAGCCCCGCCCCAAAAGCTCCCGGTTTGTGTTTTACCACATAATCCGCCAGCAAAAACATCCCATAGGCACTGAAAATAAAGCCGAATAATACCAGGCTGTTATATGCCCCCGCCAGGCTCATTCCCAGCCATTGCAAGGGTAGGGCCAAGAGGCCGTCCATAAAGGCCAGGGTATGAAAATTGAGGCTCGCGCCGTCCGGGAAATTGACGTAGGTAGTATAAAACGGGTTGGTATGCAGCTCGGTCAGCGATTTTTTGACCCACCACAAATCCCAATAGAAAATCCAGCTATCCCCACCAAACGGCACATGTTCCCAAAAATGACCCAATAGTGGCGCAAGATAAAATACGGTTAGACCAGTGTAAAGCGCCAGGATGAGGGCGTGAAGGAGGAGGGGAGGGGGGGAAATAGTTTTGAGTTTTGAGTTTTGAGTTTTGAGTTGAAAACCATCTCTTTGGGGCAAGTTTTGAGGGCTGAGGTCGCTAATCGTGTCTTCATCCTTTTTAATCGTAAATCGTAAATCGCGGCCTCG
>JBBRSG010000222.1:0-4906 GCA_038245615.1 Chloroflexia bacterium | reverse complement strand
TATTCAGATTATAATAAAGGTGGATATTATTTACACCTCAGTTTCAGATAGCAACTTCTAAGTTGGGATTTGCTTTCGGGCTTCTAGTTTCAGTTTTTATGGTAACGTTTCAAATCCAGAATTTAAATTGCAATACTTCGGTTAAGATAAGAAGATTTTTCAGAAACCAGTTTACAACTAGTTTACAACCAACTTGTAACCAGCTATATTGTGAAAGTCTTAACCAAATGTTTACAATTTGTGACTGAAATCACATTGTTTTTAATCGGTAATGTGCTACAATAGTTTATCACCATCAAAGGCTCAAAAGGCCAAAAAAGCTCATAATTCTAAAAGAGCGATAAATCGTATCTAGTGTTTATAACAATTAATTTTATTGTACAGAAAGGATGATTTTAGTATGTTCAAGCAGCAAAGAGGTGGCAACGGGCCGCGCTGTGCCGGTTGCAACCGGGTTTTTCAACCACGTCAATTGCGGGATGGAAGTTGGTCGCAGACCTGTGGACAGACGGCGTGTGTCGCAGTATTCAATCGTAAGAAAGATGCTAACATGAGTCATCGGTCGAACAAGCCCAAGCCCCAAACCGCCTGGTAAGTTCGCCAGCTCAGTTTTCAGGCGGATACCGCCGAAACACCTCGGTTCAGGTCAATTAGCTAACCACCTATCCCAGGTCTAACTACTTCCGATCCTGTGCCTCTCCAATATTGAGTGTCATTAGTATAACTTACCACAATTGAATACGTATTTTAACAACTGAATCAAAAACGCAGGTTGCGTTACCCGGACAAATCGAGTAAAGTCAGCCTGCGTTTTTGATTCCTGAATAACTCAGGCAAAGGCGGTTAAATAGCCCGGCTTTGCAACGCCACCCGCAAAGGCGCGGGCGGAACGGCAAATTCACCGTGGCGCTCGGTAGCCACCGCCCAGCTAAATAGACAGGTGTAATAAGCTATCCGCAAATAAGAATAGAGCGCACTGGCAATCCCCAGCATTATCACTATTGCCACCAGCGCCAAAACCAGCGCCACGAGCGGGTTTAGCGGGGACAGTAGCATAAAAATCACTGCTCCCAGCCCGAAACCGACCAAGACAAAAGCCAGGCTGAGTAGCCCGCCGATAAGCCCCAGCCCGACATAGCCGACCCCGATTTGCAGCAAGTTATTCTTGATAATATATGCTGCTCGCTTGACGGCTGCGCCCATCGTCAGGTCTTCAATCACAATCGCCGGGAGAATAAAGAAAGTGGCAGTCGTCCAGACGGCTTGAATCGCTCGCACCAGGATTGCCCCGATGAAACCAAAAAAGCCGCGTTGGTTTTCGACTAACGCTCCCCGAAAGGTGCTAATAAGGGCCGATACTGCCGCCACTGCCAGAATACTGAAAGTGCCGCGCTGGACGACAGCCCAGGCCAGACCCATATTGCTAGTGCCAAGCTTGAGATTTTGGTGGACCAGATGAATCGTGACCGCCGAAAACAGGTAAGTAATAAAATAATTGACCAGTAGCACCATAAATATGGCTAGATAGAGCATCAGGCTATTTCGATTAGCGAGATAGAACATGACAAATGGAACTGCCAGCAACAGGCTGACCAACACATTCAGGCCAATCGAGAAGAACGACGGTTTTAGCAAATTGCTATCGTCGCGGGCCATTTTTGCGGCCTGCTTGATAAACTCCCAACCCAGTCCGAACCGCTCGCCCAATTTAGGGCGCTCGGCCCGATAAAAAATTCGCTGCTGGGCCGGAGTCCGAAACTGATAGCCCAATTTGGGCTGGTAGGGCTGAGATTGAGGGGTCAAGGACACCGGGCGAAAAGTGCCGGTGGTTTGCTGGGGAAGCGAAACCGGGCGGACTTGTGGCTGGAAATTCGGCTGGAAGGTCGCCGCCGTATTTTCCGAGCCAGGTCGCGGTTCGATTTTGAAAGTAGAGGTCGCAGGGGAAATCACGGTGTTCTCACGGGCGTGGCGCTGGGCCAACCAGCTTCTCGCGCCGGGCAGGGCCGGGTTTGCCGAGTCGTGGCGGGCGACCTTTTCCAGCCACTGATTAGCTTCTGCCAAATCCGGGCTGGTATAGGCCAGCCAGAGGCTCAAGTCAGCATTTTTGGGATAAAAGGGCTGTAGTTCGAGCAGTAACCCGTGAGCGGCGGTTTTTTGACCGGCTTGAGCCATGCCAACCGCCTGGTTGAACCGTTCTAAGTCGTAGGGTGTCATGGTCGTTGCATCCTGGTTAGTTTGATGAGTAAAGTTTGACGCAAGCTCTTGTTAAGATTAAATCAACTCATATTAAACTGGATATGAATTTCTCGCGGTGCGTGTCCGGCTTTAATAATATACCAGACCAAGATTACGGCCTAGATTACAAAGAGGTATAATAATTTTTACAGAGGGGTTAAAGCTGGTCAAGCAGGCGGTCAACCCTGGCGATGTGGTGGCAAGCTCCGGTTTTTTCGTCGAGTTGAAGCAAAACGCTATTAAACTGGACTGGCCCCGCCGCCACCTCGTAGGCCGAAGGCATGCTGTGAACAAAGCGGGTCAGGGCTGCCTCAATTTTCATGCCCAAGCTGCCGTCATGCGGGCCACACATCCCAATATCGGTCAGCTTGCCAGTTCCGCCCGGCAAAATTCGGGCATCCATGGTTGGGACGTGGGTATGAGTGCCAACCACCGCGCTAACCCGCCCGTCCAGATGCCAGGCTAGGGCATGTTTTTCCCTAATGTCCTCGGCGTGAAAATCCACTAGAATAATATTGGGCTGTTTTTCGTCAGGCCAGGTTTCGACCTCTGCCAACAAATCGTCCAGCGCGGCAAAAGGCGACATGGCGCTATAAATATTGATTTTGAGTAGACCCAGCACCGAGACAATCATCACTCGGCTTTGTTTGATTTTCAAGGTGATATGGTCACGGCCTGGAGTGGAGCGGCTAAAATTGAGCGGGCGAACAATTCGGTCTTCCTGCCCCAAATAATCATAAATTTCGGGCTTATCGTAAATATGGTCGCCTAGCGTTAGAATATCTGCGCCGTTGTCCAGCAAGGCGCGGGCCGAGGTGATATACAGGCCCAGACCGTCGGCATTTTCAGCATTGACGATGACTGCATCCAGCTGATACTCCTGGCGCAGTTCGGGCAGCAGCTTTATCACTGCTCGCCGACCACTTTCACCGACTACATCGCCAGTCATAAGAATATTTAGCATCGCCAGTCTATCCTTTTCAGGGCCGAGGGCCGGGTTTCGGAGCAGAATACTTTGCCAATTTCAAGCAAGTTTTCAAGCAACTTTGAATTCCAGGTGACAAGTTGCTATAATTCGTTTGCCATCTTTAATAGCAGGCCACCCTATTAAACTTCGATTACATTTATTATAGCACGTCCGACTATACTTTCAGGCTCACTCATTGAGTGTTCCGGTGTTTTCCCACTTGCCGTATTAGCTGGTTATAGTATAATGGGCTGATTTGGTTTATAAATTCAGGCTACTATTAACCGGAAAGGTAAATACGGTGAACCCTATGAGTAAAGTAATCGAGCGCGAGCGACTCTACCAACCACTCGGCGATAATCTGGTATTGCGGCAGGCTACCCCGGCTGACCGCGAAAAGCTGATTGAATTTAACCGTCAAATGCACGATGCAGTCAGCGGTGCGGAAGTGGCCTATCTGGTGGATGGGAACCACAAAGGCTTTCAGATTGAAGATTTTTTGGTGGTGGTTGACCAGGACGAGCGAATTATTTCTACGCTTTGTCTGGCAGTGGTCGAGTGGCGAATAGGTCAGACCGTCATCCGCATGGGCCAGCCCGAATTCGTTGGCACCCTGACCGAATATCGCGGGCGGGGTCTGGTTCGCAAGCAGTTTGAGGTCTTGCATCAATGGATGACCGAGCGCGGGCTGGGGTTGGCCCTGATTGGAGGCATTGAGTACTATTATCGGCTGTTCGGCTACGAATATGGAGTAAGTATCTGGCGGGCCGGACTGCTTACCCCGGAGCTACACGCCGCCAAAATAAGTGTGCCGCCCGGTATCGAGGTGCGGCCTATTACCCAGGCCGATATTCCAACCTTGATAGAGCTGGAAGCGGAGCGGGATAGCCGCTATGACATCAGCACGGTAATTGCGGAGAACTCGTGGCGGTGGGCAGTTGAAAATCACCGGCTTGAAAAAGTCGAGGTCGAAAACTGGGCGGTCTGGCAGGCTGGCAAGTTAATCGGGGCGGCCCGAATGGGCGGGAAACCCGACACCTTTTGGGCCAATAATTTTCTGGGTAACGAAGTTGCCGCCGCCGCGATAATCGCTAAAATTCTGGCAATGCCGGGGATAGCCAAATTGCGAGTTGGTGCGCCGCCCGAATCCCCGGTCCATAAATGGGTTGCCAGTCTCGACCCGATACCTATGCTGCCTTATGCCTTTTACATCAGGGTGCATAATCCGGTATTGGCTTTGCAGGAATTGAGCGGAGAGCTGGAACGCCGGATAGCCGCCAGTTCGTTTGCCGGGCTTAGTCGGGAACTGGAATTGGGTTGCTACCGCTTTGGGCTGCGGCTGGTATTTGAGAATGGTAAACTGAGCGAAGTGAGCGAAGTAGCGGGCAGGCAAGACCCCAAAATCGGTGTACCACCCGATTTGTTACCCAAGCTCTTTTTAGGCTTTCGCTCGGTTGAACAACTGCGGGATATGTATCCCGATTTCTATGCTAACGAGAGGGCCGATTGGGAATTGCTAAAAGTGTTATTCCCGGCCCTCAGCAACGTAACCCGCTTTTTTATTTAACAGTGGTCAGTGGTCAGTGGTCAGTGGTCAGAGAAATGCAAGAAAGAAGACGGAAGACGGAAGACGGAAGAAATCCGGCGAGTGGTTGCAGCTTAACTCAAAACTCAAAACTATTTCACTGACCACTGACCGCTGAC
>JBBRSG010000221.1:0-4932 GCA_038245615.1 Chloroflexia bacterium | reverse complement strand
TGGCCGGGGGCATAATTGCGGCGGTCGGCTTTATCTGGCCCGCTTTCAGCCTGATGTTATTACTCAGTTGGCTCTATTTCAGCTTTGGGGCGTTACCACAGGTAAACGCTTTTTTTTATGGCCTAAAACCAGTGGTAGTGGCAATTGTGCTGGCGACTGGCTGGCGGTTGGCCCAACCGTCGTTACGGGAACCCCGGCTACCAAAACGGTACGGCTAATATAAGTCTGACTCTCGTACCACATGCGATAAGTGCCACTGGCAACATCCTGCAAGACTGAGCCGGGTTTGGCATAGAGAGTATCCCAGGGTACAAGCGGTATATTGCTGACTGTAATCGGCGGAGTAGTGGGCAAAATTAAGGTCTGGGGGTCAGGGATGGCAGACGGATTTACTACTGCATTAGTCGGGCTGATGACCCAGGTAGGAAAACGGTCAGCCGCAAAACCCTCGGCGGGCTTGGCATAGCTAACATTTTGGCCTGTTCCACCAAAGCCGGTACAGGTTACTAGCGCAAACCAGCCCACCAAAACTACTGTACCAATGGATGATATTCTGTACACCCGCCGCCGTCTGGTCGAATACATATTGCCTCCCTACATCCGCGCTATTATGATTTTTGTTTAGCTTAACTACAGCTTTGGTGCGATGAAAATAACTGCAATAATCCGATTTTCCGGTGAGTCGAGCCGGTCAATTGATTTAAATGATTAATAATTGCAAAAGTTCCGATGGATACTAAAAACAGGCATACTTTCCCCACGAACACAAAACGTGCTGTTTACATAATACCAAACAGGTCAAGATGTCACAAGCGGTTTACCTTTTAGTACCGCTAGTACTTATAGCCTATTCTCATAAAAACCGGCAGATGCAATTTGCAGGACTTTGGTTTACAATAAACCTAATTCCTATGTTAATAACCTGCCAAACCCTAAACGATAAGGATTAAGATTATGGCCCTTTTTGATAAACCGCTTGAAGAACTTCAAACCTATCTACCTGAACGCACCGAACCGGACGATTTTGATACCTTCTGGCAGACTACTCTGCAAGCGGCTGGCAATTTCCCGCTTGAGGCTCACTTTGAGCCGGTGGTTACGCCGCTGCGAACCCTGGAGGTGTGGGATGTTACTTTCAATGGTTACGGCGGTCAGCCGATTAAGGCCTGGTTTTTAGCCCCGGCGGGCCGGCTGCGGGATAGCGAAAAGCTGCCTACTATCGTAGAATTCCTCGGTTACGGGGGCGGGCGAGGGTTTCCAACCGATTGGTTAGTCTGGGCCAGTGCTGGATACGCCCACTTAATTATGGATACCAGAGGGCAAGGCAGCGCCTGGGGCAGGGGCGATACTCCCGACCTCGAAGTAGAGGCTTCTAACCCCCAATTTCCCGGTTTTATGACACGAGGGATACTTTCACCCCGAACTTACTATTATCAACGATTATTTACCGATGCGGTGAGAGCAGTAGAGGCGGCGCTCTCTAATCCATTGGTAGATTCCACCCGATTGGCGGTCACTGGCGGCAGTCAGGGCGGAGGCATTACCCTGGCGGTAGCTGGTCTTTTGCCGGGGGTGGTAAAAGCGGCGATGCCCGACGTACCCTTTCTGTGCCATTTTCGGCGAGCCGTCCAGATTACAGATGCGATACCCTATCAGGAAATTGTCCGTTACTGCCAGGTGCATCGTGACAAAATCGAAACAGTCTTTAGAACACTGGCTTATTTCGATGGGGTAAACTTTGCTAGTCGCGCCACCGCTAACGCGCTTTTTTCGGTGGCCCTGATGGATGACACTTGCCCGCCCTCCACCGTCTATGCCGCCTATAATCATTATGCCGCCGCCAAAGAAATTCGGGTCTGGGAATACAACAAGCATGAGGGCGGTCAGAATTTCCAGCTTCAAGAGAAATTGAAATTTCTGGATAATCTCTTTGTCAAATAATCGTATATTCTCAGGGCTTTACGCCTGATACGCTTTTTCTGAAAGGCTAAATGAACTTCAATAATAAGGATGATATAACCCCATTTATTTAGATTGTAGACCACCGAAAGAAAAGCAATGCCTTTAGACCCCCAGGAATTAGTGCGCCAGATTGAGGCGGCTACTCTTAATCTCAAAACCAGCTTTAATCGGCTGGAAAGCAATGTACTGGATGCTCTAGCGATTTATCGGGAAGCTAAAGCGGAAGAATGGCGTGGGCTGGCGAAAGATAGCCAGTCGCAGCAAGCTCTGGCCTATCCCTATGCCGATTTGCGCCAGAATAACGCGGTGGGGGTCGCGCCGGGGCAGTATTCAGTGGTCGCCACCGATGGTTCGGTTATCCCGCCTGACCGTCACAACGGGACGGCGCTTTATCACGTCATAAATATCGGGCAGGTGATGTTGGAATATGGGCCGGGTAGTCGGGCCGAAATTGACAGCCAGACCCACTTTTTCGCGGGCGATGTGACCGAGGAGGAGCAGGAAAGTTCCGCCCCTTTGGTGATTGACCTCAAACGCGACCTGTACGAAATAAAGGCCGGACTGGAATTGGCCCGTCAGTATCGGCCTAATCTGGTGATGATGGACGGCCCGCTGACGATGTGGAACAGCCGCGACAAAACCGACCCGGAGAGTAATCGGCTGCGTCAGGGTTATTACAACCTGCTTGGGGTCTTCGCGGAGGAGCAAATCCCGATTGTCGGCTACATCAGCAACACCCACAGCCAGGCCGTCACCAATAGCCTGCGCTTGTTGCTCAAGGAGCGACCCCAGGCTACCTTGTTCGATGTCGAAGGTGCGCCCGCCCCACCGACACTAAGGCCGCGCCATAACCCTGGCAAGCGCAAGGAGCGTCTGACCGGGCTGACCGGAGTCCACGATGCTTTACTGTTTCGCCACTTGCTCGACGTAAACCACTATAGCGAGATTTTCAAGACTGCTTTTAGCGAACCGAAAGAGCTGGCGGAACATATTCAGGAAGTGTGCTTTGTCTACTGGCGTACCGAAAATGAAATGGTGCGGCTGGAATTCCCGGAATGGATTGCGGCCCAGGGCTTACTAGGCGAAGTGGTAAACCTGGTTCAAAGGCAACATCAATTGGGTCAGGGTTATCCGGTGGCCTTGATGGAAGCCCACGAAAGCGCGGTGCTACGGAGCGATGACCGCGAACTCTTGCGAATCCTCCTGGAAGAGCGCGGCCTGTTGCAAACTGAGTCAGAAAAAGGCCGCAGCAAGCGGCTAAGGGGGATTTAAGTAATTTTACTCATAGCAAGTACCGACCGCGATGGCAGACCGCGAATTATTTTGTCAGGAAGTTCTGCCTATTGACCTCAATCTATAATTGGGTATACTATTTATGTAATCTGGAAAAGATATATTCAAACTAGTCTGGATGGTTTTCTGACCACCGATTAGCGATTGCTGAGATTGCTTTAACTCAGGAGTAGCAGCTTGATACGACCGGGCGACATTCTGGCGAAACGCTATCAAATTCAAGATCGGGTTGGCAAGGGCGGCTTTTCGATAGTTTATCGGGCCTATGACTTGGTCTTCAAGCGCGAAGTTGCCGTCAAAGTGGTCGAGTTCGACGAGTCCGAAGGGGCGCAGGTTTTTGATTTGCTGGGTGAAGCCCGTTCAGTCGCTTCTCGCCAGCACCCCAATATTCTGGATGTCTACGACTTTAATCAGGAAGAGGATATGGCCTATCTGGTCATGCCCTATGCCAACGGCGGAACGCTATCCCAATATTTGAAGAAAAAAGGCCAGCTTTCTCTTTCCGAGACCACCCACTTTTTAGGACAGATTGCCGCCGGAATGGACTTCGCCCACAGCTTTAACATCGTTCACCGTGACATCAAGCCCCAAAATATCCTGATTTTCAACGAGCGCCCGGTACGGCTGGTTATCAGCGATTTTGGGCTGGCAAAAATTATGGTGCATAGCAACGTCTATAGCAGTACGCGGGTTAGCGGCACGCCGTCCTATATGGCTCCCGAACAAATCACCGGACATCCCAACCGCTATAGCGACATCTATGCCCTGGGCGTAATGACCTACCAGATGTTAGGTGGTGGCCCGCCTTATAAGGGTGAGCCACACTCGATCATGTACGCCCACATGAACCAGCCTGTCCCTCTACTTTCAGAAGTCCGACCCGAACTGCCCCCCCAGGTCAGTGAGGTAGTGGCGCGGGCGATGGCGAAACTGCCGGAAGAACGCCCGCGCCGAGCGATGGACATCTACGAAGTTTTCAAGCGGGCGCTGGCAGCATCGGGCGAATACCAAACTCGTGAGCAACCTACTGCCCAAATCCCGATTATTAAACGGGGCGATACCACTCCCCCGCCAACCCAAACTCAGGCCGCAACTCTGCCTCAATCGCCCGCCGCCAATCAGCCAAAATATTCGCCGCCGCCCGCCCCGACTGCTAATCCGGCGACTTCTTCTAATTCTGCCAATTATTCCACTTCCTCTGAGCAGTTCACTTCGTCCGAAATGGAGCAGACAATTAATCTGACCCCGCCCGCCGGAAGTCGGGCTGTCGCCCCCGCCGGAGATACTCTTCCTGCCGCCCCGCCGCCAAAAATGCCGGTTGAAGCTCCCAAAATCCCGCCGGTAGCTTTGCCGCCGGTTGCACCGATAGCCTCAAATTTGGTCACTCCGCCCTTGTCGCCTGCACCTCAGCCGGGCCACAACCGACCTAATTTCTTTATTATCGGCGGTGGGATAGTAGCTTTAGCCCTGGTTATCGGTCTGATATTATTTTTGGCGACCCAAAAACCGACCCCCCCACCGATTGCCGTCGCTACCGTTACTCCGGGTCTATCGCCCATCACTACGGTTATCAAGGTGACAACCCCTGAACCGACGGTTGGACAACTGGCAAACCCGACGGTATCGGCAACTGTAGCCGCGCCGCTCTCGCCTGAGCCAACCTATACCGCCGTATCA
>JBBRSG010000220.1:0-4935 GCA_038245615.1 Chloroflexia bacterium | reverse complement strand
TTTCGCGCTGTGGCGCTGTGGCGCTTTAGTTGGTTCCTGGCTTTGTTCCTTGCCTTTGTCCTGGTCGGTTGGTGGGAGAATAGTTTTTCCTTACTTCCTCTCCTGCTATCAAAATCACATCGGCTAACTGCTCCAGGGGTCGCTGGTACTAGCCAGAGTGGTGGTTACTTCTTCTGCTTCTTCCTGGGAAGATAGGAGGACAGGATAAGGCGGGTGCTTGGCAGCGGAAGAAGTAGCAAAGATACGAGCGGCTTTAGCCAGAAAGCGGGCCGGGAAGAGAGGTAGCCTTTCCTCTGGATAGCGGTCTATTACGGCGCTGGGGAAGCTGGCACAACTCTCGCAAAAGAGTTGGGGCGCCAGTAGCAGGGCTTTCTCTTGGGGGTCTATTTGGCGGCGGCAACCGGCGCAGAAGATAATCTGAGTTAGGTCGGCTATTACAGCTAGTAGTTCTTCGCCTTGACTGGTGCGGCTACGTTTAATTACGGCCTGGAAAATAGAATTAGTCGCACTAATCTCTGGGTGGGTCTGGTCGAGGGTAGCCGCTTCAGTTTCAGTGCTAACTAGAGAAAGGAAGGGGTTTGGAATATTCACATAGAGCAGGTAAGGAATGTCTGTGGGAGAGAGGCTACGGCTCTGGAGTTGGCGGGTCAGGCGGTGCAGATGTAGTGGCAAGGTTAAGGCTGGTTGGGCGGATGGATTTAGCATAACGGGTGGCTGTTGGTCGGCTACGAGAATAATAGCGGCGGGCTTTAGCCATTTCCAATGCACATTAGGGGGCGATGGCGGGGAGATTAAATCGAGGGCCAGTTCGACGTAGGCAGCTTGCTGGCTATCTACGGCTAGAATAAGCCAGCCCGCTTCGGATAGCTTTTGGGCGATGGGTAAGCAATCGGGCGAGGAGGCAAATAGCACCAGGAATGGCTGGGGCTGGTTAGGTAGCGCAGGTTTGGGTAGTTTGTCTGAGTTAGGGGGCGGTGGGTCGAAAAAATGGAAACCGAAAGTAGCAGCAGGCATCGAGTTCACCTCTTTCCAGTAGATTGAGTAACCAGCTTTGCGCGAGCGAGGGTAAAGCTAAGAAAGCCTCTCCTTCCCCATTCGGTGGCTGGTTACTTTATCAAGTTGTATAACAACATTCTGGAATCAAAATAGCGGCTACCCCGATTTTTCTGGCTCTTTCTCAAAGTAAAGAAAGAAGGGCCGAAATGCAGGATAAGCCGCTAGAGGATTACTCAAAGAGGTTAGTGGTCTGAAAACCAGACCGTTTCATGGTAAACTCTACGCAGCCCGATCCTAGCTCAGTTAGGATGGGGTTTTGGTACGTAGGTGGTCATGACACCTGCGTACCGTCTGCCACTATTCAACTTTTTCCAGACTACAATTATATTGTAGTGTTATATCACACTACTGTCAAGAGGTTTGACGGTATTTCTTTGGTATTCTATCAAAATCGCGGCTAGATTTATAATATTCTATAGCTGCCATAGTTGTAACCCAATTACGGCCTATTTTTTTAGCTCGTAAACGACCCTTATCAGCAATCGTTCTTAAATATTTTTGGTTAAAGCCTGTTTTTTCTGCGGCCTGAGCAAGCGAAATAAGTTCGCCTACTGTAAGCGGGTCTACTGCGTCTTGCTCGTTCTCGTCTGGCATTGAGTATCAGGCTCCGTAATCTGCATTTTCATCAAAGTTTGAGCCGATAATAGCATGGCGGTGTGAATGTAGCAACTTTACCTCAAGTTACTGGTCTGGTTATTTACATCTCACCACCTAACGGTTATAATCCAGATATTCTTTTTACAGAATGTAGCATAAATACTGAAAGAAGTTATCGGCCCTGAACTAACAAATTATACCTTGACCTGGAAATTAACCAACCATGCAGAATTTTAGCGACAAGGTCAGCTTTATCTGGAGCGTGGCTGACCTGATTCGAGATGCTTTTAAGCGCAGTAAATACCAGGACGTGATTTTGCCGCTTACCGTGCTGCGCCGGATTGATTGCGTGCTTCAGCCCACCAAAGCCAGAGTTTTAGAGCTTGAACACGATCTCAAGGCCAAAGGACTTCAGAACCGCGCCCCGGCTCTGTGCAAAGTGTCGGGCTACGCTTTCTACAATACTTCGCCCTTCGATTTCGAGCGACTTTTGGGCGATGCTCCCAACCTGGCGGCTAATTTGCGGGCCTACCTCAACGGCTTCAGCGACAATATGCGCGAAGTGCTGGAAAAGTTCGATTTCACCAACACGATTGCCCGGCTGGACGAAGCGGGCCTGCTCTTTTTGGTGATGGAGCGCTTCAAAAGCATTGATTTGCACCCCGACAAAGTTTCTAATCTGGCGATGGGCTATATTTTCGAGGAATTGATTCGCAAGTTCAACGAAGCCCTCAACGAAAACCCCGGCGAACACTTTACCCCCCGCGAGGTCATTCGCCTGATGGTCGGGCTGTTGCTGTGTCAGGATATGAATTTGATTCGGCGCGATGGCATTTTGCTCAAGGTTTACGACCCATGCTGTGGGTCGGGCGGAATGCTCACCAGCGCCAAAGACCGTCTGCACGAAGTTAACCCCGGTGCGGATGTGCGTTTGTACGGGCAGGAAGTCAACCCGGAAACTTTCGCGGTCTGTAAATCCGATTTGTATATGAAGAGCCAGGACGGGCGCGAGGCTGAAAATATTTTGTTCGGCAGCACTCTTTCCAATGACCACCATTCTACCAACCGCTTCGATTATCAACTGGCAAATCCACCCTACGGCAAGGAATGGCGGCGCGACCAACAGGCAGTTGAGGGCGAGGCCCAGAACCCCAAAGGACGCTTTGCGGCGGGACTGCCCCGCATCAGCGATGGTCAGTTGCTCTTTTTGCAGCACATGCTCAACCGCATGGAGTATCCCGGTCAGGGCGGCGGGCGGGTGGCGATTGTTATGAACGGTTCGCCCCTTTTTACTGGCGATGCCGGGAGCGGCGAGAGCGAGATTCGGCGCTGGATAGTGGAAAATGACTGGCTCGAAGCAATTGTAGCTTTGCCGGAGCAGCTTTTTTACAATACCGGCATTGCGACCTATATCTGGATTCTGAGCAACCGAAAACAGCCGCAGCGCCAGGGCAAAGTCCAATTGATTAACGCTACCGCTTCCTGGGTGCCGATGCGAAAAAGCCTGGGCGATAAGCGCCGCGAAATCTCGAAGGAGCATATCGAGCAGATTATTGAGCTATTTTCGGCTTCCACCGAGGGCGAAAACTCGCGCATTTTTGCCAATACCGCTTTCGGCTACCGCAAAATTACGGTTGAGCGTCCGCTTCGGCTCAATTTCGAGGTCAGCCCGGAACGATTGGCCCGCCTGCACCAGCACAAGGCTTTTCAGGATCTGGCGACGAGCAAAAAGAAGCAGCCCACCGAGAAAGCGGCGGAAGAGCAGACTGGGCGCTTGTTGCAAGAAGCGATTCTGGCGGCGCTGGCGACCATGCCGGGTGGGGTTTTCAATAGCCGGGCCAGCTTTGAAACGGCACTAGACCAGGCGCTCAAGCCGAAAAAGTTGACGCTGGCGGCTCCGCTACGCAAGGCAATTTTGGCGGCCCTGGCCGAGCGCGACGAAAGCGCCGAAATTTGCCGCGACAAGGACGGGCAACCCGAACCAGACCCCGAATTGCGCGATACCGAGAATGTGCCGCTGGATGAAGAAGTGACCGCTTTCTTCGAGCGCGAGGTCAGGCCACACGTTCCCGATGCCTGGATTAACCAGACGGTGCGTGATGCCAAAGACGGCAAGGTTGGCAAGGTTGGCTACGAAATCAACTTCAACCGCTATTTCTACCGTTACCAACCGCCCCGCCCCCTTGAAGCGATTGAGGCTGACATCAAATTAATTGAGCGCGATATTCTCGAAATGCTGCGAGAAGTAGCTGGATAGTCGTATAATAGAGTTGTGACAATCTAATCACGGCTACAGGAGGAATACCAATGCAAAGTATTAAATTAAAGGCGCACGTAGGCCCGGATGGGCTACTTAAATTAGAAGTGCCGATTGGGATGTTTGATACCGAACTGGAAGTGCTGGTAGTGGTGCAGCCTGTCGCCCTGCCGAAGGCTACCACTACCAACGGCGACCACAAACCAACTCCAGAAGAACTTGGCTGGCCGCCCGGCTTCTTTGAGCGGACTGCCGGAGCGCTGGCGGATGACCCACTTATAATTGATTCGGAAGGCGATTATGAAGTCAGGGAAAAGTTGGCATGATTTACTTGCTGGATACCAATGCCTGCATAGTTTATTTGAGCCGCCGCTCTAGTAACGTCGAGCAAAAATTAATGGCTACCGACCCAAAGGATATAGCAGTCTGTTCAATCGTCAAGGCCGAATTATTCTATGGAGCAATGCACAGCCAGAATCCAGTTAAGTCATTGGCAGTACAGCAAGATTTTCTCAGTCAGTTCGATTCGCTGCCTTTTGACGACGACGCGGCTTTAATTTTTGGTCGGGAACGCGCTCGTCTGGCCGCTTTGGGTACACCAATTGGCCCAATGGATTTGATGATTGCTGCGATTGCTTTGTTGCATAACCTGACGCTGGTAACTCATAATAGCCGCGAATTTAGCCGGGTGGACAGCCTGCGCCTCGAAGATTGGGAGAACACTCCATGACCGATACCTTACCCTCGACTATCCCGACCACCTTGCGGCGCTGGCCTACCTACCCCGCCTACAAAGCTTCAGGCGTAGATTGGCTTGGCGAAATTCCGGCGCATTGGACTGATACCTCAATTAAGCACGGCTGGGATGTTCGCCTGGGCAAAATGTTACAGAACGAAGCAGCGACCCCTTTTGATACACAAGAATCCTATCTTAGGTCAGCTAATGTGCTTTGGGAGGGCGTTGATATATCAGACATAAAAAAGATGTGGTTTTCTCCAAACGAAAAAACTTTGTATAAATTAAA
>JBBRSG010000219.1:0-5272 GCA_038245615.1 Chloroflexia bacterium | reverse complement strand
GTATCTTCGACCACCGCTTCGTCCAGGTCGCGTTGGTCGAGGGCCACCAATGCTTCGGCCCAATCTATCGTCTCTGCTACTCCCGGCAGCTTGTAAAGCTCGACCTTCCGCAACTCCTGAATGAAGCCGACCACCTGTTGCGCCAACATTTCGGGCGCTTCCGGCACTTTCGCCAACAAAATCCGATACTCCTTTTCCAGCGAAGGGTAATCAATCCAGTGGTATAGACAGCGCCGCTTGAGCGCATCATGAATTTCGCGGGTGCGATTGCTGGTTATAATCACCACCGGCGGACGCTCGGCCTTAATCGTGCCAATTTCGGGGACTGTCACCTGATAGTCCGATAAAACTTCCAGCAAGAACGCCTCAAATTCCTCGTCGGCCCGGTCCAGTTCATCTATCAAAAGGACGGTAGGGCGGTCTCCTTCGCTTTCGAGGGCTTGCAGCAAGGGGCGCTTAATCAGGAAATCCGGGCCAAAAAGCTCTTTGGCTTCCTGTTTTTCCTGCCCGCTGCCTTCCAGCACACGAATCTGCAACATCTGGCGGGCATAGTTCCACTCATATACCGCGCTATTCACGTCCAGACCTTCGTAACATTGCAGCCGAATCAGCCGGGCATTGGTGGTTTCCGCCAACACTTTAGCGATTTCGGTCTTACCGACCCCGGCCTCACCTTCGAGCAAGAGGGGTTTTTGGAGTTTCAACGATAAAAATACGGCAGTTGCCAGGCTGCGCTCGATAACATAGCGCCGGTTGCTAAGTTCGGTCATTACCTGATCAATCGAAGTCCACTCTATCACCGGGGTCAGGGTTGCGGGAGTACCGCCGGGTTGAGCAGGGTCATTGGTAGTTGAAGTAGCCAAGTCTTAAATCTCGCTTTCATTTTTTAGGATAAGCTGTAAAAGCTTGTGACACGGATGCCTTTAATTATGGTAAAATACCTTTGACTATGGTAAAATAATTCTCTGAGGTAGCCAGAATCTTTACCTTCATGTAGATAGAGATTAATCTTATTGCGCCAGAGCCAAGCTGTCAACTTCTGAGCGTTGGTATGAATATATTTGATATAAGCAACAGTAGTAAGTTTATTTGTATTGTCCACATGCCAGGATAAGTGGGTACTTATCTGGAATGTCCACTCAATTTCACCATACCATAAGTAAAGAACCATAAGTAAAGAACCATAAGTAAAGAACCATACCATAAGATATTGTAACACCTCAGCCAAGTTGTTTGAATGTAATTTCTCAAGAAGGAGAAAGAGTTGCATCCTAAAAAATCGCTATCTTTACCACTAGCAGTTTTGGTGGTCCTGGGAATTGTCCTGACCGCTTGCGGCGACAGTGCCACCCCTATTCCGGCGACTACCGCCGCCCCCAAACCCACCACGGCAGTGGCGACCACCGCCGCGCCCACGACGGCTGCTGTTACGACGGCGGCACCCACTACTGTGGCGGCGACTACTGCCGCCCCCACGACGGCGGCGACCACCGCCGCGCCCACGACTATCGCCGCGACTACGGCAGCCCCAACTACCGCCGCCGCCGCGCCCACGACCCCCGCCAAAACCGGACAGGTCAATATTGTCCCGCTTGACCCGCTTAAAAAGGCCGACCCGGATTTGGTGAGTGTTATTAACACCTACAATCGCACCGCCGGGACACCTGACCTGAAGTTAAAAGTCGCCACCGACCTTGCCGAACAAATCGGTATAATTGACGAGTCGCACGATGTTTATTTTGAGATGCTTCTAACCAAAGGGGCCGATCAGAAGGTCATCGGCGATAAGCTCAAAGCCCTGGGCGGCACTCTAGCGGATGTAGTCGATGCCGGTGGCACAAAAATTGCCCTGGCAACCGTCCCGATACAACAATTTGTGACCTACTCTAACCCAAAGACCAAAGATAACTTTCTCAGAGAATTGGCTTTGCTCAAAGAGGTAGTCGAGATTAACCTGCCGATTGCCGAAGAACCCCAAGAATTGCGGGCTTTCCCCAAGACCCTGGACGCTTTAGTAGGTCTAGCCCAGGCTGCTAAAAACGAGGGGGTCAAGATTATGGGGGTAGACAAGTGGCACGCTGCCGGAATTAACGGCAAAGGAGTCACAATTGGGATTATTGATGGCGGCTATATGTTTACCGACCAGCTGAAGACCCAGGGCTTTTTACCCAATGATTTTGTGGTCATGGACTTCGCTAAGAAAATCCTGAACGAAAATAGTCTGGATAACGGGGTACACGGGAGCGCCGTTGCCGAGATTATCTTTTCGGTTGCCCCCGGAGCCAAAATAGTCGCTACTTCCATCAAAGGGAGTGGGGCGGAGTTTGCCGAAGCAATTGATTACCTGGTAGAACAGAAAGTAGACATTATCTCGATTTCGATGGGCAACAATTCTTCTTCCGAGGATGGCAATAGCCCCTTGAGCAAGAAGATTGAACAGGTTCGCAAGGATAAAGGTATCCTCTTTTTCCTGGCAGCCGGGAACGAGGGAACGGAACACTACGGCGGGAAATTCACCCCGGATGCCAATGGTTTTCATCAGTGGCAACCCGGTATTACCCGCCTGGCCCTGGGCAATCCCACCGATAATCCGCTTGCCAGCAATGTAATCCTGCGCTGGGACCAGTTTTTGGATGGTGGGGTTAATCCTGATGCGACTGACCTTGACCTCACTATTGAGGATGAACAGGGCAAAGTACTAGCCACCAGCGATGGCGACCAACGAGCCAGAACCCCAAATGAAATCCTGCAATTAAATATTCCGGCTAAGGCTTTGTTTTTTATTCGGGCCAGACAGAAACCGGGAACCGCAGCCCCGACCAAGCCTTTTAACGTTCACGTCTTTTTGACTGGCGGCCTCTCGCCCCAGCTATTCACCCCTACCCAGACAGTAGGCTCTCAAGCCGACTCACGGGGCGCGATTGCGGTGGGCGCGGTTGACCCGCCCGACGGCAACGGCATTGGCAACTACAGCAGCCAGGGGCCGCTCAGTGACGGGCGCATCAAGCCGGAAGTTTCCGGCCCAGCGGGAGTCGCGAGTGCCTCTTATCTAGCAAAAGGCGGAGATGGGAAATTCACCGGCACGAGTGCCGCGACTCCCAATGTTTCGGCTTTGGCAGCGGTGATGAAGAGTTCCAACCTGACCCTGACCGCCGATGAACTGACGGCCCTGGTTTTTGAGAGTGCCACCAAGCCCACCGGAGTCACGACCACTGGGGCAGACCCGGTGTTCGGCTATGGCAAAGTGAGCCTGGTCAATATTGCGCCTGGCCCGCTCAAGCCAAAGGGTAGCCCCCAGGCCGCCCCGCTAAATCCGAACCCGGATTTTAAGTACCAGAGTCCCACCTATTTGCCCGCGCCCGCAGCCGACAAACCTGGAACTGCCCCGGCTGCGCCGCCCGCCGCTGTGCCGCCGCTCACAAAAATCGAACTTGACCCAACGATTGCGGCGGGGATAGCGAAAGGTTTGAAAGCTGGGACGGTTAGCAGTGTCGAGGTCTTTATCTTGAACGGAACGGTTGACGCGAATTTGGCTTCGCTGGAAGCATCTTTGCTAGGCCGGGGCTACGTGTTTTCACTACCCGGCAACACCAAAGCCGTAAAATCGGGGGCCAGTACGGTTGCCCTGTATAGCAAACCAGGCGAAGCGGATATTTTGGTGAACCTTCAGGATCTGCCGGATGATCCCGCCACAGTTATCACCGCAGCGGCTTTCCCGGATGTCGCCCCCGATGTGCTTCAGAAGTATATTGCCCAGCTAAAAGGTCAAAAAGCCGCGATGATCGTATTCGCCGGGACTGAACTCGCCAAAAACTTTGGTGGGTAATCGCTAGAGAATTTTAACATGGATATACAGAATGCTCAGAATGTTGATTATAACATTCTGAGCATTCTGTATATCCATGTTAAATACCTTTCAAAGAATTGTAATTCAATGAAGCTAGGCTTTTATAAAGGCACAGGTCTAATCGAGCAAGTTAGTTAGGGTAGCAAAAAGGCGTTCGCAAGCTGGCGCAGCTTTACGAACCCTATCAACGTTGGCTAATTTCAAAAGTTCCGAAGCATGGCGAGTCTTATGATAAGGGCCTTTACTTGTATTTTTAGTAGCTTCTTTAAGGGCTTTTTCCACTTCAATCTTATCGAACCCTTCTACAACTTTGCGTTTGCCAAGTAGTCTAGGTTTAAAGCCCGGTCCATAGAACTTCTTCAAGGCTTCAAGGTCAGCAACCAACCAAGCCTGCATCAGCTGAATCATTAGGTGAAACTGAGCCTCACTGAATTTTGTAAAATCTATTCCACTATCTTTTGTAGAAACTTACGAGAGTCATCTTCACTTACCGGGCCTTCGGAATCAACCAGCAAAATATTGAAAGTATCGGGATGGTCTTCTTCGGCCCGCAAAAAATCTTTGAAAGCTTCGTTGCGAGAGCCACATAAGATAATACGAAACTCTATATTCTTGCCTCTGGCACGTTGTCTTGGTTCGGCAAAAAATTTATCGAAGCCCTCCCGTAGTTTCCTACTATTATCCCGCCTGCCACCACCCTCAATATAGATCCGAATCCCCTTTACCAACGAGTTCCCCCTAATTCACCCATCGCCCACAACTGGCCTAATGAATAATCTTCCAGCCATTTTTGGATTCGCTTTGGTTCGAGGCGGCGTAAATGAGTACTATTTTTATTCTTTTCACAAACTACTATCGCTTCGGGTATCTCACTTAGTGCCGAGACCAGTTCTTCGGAATGAGTAGTAATCATTAGCTGAGTGCGTTGTGCAGCCTCGATTAGCAATTTTGCCAGGGTTGGTAATATATCCGGGTGTAAGCCCAATTCTGGTTCTTCGATGCAAACGATTGGTGGCGGTTCGGGGTGGCACAAAATTACCAATAAACCTAAATAGCGTAATGTTCCATCCGATAGGCGAGAAGCGGGTACCGGGCGGGCCAAGCCTTCTTCCTGGACGGCTAATTGTATCCAGGTATCTTGAAATTCTTCTGTGACAATATCTTCGGTTGTGCGATTAAACTGTTGTAAATTCTCTAAAAGCACTTTTTTAATCTCAGGCTGTTTTTCCAACTCTTTTACTACTAGCGCCAGATTACTGGCATCCTCAGCCAGAAAGTCTGAGGCTAGTTCCAATGGCTGCGGCTTCCTTAGTGGGCTGTTGCGCCCAAAGTTCCAATCTCGATAAATTCGGATGTTAGAGAATAAGTTTCCTATTAAATTGATTTCTGGAAACAATCCTGGAATTTTCACACGGGCTAAGACCG
>JBBRSG010000218.1:0-5290 GCA_038245615.1 Chloroflexia bacterium | reverse complement strand
TGCCAGGTTTACTTTATTCAAAACTCAAAATTCAAAGTTATCCACTAACCTTCGATTTTAGATTTTAGATTTTAGATTTTAGATTTTAGATTTTAGACCTTAGATTTTCGACCTATTCTCTAGTTCTCACGGTGCGTTGCTCGATGCGCTTGATATAATGCGGGCCTTTGAGGATGCGCTGGACGAAGATACCAGGGGTGACAATCGCGTCGGGGTCAAGTTCGCCTGGCGCGACCAGTTCTTCGACTTCGGCGATGGTCACTTTTCCGGCAGTCGCCATCATGGGGTTAAAGTTGCGGGCGGTCATGCGATAGACCAGATTGCCGGTGCTATCACCTTTCCAGGCTTTGACAAAGGCAAAGTCGGCTTTGAGCGGCATTTCCAGGACGCACAGTTTACCGCCGATTTCGCGGACTTCCTTGCCATCGGCCACGACCGTCCCGACCCCGGTGGGAGTATAGAAACCCTCGATGCCCGCGCCTCCGGCCCGGATGCGCTCGGCGAGCGTACCTTGCGGGACGAGTTCGACCTCGATTTCACCCGCCAACATTTGCCGCTCGAAAATTTTATTCTCGCCGACGTAGCTGGCGACAATCTTCTTAATCTGACGGGTTTCCAATAGCACTCCCAGGGCAAAACCGTCCACTCCACAGTTATTGCTGATGACGGTCAGGTCTTTTACGCCCTTTTGGAGAATGGCTGCAATCAAGTTTTCGGGAACGCCGCACAACCCGAACCCGCCGAACATACACACCGCTCCATCGAACATATCCGCGACGGCATCTTCGGCACTCGCATACACTTTCTTCATGCTAAATCTGTCCTCCTGCTAAAATGGACTCCGCCCTTTTGGTTTACTGATTGCGATTAATCTAACAGATAGGCTGCTGACCGTCAACCGGGATTTCCAGGTAAAACCGAGTGATAGTTGATTAGGAAATGAAGTTTCACGGATACCCCTTGTAACCTATTGTAAGCTTATTGAGTTTCATAGGATTGAGCCCCGACCTTCTGAAAGTAGCGTTGGGCCGAGCGTACTAAAGCGGCTTTAGCATCCGAGGCTACATTTCGATTCCACCATGCTCCGTAAATACAATCGAACTGGAAAGGCTCCATCCGTTGCAGAGCGCGGCGAATAATATCAGGTTCTTCGGGTATAAGGTTCGGATAGCTGTACATGAAGCTGGCGTAACGTCGGTCACTGACCACGTGAAAAATATCGCCGGTCAAAAGCGCGCCCCGGCCTTCCGCTCCCTGCGACCAGTGCAGCATAGAAGTGAGGATGCGAGATAGCAATAGCGGATAGTCCGCCGAGAGCTTGCACTTCCTGAACAGTAGTCTGGTCTACCAAACTGATGCAATCCCACAAGATATTGCCACCGGGAGTCTGTACTAGCAAAGCACGTTGCCCGATAGCGAAGCTCGGTTCAGTGCCAATGCCGTAGATTTGTGGCCCTTCCGCCTTGACCAAATTTTTGTACTTGACTTGTAATTCCTCGATGGTAGTCCATTGCTGGCCGTTCCAGTTGATATATTGGCGTTCATCTTCACAAATAGGACAATGTTGGGGCGGGGTATGACTCTCCCCAAATTGTACTCCACATTGCTTGCAAATATAGCGTAGCATACTTAGGGTTTCCCTTCGAGGAGAGCCTGAGCTTCGGGGCTATAGATGTCTATAATTTGACCGTGATAAGCTGCACCAGCAGCACTAGCCAGCGCCGCAATCAAATTGGCAGGCTTTTCCGGGGCAAGGAGCTGACCGTTGAGATAATACTCCTTAAACCGCTTGGCAACTGCCTCGCCTACTCGGTCGGGGCTTTGGGTGCGGATAGTCGTCTGCATCGGCGTATCTACAATGCCGGGATAAACTGAAATGGCCGCTATCCCGGTGTCCATCAGCTCTACACCTAGTTGGCGGGTGAACATATCCAGCCCCGCTTTTGAGGTAGAGTAGGAACCGCCGCGCTCAATCGGATTACGGGCCGCGCCACTGGAAACATTGATAATTCTACCCCAACCCTGTTGGAGCATAGCGGGCAGAACCAAGCGGGCCAGTCGAAAAGGAGCTATCAGATTGACCGTGAGGGTCGCTTCCCATTGCTCCGGGTCAACCTCCCAGCTAGGGCCAAACGGCCCGGCGACCCCGGCGTTATTGACCAGAATATCCACCCGACCAAGCCTAGCTGTTACGCTTGAAATCAAAAGAGCGGCGCTGGCAGGGTCAGCCAGATTTAGGGGTAGAGCCATCACTGGCAGACCCAACCCTTTGATTTCGGCCTCAACTTCGCTCAGTTCTTGCTCACTACGGGCGGTAAGAGCTACCGCCACCCCCATGTGAGCGAGGGCCAGCGCGGTAGCCCGCCCAATCCCGCGCCCTGCCCCCGTCACTAAGGCTACTTTACCGGCAAGTTCTTGCATGCTTTATTTTTCTCCTATTTTTTTGCAACCACTTATATCAGGCTTTGCCAGCGTAGACCCAGGGCTGCTCGGTCTCTTTTTTGTCCTCGTAGCTCTTGATAAGCTCGTCGAACTGAAGCGTCCAGCCGATGTTGTCCAGCCCTTTGAGCAGAGCATCGCGCTTGAAATTATCCAGCTGAAAATTGAAGACCCGCCCACCGGGAGCAGTAATCGTACCATCTTCCAGGTCAATCTTGAGGCGGAACATCGGCTCGTTTTCGACCTCGGCAAAAAGCTCGTCCATTTCCTCTGGCTTGAGAGTGATAGGCAGCAGACCGACGTTAAAACAGTTGTTGTAAAAAATATCGGCGAAATCGGGGGCAATAATCACCTTGAAACCGTATTGTTGCAAGGCCCAAGGCGCATGTTCGCGGGACGAACCGCAGCCGAAATTCTCACGGGCGATTAAGACCGAGGCATTTTTGTAACGCGGTTGGTTCAGGACGAAATCGGGGTCGGGGGTGCCGTCTTCCTTGAAACGCCAATTGCCAAAAAGGGCATCCTCGAAGCCGGTACGTTTAATAGATTTTAGATACCGGGCCGGGGTAATCGCGTCGGTATCCACATTGGCCCGGTCAAGCGGCATTACGATGCCGTTCAGGGTTTTGAATGGTTCCATATCTCTCCTCCAATTATCATTTCCATTCTCGAATATCTACGAAATGACCAGCGATAGCGGCGGCGGCGGCCATCGCGGGGCTGACCAGGTGGGTGCGCCCGCCTTTGCCTTGCCGCCCCTCGAAATTGCGGTTGGAGGTGCTGGCGCAACGCTCACCCTCAGCCAGTTTGTCGCCGTTCATGGCGATACACATACTACAGCCTGGCTCGCGCCACTCGAAACCGGCCTCGATAAAGATTTTGTCCAAACCTTCATCCTCGGCCTGACGCTTAATCAGACCGCTACCGGCTACGACCATCGCCCGCACGGTCGGGGCGACCTGGTGTCCTTTGGCGACTTTGGCGGCCTCGCGCAAATCTTCCAGGCGGCTATTGGTACAAGAACCGATAAACACCCGCTCGATAGTAATATCCTGCATCTTGGTGCCGGGGGTCAGGGCCATATACTGCAAGGCGCGATAGGCCATCTGGCGGCGCATTGGGTCCTCAAAGCTCTCCGGGTCGGGAACTTCGCCCCCGACGGGCGACACCATGCCGGGATTAGTCCCCCAGGTAACTTGTGGCTCGATTTTGGTAGCGTCCAAAACGATTACCTTATCGAACTGAGCGCCTGGGTCGCTGGGCAAGTGCCGCCATGCAGTTACGGCCTTATCCCATTCCGAGCCATGCGGGGCGTAGGGACGACCCTGAATCCAGGCGAAAGTAGTATCGTCGGGGGCGACCATTCCGGCCCGCGCCCCGGCCTCGATTGCCATATTACAGAGGGTCATGCGGCCTTCCATCGAGAGCGAGCGGACGGCAGCCCCGGTAAATTCGATGACATGGCCGTTGCCGCCGCCTGTGCCGATTTGCCCAATTATGTAAAGCACCATATCTTTGGCGGTCACGCCGCTTGGCAATGCGCCTTCCATCCGAATTTCCATCGTCTTGGGCCGGGTTTGCAAGAGGGTCTGGGTCGCCAGCACGTGTTCCACCTCGCTGGTGCCAATCCCAAAGGCCAGCGCCCCGAAAGCCCCGTGAGTGGCAGTGTGGCTGTCGCCACAGACAACGGTCATACCGGGCAGGGTGAGGCCTTGCTCCGGGGCGGTGACATGGACAATCCCATTGCGGACATCATCCAGGTCGAAAAGGGTTACTCCAAACTCGCGGGCGTTGACTTCCAGGGTACTAATCTGGATGGCACTCTCGTTATCTATAGAAGGTACGTTGCTGCGCTTGCCGTATTGGGCAGTGGGGGTAGTGGCTACATTATGGTCAATTACCGCAAAGGTAGCATCGGCCCGCCGCACCGGGCGTTTGAGCAGTCGCAAACCCTCGAAAGCCTGGGGCGAAGTGGCCTCGTGAACGAGGTGACGGTCAATATAGAGAATAGTGGATTGGCCCGGCACTTCGCGCACGGCGTGGGCCTCCCAGATTTTCTCGAACATGGTTTTATTTGAGCCGGATGGTTGGGTCGCGGCTTGTTCGCCAGACATAGGCAAAACTCCTCCTCTTTTGGGTTATATTCAGTTATAAATATTTGAAGAACCACAGGGCTAATAGCATATCACAAAATCGCAAATGTTTATAACCAAAGCTGTTTGAACTTGGACTAAATGTCTACATCCGACGACGAATCGGTTGCTCCTGAACCTAAATTCACCCCATGTGCTATAATTATAGCAGACACAGAGTTTGAACTAATGGAGATTTTCCCGGACAGATTGGATAAGGTGCTTTGGGGATGATGGAAACGCAAGATGTAAATCAACCGACTAGCGAGGCGAATGAGGGTCAAGTTGTAAATCGGGTAGCGAAGTGTCCGGGGTGCGGGGCGCGAACCATTCTTTTTTCGGCGACGATTCAAACTTATTGTTATCGCTGCGGCTTACCGGTCACTCAGCTTGACCAGGCTGGAATGTTTTATGAGCAAATTCTCCCTGATAGCGAAGTTATTTCGGATACCTCAGTTTAATAAATCCTTTATTTCCCCAAAGTTTTAGTTGACTGTAACTATTCACCCCTTGTCATTCTGAGCGAAGCGAAGAATCTCTATCCTTCGCTTCGCTCACACCCCATAAAGGGGCGTGACAAATTCAGGCGGGCTGAATAGTCACATTTGATTGTGACTATTCAGCCCGCCTGAATTTGTCACGCCCCTTTATGGGGTGTGAGCGAAGCGAAGGATAGAGATTCTTCGCTTCGCTCAGAATGACAAGGGGTGAATAGTTAC
>JBBRSG010000217.1:0-5399 GCA_038245615.1 Chloroflexia bacterium | reverse complement strand
TTGGTCTGCCCCTGGAACGGGCGAAGCTGGCTGATGACTAATAGCCACGTGACCGATGCCCTCTGTCGGGCGGCCCTCGACCTCGATCCCTCGTTACAGCCCTACGCGGTTGAGCTTTTGCGGCGGTTTATCAAAATGCTCTTTCTGGAAGGCGATGTAAACCGCCCCTCCTCTTATGAGTATTATAATCCGGTTACGGGGCAAGCGCCTTACTTCCGGGGAACCGAAGATTATATGCATAGCTGGATTGTAGACCTGATTATCAAGTATGTTGCCGGAGTCCAGCCGGGCGATGGGGGGCAACTGAAAATCCGGCCTTTACCCTTTGACCTCGACTTTTATACCCTTGACCGGCTACGAGTGGCGGGCCACTCCCTAAAGCTGACCTGGCGCAAATCCGAAAGCATAATGCTACCGGGGCTGACTTCGCAACCGCCGGTTGGAATGGCCCTTTCGGTAGATGGTACAATGGTAGCCCAACGGCCTAATTTGGGGTTATTGGAAGTGAAGCTGGGCTAAATTAAAGAATGCTTCAGACCCAAAGCCATATGCAGCATTCAAGGGCGAACCCGCAGGTTCGCCCCTACTGATAAGAGGCTCGGACTTATGTTCGGGAAAATTTCATGGTACAACCAACTGAACTGCCTTCAAAAGCCGATTTTCTGCTAAATTTCCGCAAAAGGACGCTCTATGCCTTTGTCACGATGGGGCTGCTGGGCAATCTATCTAACCTGATTGGCGGTTTTTTTGGGACGGGCCTTAGTAGCGAAACCGCCTTTATTCGCCTGCTTTCCAATATTCTGCTGGTCGTAATGTGGGTTGCGGTGTTGATATTAGCCTTGCGAAACAAGGTGCTTTGGGCCGGGCTACTTTTTTGCATCTTTGGTACAGTGCTGATAACCGTCAGTTTATTCACGGTGGGCGGAGAATTTTATGTTCCAACCCTCTATGTGTTGGTAATTGTGGTGGCGGCTACTTTTACTACCCCTACCGCCACCATCATTTTTGGGTTTCTAACCACCGGGGCCTATATCGCCGCTAGTAGTTGGAGTATCAGCCGACTGCCGCCGCCGGTATCGCCCGACAAAGGCGCAAACGTGGCTATTCTGGCAATTGTAATGGTTGCCAGCACCGGGCTACTGTGGGGCTTTAGCAGTGGGTTAGGACGGTTGGTGCGCTCGGTCAGCCAACAGGCTGAAGAATTAGGCCAACTCAACCGCACGCTCCAGCGCCAACGCCAGATTCAGGCCCAACTTGCCCGCCAGATTACTCAATTAATCGGGGCGCTGGGGCAGATTTTGCGGGAACAGAACAACGCCAGCCAGGTGCAGGCCACTCTGGTCAGTAATATGGCGGTCACGACCCAGGAACTGGATGCTACCGCCCGCAAGATTGCTGATAGCGCCCTTTCAGTGGCTACCGTCGCTGAGAAAGCTCAGAAGAGCGTTGAATTTGGGAATCAAACCGCTACCCTGGGAGTTACTGCGATTGCCGCGATGCGTCAGCGAGTTCAGGACATCAATGACACCATGCACACTCTCGACCAGCAGATTGAGCGCATCAGCGAGGTGACGGCGATTATTGGCGAAATTGCCGACGAAACCAACTTGTTGGCCCTGAATGCCAATATCGAGGCGGCGGGAGCTAAGGAATATGGTCGGCGTTTTGCGGCAGTCGCGGACGAAGTGCAGCGGTTGTCGCGCCGGGCGACGGCAGCAGTCGAGCAAATTCAGGATATGGTGCTGGAAATCAATCAGGCCAGTGGCGCGGCCCTCAAAGCTACCGAACAGGGTTTGCGGGAAGCCGAAGTGGGAGACCGGGTAGTGGGTAGTATGACCGCCGCTAACGATGAAGTCGGACAACTGGTGGCCCAAACCTCGAATCTGGCGAGTAATATCGCCGAGGCTACCAAGCAGCAACGCGAGGCCAGTTCCCAAATTGTCGAGGTGATGCAGCAAATCATCGCGGCAACTAATCGGTTGTTAGAAGCTGGCGGCGAGGTCAGTGGGCTGGTCGGAACTTTGGAAACCGCCTCCGAACAACTTACCCAGACCGAGCGTATAGGTACTGCGCCGCGCCCTTCGCTTTCGACCCTGGTTGCCAGCCTCCCGCCTGGCGAAACTCCCGCCCCGCCGGTTGTGATAAAGCACGCCAAATCGGGTCGGGTATAATATAAAATGAAAGTATTATTGGTTCAACTGCCAGTCCCCGATAACCGCTTCTCGAATGTGCCGTTGGCCCTGGGTTATCTCAAAGCGATGGCTGATGCCGCCCTTATCCCCGGTTTGGAGGTCGAGTTATTGAAGGCCGAAGTCCAGAATCGGGCGGGCGATGCTCTGCTGCTAGACACCATTCTGGCCCATTCGCCCGATATGGTCGGCTTCTCGCTCTATACCTGGAATAGTAGCCGGGTGCTAGGGCTGGCCCGTGCGCTCAAGCACCTTGCTCCCGAAATTCTGATATTGGGTGGCGGCCCAGAGGTCAACCGCGATGGCGATTTTATTCTAGCTTCCCCCGATTTCGATTTCCTGATACTAGGCGAAGGCGAGCGCACCTTTGTCGAATTGTTGCGAGCGGGGGTCAAAAATCGAAAATCAGGGGGCGGGGGTCAGGGATTGGAAAATATCCGAGGGCTTGCCATTCGCCAGCCCTATTCTTCCGCCTTCCAACTTCCGCCTTCCGACTCCCGCATTGCTCCCCGACCTCTGACCCCCGACCCCCGACCCCCGACCTGGCATTTTGCTCCCTCGCAACCGCCGTTGGAAGATGTAAATCTCGTCCCGTCGGCCTATTTGAGCGGGGCGTTGGAAGGCCATCTGGGTCGGTTTATGGCGATTGAGCTTTCGCGTTGGTGTCCTTCCAAATGTACTTTTTGCTATTATGGACGGCAGGATTTGCCACGCGGCGGCAAACGCTATTTCGAGGTCGAGCGTGTCCGTCAGGAATTGTTGTTCGGCCTGGCGCATGGGGTCGAGCAGGTGCATTTTGTCGAGGCCAATTTCAATACCCTGCCCCATTTGCCGTTGATTTATGACACTATCCAGCAGACCGGGGCAAACCGTCGCATGAGTTTTTACGCCGAATTGCGGGGCGAGGCTATTACCCAGGCCGAGGCAATTCGGTTGGCGGAATGTAATTTTGGCACAGTCGAGGTCGGGCTACAATCGGCTATCCCGGAGGTGCTGGCGCGGGTGCGGCGCAAGAACAATCTGCCCCGGTTGATACAAGGAGTTCACCACTTGCGCGGGCAGGGCATCGAAGTCTTTCTGGATGTGATTTTGGGGCTACCGGGCGAAACCGCCGACACGCTGCATCGCACCCTCGATTTTGTGGAGCAGAACGACCTCGCGCCCTACGACCTTTTTAATCTGCAAATCCTGGCTGGTACTCAGCTCAAGGCCGAGGTCGCTGCCGGACAACATGGGATGCGCTGGCAACTCGCCCCGCCTTATTTCGTCCTCGAAACCGCCGATTTGTCGTTTGAAAATATTCGCGACCTCCGCCGCGAAACCTTGCTCCGCAAAGGCGATGACCCGACGGCTATCCCCGGCTTGCCCGCTCCTGGCCCTTTTGCGCTGACGGAAGTCGGGAGGCAGGGGTCGGGGGTCGGGGGTGAATTCGGGCCGATTGAGCGGGTAGTGCTTGATTTTACCGAAAATATGGCGATTGACTCGCGTTTCATCAAGTCTTGCGCCCATCGTTTGGCTAGTCAGGTTACTGTCTGGCTCAAGCTGGGAAGGGCCGGAGATGCGGCTTTAGAGGAAGCGGAGGTAGCTTTGAGCGGTCTGTCGGAGGCCAATCCGAGTGGGGTCTGGCACATTTTCGCCGATTGCGAGCGGCTTCTAAGCGAAAAAGAAATGACCCGGCTGTACGCGGCAGTACATCATTCTGAGGATTATCTGGATCGGGCGGCGATCTTTGCTCAGGCTTCCGACGATAAAAGGACGGCTCGGCCCTGGGCTTCGGTCAGCCTGTTTCAAATCCTGCCGCACGAGCCGCGCTTTAGGAATGCGGCGACCCCTGAAACGGTCTGGCGAATAGTTTTGGACGAAAATCAGACCGCCGATAGCTGGCGTTGGCAGATAGCCGAAGCCCTGAAACTCAACGGCGCGGGCTTGCAGCTAATCACTCCGCCCGACTGCTCGGCAGCCAAAATGCGGGCGGCTCTGCAAGATTTGGATAGCGGCGGGAAAGCTATCTGGCTGGCAGATTGGGGTCTGGCGGCAGGCCTGGCCTACGCTGCCGCTGACGATAGCGCCGCCTCGTCCACCGCCCTCGATTTTCCGCTAACGGCCTACGGGCAAGCCGCAGACCTGGTTTTGGAACGTCCGGCTAAAGCGATACTTGAGCGAGCGGCATTAAGGTGGGTTTCGGGAAGTCGGGCATTGGCTTGATTAGCGCAACCACGCTCCTAACACTTTCACCCATACCGTTTCATCGGAAAGCTCTTGCATGGCGGCGGCGACCTGGGGTTGGGCCGGGTGTCCATTGAATTCGATAAAGAAGCGGTAGTCCCAGGCTTTTTGGCGGCTAGGGCGGCTCTCAATCCGGTTCATATTTAGCTCGTATTTAGTGAAAACCGAGGTGATAGCGTGCAACGCCCCCACCCGGTCTTTAATCGAAAGCATAATGGCGGTGGTATAGCGCCCGGCGTTGATTGCTTCCGGGGCGGCGAGAGGGCGCGGGGCAATTACCAGAAAGCGGGTTTGATTAAAGTCAGCATCTTGTAAATCGGTGGCAAGAATTCGTAAGCCGTATTCCTCAGCCGCCAGAACGTTCCCGATACCCGCCGCTTTGAGGTTCTGCCCGGCTAATTCCGCCGAGCGCGAAGTGCTGGAAGCCTCTTGCAGTTCGGCGTGGGCCAGATTGCGTTCCAGCCAACCCCGGCACTGGGCCAACGCTTGAGGGTGATAGTAGACCAATTCGACCTCTTGCAGCTTCTTTGGCCCGTCCTGAGCCACAATTAAATTTTGCACGATGCTCAAAAAAACCTCGGCGCAGACGTTCAGGGCCGCCAATTCGGGGTCAGGTCGGGTGAACATATCGAGGGTATATGTGACCGAGCCTTCCAGCGAATTTTCCATTGGCACAATCCCGTAATCGGCCTCGCCCCGTGCCGCCGCATAAAATACTTCGGGAATCGAGCGAGTGGGCAGATATTGGGCAGTTGGACCGAATTGCTTGCGGGCGGCTTCGTGGGTAAACGACCCGGCTGGCCCAAAATAAGCGATTTTCAAAGCCATAGCTAATGTAACCGATCTAAAATCTAAAATCTAAAATTATTACAGAATTAAAACATAAATTTGTTGCTTAGACAAATTTGGTTAGGACTTTCGCTTGAAGTCGGGCGCAATCCCGAAATATTTATATCTTTGAAAAATTTTACGCCGTAAAATTTT
>JBBRSG010000216.1:0-5620 GCA_038245615.1 Chloroflexia bacterium | reverse complement strand
CCTTCGCGGGCAATCAAAATCGTATGGTTGGCTAATCCCCGCCCCAATCCGGTCTCTAACACTTTTTGAACCGGGTTGTCAACTTCTTTGCCAGTACGCTCGCTAATAATATGAAAGATTTCAGCCAGCATCTTGCCGGCCGCCTCGACCTGCGTCCAACCAGTCAATTTTTCGGCAACCGGGTTTACCAAAACGACTTTACCTTCGACATCGGTGGTAATTACTCCATCGCCAATACTGGTTAGCGTTACCGCCAGGCGCTGTTTTTCCGCCGCCAGTTCTCGCGCAAACTCTTGGCGCTGTTCTAATTCCAGTTCCAACTCAGCGACTCTGGCCCGCGAGAGCTTTAACTCTCCCGTCAGCACCTGGTTGGCTTCCCGTAGACCGTCCATATAATTACTTTCTGTATTTTTCACATAGCTTGAATAAATAGTTTAAACTATCTATGGCATATATTATACCACCGAAGTATAGACATATAGCCGACTAAGTCGGTAAAGGATTAAGATGCTTACCTGATTGCAATGCCAAAGCTCCTTATAGTTTACTTGCCATAGCCGACCTCGGAAAGACGTTATAGTTTATGTCTATCCAATAGTTTTCTATCATAAAGAAAGGATATACTTGGGATTATAAGGTTCTATGATTTTTGCGTTAAGAAACCGTTTATTTCGGCTTGACGCACTGTCCTGGACTGGATTAGAATAAGAGCGTAGTTTGTAAATTCACAAACTCGTAAGGATGAACTTTCAGATTCGAGATGGGGGCGCAACGAGGCGAATCCGGCATCCGACGGCTTATAATTTAAATCGTCCAAATTCATTATAAAAGATTTGGGCGAACTGCCTCTATTACCCTGTTTCCCGGCTGATAGCTTGTATACCACCCGGCTTTAGGCTATACTTTTGAAGCTAGTTGAGGCTAGAAAGTATAGGTTTCGTTCAGGTGTTTATTAATCTTTGCCTTTGGTTTCAAAGGCATTTTTCGACAGGAACAAAGGATTAACATGAAAATACATGAGTATCAGGCCAAGCAAATTTTGAGCCGGTACAACATCCCGGTTCCGTTGGGCGAGGTTGCCACCACCCCCGCCGAGGCTCGCCAGATTGCGACCAAAATTGGCGGGACGGTGGTGGTCAAGGCCCAGGTCCACGCCGGAGGACGCGGCAAAGCCGGAGGGGTAAAGCTCGCCAAAACCCCCGAAGAAGCTGAGGAAAAGGCCGCCGGAATTCTGGGGATGGACATCAAGGGTAGTACCGTCAAAAAAGTGCTGGTCGCGCCTGCCGCCGAAATTGTCAAGGAGTTTTATCTGGGGGCAATTATTGACCGGGCCTCCAAAGGGGTCATGATTATGGGCAGCAGTGAGGGTGGAGTCGAAATCGAAGAAGTCGCTAAAGACAATCCTGAGAAAATTATCAAGGTGCTGGCTGACCCATTTTTGGGGCTGGGAGAATTTCAGGCTCGCCAACTGGCTTTCAGCATGGGTATCGCCACCGACAAAATCGGCGGGTTTGTGACTATCGCCCGCGAGCTTTACAAAGCTTTTATCGAAAATGATGCCGATATTCTGGAAATAAATCCGCTGGTGCTGGACGGAGCGGGCAACTGGCAAGCCCTGGATGCCAAGATGGTCTATGACGATAACGCGCTTTACCGTCAGCCGGAAGCTGAAACCTTCCGCGATTTGGACGAAGAAGACCCCGCCGAGAATGAGGCTCGCCGGGCCGGACTTTCTTATGTCAAGCTGGATGGTAATATCGGCTGTGTAGTCAATGGGGCAGGCCTGGCAATGGCGACCATGGACAGCCTCAAGCTCTATGGCGGTGAACCGGCTAATTTTTTGGATATTGGCGGCGGGGCGAAGGCCGACAAAGTTACCGCCGCGATTCGCATTATTTTGAGTGAGCCGAATGTGAATGCCATTCTATTCAACATATTCGGTGGGATTACGCGGGGTGACGACGTAGCACGCGGAATCGTGGCCGGTCTGGAACATATTAAGACCGATGTGCCGATTGTCATTCGGCTGGTTGGGACAAATAGCGAGGAAGGCCGCAAGATATTGGAAGCCGCCAACCTGAAATCCGCCGAAACCCTGGCCGAAGCCGCCCAGAAGGTAGTAAATGTAGCAAAGGAGCGCAGCAAATGAGCATCCTGGTCAATAAAAACACCCGTCTTTTGGTACAAGGTATCACCGGGCGCGAGGGCGGCTATCACACTAGAGCCATGATTGAATATGGCACTAACGTAGTGGCGGGCGTAACTCCGGGTCGCGGCGGCGAAAAGTTCGACAATGTGCCGGTCTTTAACACCTGCCGCGAGGCGGTGGACGCGACTCAAGCCAATGTTTCGATTATTTATGTCCCGGCCCGCTTTGCGCCCGACTCGATTATTGAGGCGGTGGATGCCGGTCTGCCGCTGGTGGTATGCATCACCGAGGGTATCCCAGTGCGCGATATGATTCCGGTCTTTCATTATGTGAAGCACAAAGGGGCGCGACTGATTGGCCCGAACTGCCCCGGCCTGATTACCCCCGGTGAGGCCAAGATTGGGATTATGCCCGGCTTTATCCACTTGCCCGGTAGTATCGGCCTGGTTTCTAAGAGCGGTACCCTGACTTATGAAGTGGTCAACGCTTTGACCCTCAAGGGATTAGGCCAAAGTACCGCCGTCGGCATCGGGGGCGACCCAATTATTGGAACCAGCTTTATTGATATTCTGGAGCTTTTCCAGAACGACCCCGCCACCGAGAAAATCGTGATGCTGGGCGAAATCGGTGGTAATGCCGAAATTCTGGCGGCAGAATATGTCAATGAGCATGTGACCAAGCCGGTGGTCGGCTTTATCGCCGGACAGACCGCCCCGCCCGGCAAACGCATGGGCCACGCCGGAGCGATTATCAGTGGCGGGGAAGGGACTGCCGCCGAGAAAATCGCCGCTTTCAAAAAATATGGAATCAAAGTAGCCGACAGCCCGGCCCAAATCGCGGATATTATTTAGTGGGGGACGGGGGACGGGGGTCAGGGGTTCGTGGGTCGGAAAGCTTATCCCTCGTCCGTCATTCCTGTATTTCCCCTGACCCCGTCCCCTGTCCCCTGTCCCTCAATTTAGACGGAGGTGAAGTATTATGACCGCAACCATCGAAACGCCTAAAAAAACCTACACTATCGCCGAGTTTGAGGCCTTGCCGGATGATGGCAGACGCTACGAACTGGTAAATGGCGAACTGGTCAACACCTTAATCAGCAAGCCTCCGAACCCGCCAACGGCCTCGACCACGTAGCGAAGTTGTTCAACCGATTTAGCTAAACTGCTTTCCAAAAATAAGGGGCAGCAGACTGTAAATTAGGATGCTGCCTTTATTAAATTTGACCTCAGCTATATCTGAATGTATAATTACAATAATTCCAACTTCACAAACTCAAAGTTTCATTAAATAATGGAGATTCGTTATGCCCGTTCCTCGTTACGTAGAATTGTTGAATCCTGGGTTACAAGCACTTAAACGCCTGGGTGGTTCTGCTTCTATTGCTGAAATGGATGATGAAGTTACAAAATGGTTAGGAATATCAGAAGAAGAAATAGCCCAACCGCACGATGAGCGGCAAACTGAGTTACAATATCAACTTGCTTGGGCAAGAACTTATTTAAAAGCTTACGGTTTGCTTGAAAATTCATCGCGTGGGGTTTGGTCATTAACACCTAAAGGTAAAGAAACAGAAAAGGTTGATCCCCGCCAAGTTGCTGCTTTCGTAAGGAATAACAGTAAAAAAAGAAATCAGGACGCAATAAAAGGGCCGGATAATAAAATTGCTCAGGCAATAATTCCTGAATTCACAGAAATAGCACTTGAACAGACTTGGCGAGAGAAACTCTCAGCTACTCTTCGGAAGATGAAGCCTGATGCTTTTGAACGTTTATGCCAGCGACTATTGCGAGAGTCCGGCTTTACCCAGGTAACGGTAACGGGGCGCGTAGGAGATGGCGGTATTGATGGGTTTGGACACGTGCGACTGGGTGGGTTATTAAGTTTCCCGGTCTTATTTCAGTGTAAGCGTTATCAGGGTTCGGTATCGGCTAGCATGATTCGAGATTTTCGAGGGGCAATGGTTGGACGAGCTGACCGAGGGTTGGTAATTACCACTGGTACATTTACCCGCGATGCAAAAAGTGAGGCGACCCGTGATGGTGCGCCACCAATAGATTTAGTAGATGGCGAACAGTTATTGGATAAACTCAAAGAATTACGACTTGGAATAGAGATACAAACCGTTGAGGAAGTGTCAGTTATTGCGGATTGGTTCGAGGGTATTTGAAAAGCAGTGGCATTTTTACGAAGCTAGGTGAGGAATAAGCAAGAAGGCCGCAGAGGAGAAGTCCGTATGGACATGGAAAATGGACATTTACCGCCGTCGTTCATAAAGAAAGCGATTGGTATGTAGCTGATTGCTTTGATTTAGGTACAGTTAGCCAGGGGCGGTCATTTGAAGAGTCACTTTTGAATCTACAAGAAGCGACTGAACTTTACCTCGAAGATTTTCCGGAAAAGGCGGCTTTATTGGAAACTCGGACAGCCGCCCAATTGTAACCACTTTCGAGGCTAAAAAGGTTGCCTAAACCTATCAAATAACCTCAAGCCTTTTTAGGGGCGGATTTGGTCAGCCAACCGGTTAATTCATCCCGGCTTTTGAAGTCGAGTAAAGCTTGGGCCAGCTTTTCGAGTTGCTTTTCGGTCAAAGTGCCGATTTGGGCTTCTTCCTCCACCGTGAGCGAGCCGTAACGATGAGTCAGCTGTTTGAGTAGCAACCGCTGTTCCCCCTCCCGTATCCCCTCTTTTTTCCCTTCTTTTTTCCCTTCTTTTTTCCCTTCTTTTTTCCCTTGCTGAATGCCTTTTCTCTCCCAACTGGTCGTGAGATCCATAACCACCTCCTGTTTAGCTTTAGGCAGGTTTTGGGTCGCCTGCTCGAATTTAAGCTGCTCGTTAGTATCCAGGTTCAGATAAGTATCTATAAACCCCGCTACCAACCGCACTTGGGCCGGGTTTAGCTTCAACTCGGTCAGACGCTCGATGGCCGTCAGCTTCACGGTGGGACGGTCAGCTTTCGCCATCCCCATTTTTGCCATAAAAGCACAGGCTACCGGATTGGCTTTATCAGCAAATTCCTGCCAAGCCAACCGGTTTAGCTGGATCGTGGCATAATTAAAGGTGACGGTGGTAAAACCGCGCAAGCCAACGGCATAGCTATTTGGGGCGGCCTGTTTAGGGCTATCATAAGATAATACCGCCACTGGCAAAACCGGCAAGCGATATTTATCGTACAGCCGAATAAAATACCGAAACAGCCGTTCACCAAAAGCCTTCTCATCGTAGGATTGCGGTTCAACCAGGATGAGAACCAAAGTAGCTTCTTGTTTAAGCCGTACTTGCCGGATAATATCCACCCGGTTAGTTTTACCACCGATCAAATCGGTGAGCAGTTCCTGTTCTTTTTCCTGAATGGAAGCTGGCTCGATATCTCGTGCAATCTCCGGGAAGAACAGTTCCAGAAACTCCAGGAAAAACTCACTGATCACGGATTTGAATAGCCCATCGTGGTCGGTCAATTAGCTCAAATCCTCT
>JBBRSG010000215.1:0-5741 GCA_038245615.1 Chloroflexia bacterium | reverse complement strand
TGGTTTCACCCCAGCGCACTCAGCGCCCCTGGCAGGGGCAGGTCGAGAAACCAGCAGTCGAGCAAATGCCGTCCTACGACCCGACCTGCTATCTCTGTCCCGGCAATGCGCGGGCGGGCGGCAAGCAGACCCCCGATTATGATTCGGTCTATGTATTTGACAACGATTTTCCGGCTCTACTGCCCGATACTCCGCCCAGTCATTATCAGGAAGGGGGTTTGCTAATCGCCGAAAGTGAGCGCGGACTGGCGAAGGTGCTATGTTTTTCGCCGCGCCACAATCTGACCATGGCCCGCATGGAACGGGCTGACCTGGAAAAAGTGGTCGAAGCCTGGGCCGACCAATCCCGCGAGTTGGGTCAGTTGCCCGATATTGGACATATCCAGATTTTCGAGAACCGGGGCGCGATGATGGGGGCGAGCAATCCGCATCCGCACGGGCAGATTTGGGCGCAGGCTACCGTTCCCAACGAACCATCCAAAGAACTAACGGCCCAGGCCGCTTACCAGACCGAACACGGCAGTTGTCTTTTGTGCGATTATACTGCGCTAGAATTAGGCGAGGGGTCGCGGATAGTTTGCCAGAACGAGGATTGGCTGACGGTTGTGCCGTTCTGGGCGGTCTGGCCTTTTGAAACCCTGGTGGTGAGCAAACGCCACGCTGGGTCGTTTCTCGACCTGGATGCCGCCCAAAAAAGCGGGCTGGCGGATATTTTGAAGCGCACCACCATTCGCTATGATAACCTGTTTGAGGTCAGCTTCCCCTACTCGATGGGCTTCCACCAAACTCCCACCGATGGCAAGGAGTATCCAGCCCACCATTTCCACGCCCATTTCTACCCACCCCTATTGCGCTCGGCTACTATTCGTAAATTCATCGTCGGCTACGAACTTCTAGGCAACGCCCAGCGCGACATCACCCCCGAATGGAGCGCCGAGCGTCTACGAGACCTGCCTGAAATCCACGTTTGGTAATTTACTTATTAGAGCTTTACTAGAAAAACTAATTTCTCTTGCTTTTTTGCAGATTTTCTGCAATAGTTGGCTTTGAATTAGTTTTGGCTATAATATTCACTCCTAAAATTATCGCTTTATTGCGGACAGGATGGGAAATATGTTAATCGAATTTCGGGTTAAGAACTTCAAATCCTTCAAAGATGAGCAAGTTTTCAGCATGGTGGCGAGTTCAGATAGTGACCTGCCCGATAATTTCATCGTGCCAGGGTCATCTGGCAAACAGAAATTACTCAAAAGTGCGGTGCTTTATGGGGCTAATGCGTCTGGCAAAAGCAATTTCATCGAAGCTATAAGTTTCCTTGAAAACTTTGTGACACGTAATGTAGCTCAAAGTAATCGGGGGGCCAGGATTGATATTCAGCCCTTTTTACTGGATAGGGTTAGTGCTAATTCGCCTTCCGAGTTTGAAATCCATTTTATTCATCAAAATGTTCGTTATCAATATGGTTTATCGCTTGATACCAAACGCATATATACAGAGTGGTTAATTGCCTATCCCAAAAGCTCACCCCAGGTTTGGTTTGAGCGAAAACCAAAAACCGACTCAGAAGCATCAGAATGGTATTTCGGGCCACGATTAAGCGGGGAAAAACAAAAATTGACGGATTTGACCCGCCCTGACATTCCTTTTCTTTCGGTAGCGGCAAATTTTAATCATAAGCAACTATCAGAAGTTCACAATTGGTTTTTAAGTCAGCTACATGTAATTTCCGCCAATCCAAACAATCAATTTTTTGAAAGGTTTACAGCTGTTTATTCAAAAAATAATGAGTTATCTCATACGAAAATCAAAACTTTATTGCAACAGGCTGATTTAGGCATATCTGATTTTTCCATCCAAGAAAAGAACGTAAGCGAAGATGAACTATCTGACGATATGCCCATCGAGCTGGGTGGTCTCATTTTAAGCGGCAAAGCGAGACAACTTGATATTAAAATAAATCATTACTCTAGTGAGCTGGCAAATTCGGACATCCAATTTCCGATAGAAAATGAGTCATTGGGAACACGCCGATTATTTGCTATCGCTGGCTTTTTAATTAGCGGGCTTGAAGATGGAAATATTTTGGTTATAGATGAGCTTGATGCCAGCTTACACCCAATTTTGGTGCAGCAAATTGTTAAGTTGTTTCACGACCCGGAATTTAATAACAAAGGCGCTCAACTAATTTTTAATACCCACGATACTACTTTGCTTGATACTACATTGTTTCGGCGCGATCAAATCTGGTTTGCGGAAAAAGACAACCAGGGCGCTTCTCATCTTTACCCACTATCAGATTTCAGTCCTCGCAAAGATGAAGCTCTTCAAAAGGGCTATTTGCACGGGCGTTATGGGGCGGTAGCTCTTATTGCCGGGTCTTTGTTGGAGTCTATAACTAATGCCTAAAGACAAGAGGCTGCCCAACTACCGAACTCGTTCAGATGAGGCGTTAGGACGAACTTCAAGCCAACGAAAACCTGGAAAGTCTATTCTAATTGTGTGCGAAGGAGAAAAGACTGAGCCAAGATATTTTTTGGCTCTTAAAAAAGAGCTAAAATTGATATCGGTTGAAGTAGAAAAATGCAAAGGTGGGGCGGCTATTAGTATAGTAGAGCGGGCTTTATACTTACAAAACAAAGGTAGCTCTCGCAAAGATATATCTGAGTTTGATGAAGTCTGGTGTATGTTCGATACTGAACATTTGGCAAATACTAAACCTTTTAAAGACGCGATTGATAAAGCGGAGAAGAATAAACTTTCACTTGCCATCTCAAATCCGGCGTTTGAGTACTGGTATTTACTCCATTTCAGAGAAACTAATAAACCGTTTGCGGATGCAAGCGAGCTAGAAAATGAGCTTAAAGGTAGCGATTGCATCCCAAATTACAAGAAAAACTCCCACGAAATATTTAACCTCACCTATAAACATATCGAAATAGCATTAGAAAGAGCGGAACGGCTACACATAACTCATCCTGATTACCTGACCGAAAGATTTCCCAACCCTTGCACTACAGTTTACGAGTTAATCAAAAAACTTCGTGAGATGTCCCGATAAACAAATCAACTAAAGCTTAAAGGGAAAATGGGAGTTGGTCATAAATCCAAAAGTTGAGATCGTAAGGGCGCGGCATGCCGCGCCCAAATCGAGGCGCGCCGGGCGCGGCAAGCAACGCCCCTACCAATTATGACCACCCCCAATTAGTTATTTTGGCAGGAAATCATTGGTGAACAGGGTTTTGTAGTCCAGTTCCTGCGGCAATAATTTGCCGTTTGAGCCTTTTAGTACCCCGTTGTCATAGAGAAATTTGGGATAATCGGTCCAGGCTTTGAGGCTTTGAGTTCCCCATTTGGCGGCTTCCTCTTTGTATTTAGGGCTGAGGAAAGCCTGGCTTTGGTAGACCAATTCCGGGTCGGCAAAAGTGCCTTTAGGATTGGCGGCAATCAGCAAATCGGCGGCTTCTTTGGGGCTGGCGATAGCGAACTCATAACCTCGTGCTGTCACCGCCATAAACACCGCCAGGGCTTCGCGCTTGTCCTTGATGGCCTTCTCACTGGAAATAATCACCGGGGTATAGAAATCGGGAATTCCATTATCTTTGAGGTAAAAATACTCAAGGTCAACCTTGTCACGCTTGGCCTGAATCCCGTCCCAGCCCGCGAAAATCCAGATGAAATCGGCTTGCTTTGCCGCCACCGCCTGATAGCCGCCGACATCGCTGGTGATATTCTGGATTTTGAGGTCGGTGCCACCATCTTTCTTAATCATCGCCGCGATAACTGGCTCTTCAAAAGCAGTCCCGAACCCGGCGTATTTCTTGCCGCTCAAATCGCGGGGGAGCTTTATCGTCGAATTTTTCAGGAAAGCAAAGGCGCTGGTATTGTGCTGAATAATCGCCGCCAGCGATACCACTGGCTCTCCCGCTGCCCGGTAGGTCGCCACTCCATCTGAGCCGCTAATCCCCAGGTCGGCTTTACCCTGGCCTACCAACAAATCGGGAATTGCGCCATCGGCATAGGATAAAATCTGCAAGTCAATTCCGGCTTCCTTGTACCAGCCTTTTTGAAGGGCCACGTATATCCCGGTGTGATTGGTATTGGGAACCCAGTCCATCGCCAGGGTTAGTTTGGCGGTATTAGCCAATTTGGGCGGAGTAGCGGCAGCAGTTGTCGCGGCCTGGGTAGTCGCGGCAGCGCTGGTAGCGGCAGAGGCGGCGGTAGTTGCGGCAACGGTAGTCGCCGGGGCGGACGTAACTGTACTATCGCCGCAGGCCATCAGCCCCAGACTTAACCATAGAATTAAGGTCATTAGTAATCCGAGTTTACGGTGTAAAATTCTCATCTCTGTCCTCCCTTACGTAAATTTAGGTTTAGGTAAACCGTTGTCTGTCTTGGAATGATGGTTAATGCTTTGCTATATAATAACCTGTCTTATTAAGTCGTGATATATCTTAACACTACTTATCATTAGAGCGCATTCGATAATACCAGGGCATCGCTTTTTGCTGGGCCAGTGAAACCAGGGCAAAGAGCAGTACACTGACCAGGGCCGCGACCAAAACCGTCGCAAAGGTCAAGTCGTTCCGAAAAGAGTTCTTGAAACGTCGAATAAGTACCCCTAAACCTTTTTCCGCGCCGACATACTCCCCCAAAATCGCGCCTGCCACACTGTAGGTAATCGCAATCCGAATCCCGGAAAAGAGAAACGGCAAAGCTGAAGGCAGCCGCAATTTCCAGAAAAGCTGGCGACGAGTGGCCCGCATACTTTGGAAAAGTTTAGTGGTATCGGGGTCGGTGGCGGCGAAGCCATCCACCCCCGCGACTACAATCGGGAAGAAACAGACCAACCAGACCACGATTATTTTGGGTATCAAATCGTAGCCAAACCAAATAACTAGGAGCGGCGCAATCGCCACCAGTGGAATTGTCTGGCTGGCGACCAAAAGCGGATAGACCGCCTGACGCACTAAGGGCGAATTATCCAGCCAGACCGCAAAGCCAAAACCGCCCGCCAGCGCCACTCCAAAGCCGATAAAGGTTTCAGCCAGGGTATAGAGCAGGTTGTCGGCGATAACGTCCCAGTATTCCACCAGACTTTCCAGCATCCGCCAGGGGCCAGGGAGCAAGGTCGGCTTGGTATCAGTCACAGTGACGAAGAATTGCCAGAGGGCCAACAAAATCACGGTTAAAACTAGAGCCGGTAGATATTTTTGCCACCTGACCGAGCCAAACCCGCGACTTTCGATTTTCGATTTTCGATTTTCGATTTTCTTGAGCTTCATTCGATGGATTAATCCTTAAGCTTTCCTCTGAGAATAGCCAGCAGACGGGCGCGAAGGGCGACAAATTCGGGGCTAGTGACAATCTCAGCCGAGCGTGGACGCGGAAAGTTTACTTTTTGTTCCAGAACGACCCGCGCCGGGCGCTGGCTGAGAACGTAAATCCGGTCACTTAGCAAAATCGCTTCTTCAACATCGTGGGTAATAAACAGAATCGTCCGGCCCAAGCGGGCTTGAAGTTCAAGCAACCATTCCTGAATTGCGCCACGAGTGAGGGCATCCAGCGCCCCAAATGGCTCATCCAGCAACATAATTGGGCGACGGGTCAGTACCGTCCGCAAGAGGGCCACGCGCTGCCGCATCCCGCCCGAAAGCTCGAAAGGATAGCTTTGCTCAAAACCCGTGAGGCCGAAATCGTCCAACAGGCGCAAGGCTTCGGCCTGGGCGGTGGCTTTCGGCACG
>JBBRSG010000214.1:0-5754 GCA_038245615.1 Chloroflexia bacterium | reverse complement strand
CAGCGACCCTTTAAGTTAAGCTAAAAGGCAAGAGCCTTTTAGGATTGTTAAAGAACATTACCGACAAGACAATTGTAGCAAGCTTTGGGCTAGCTTTTCTACCCCGACTTTTTGAAACGATACTAATCCGCGTACCTCTGGATTAGGAATACGCGGATTATTTTGGGAAGTGACATTACAAGCTGCCTAACCCAAACGAGGTTTACTTGTTTGAGACGAAACCGCAACAAGAGAGGTATAGGGTATCGCCTTTGTCGAAAAATTTCTTTTCGGCTTTGGCGGCAGCATCAAAATAACGTGATTGGCGCAGCGGCTGGGCCGGAGCGGGGGCAGGAGTAGCTGAGACCGGGGTTGCGGCTCTGGGCGCTACAAAGCTGTAATAGAGCTTATCCTGAATAAAGGCCGGATTGAGCCGAACCCCCGCTTCGAGGCCGTTTTCACCTTCGACGATGGTTGTAACCGGGCCACCATCGGTACGAACCAGGGCCAGCCCAATTTTATCGTCTTTGCTGGAATAGAGTGCCGCGACACTCTTGCCGTCCGGCCCAAAGACCGGGCCGACTTTGTAATAGGGCCGCGAAGTCAGCACCGAAACGATGTCGGCGGAAGTCGCCACATAATAGCTAAACCGGAACTTGCCACCCCCGGCTGGCTCTAGTTCCTGCAATTTCTTGAGATTAGTGCCATCACGGTTGACCTGGTACAAGCTTATCTGGGAAGGTGGGCCGGGTATCACGGTGGCGGTAGGCGTACCAACCGGAGTAGGCGAACCAGTAGCCGCCGGGTTGCTGGTAGAAGTTGGGGCGGGGGTCGGGCTGGGTAGCCCGGTTTCGACGGTGGCGATATTTCCGGCAGCCACCGCCAAATCCAGCCCTGCCACCATTGCCGTCGGGTTGGGGTTGCCATAGAAGACAAAGCTATTGCCGTCCGGGGCGAAGGTCGGATACCAGCCGCCGATTTTTTCGGGCAGCTTGATTTGTTCGGTCTTGGCGCTCTCGACTTCAACCGTGAACATTACTGCATTGCGTAACGAGAAAAAGGCAATTTGCTTGCTATCGGGCGACCAGTTGTGACCTAGCACCTCCGAGGCCAGTTGCCGCTCCTGGTTGGCCTGTCCGTCGGCTTTCGCCACATATAGCACCCGGACTTGCCCGGTTCGGTCCGGGCCTTGCCCATCGCTGGCGGGGCTATTTTTCAAAAAGGCTACTTGCTTGCCATCGGGCGACCAGACCGGATTAAATCCCCCATAGGCCAGGGTGTGCAGCCCACTTCCATCGTAATTGACCACTTGCACTCCGACTCCATCGGCGGTAAAGGCAGCTTGTCGACCATCGGGCGACCAAACCAAGCCGCCCTTGAGTTCGCGGCTATTGGTTAGTTGGGCCGGGTTGCTGCCATCCGAGTTGGCGCTAAAAACTTGCAGCGGGCTAAAGCCATCCGGCGATTGCAGATAAAGGATGCGGTTTTTGGTGCCGCTGGTGGCCGGAGGGCTGAAATAAACCCCGGCGGTTGGGCTGGGAACAGGGGTAGGCACGGGCGCGACAGTCGGATTCCCCTGAAAGCCATTGGTCGAGCGCCACAAAATCGCCAGAATTACCAAAATAATCGGCAGGCCAATTACCAGACCCCAACCGATATTTTCCCAAAGGTTCTTCCAGAAATGATTTTTGGGGCGGGGCGGGCGACCCTTATTAGATGATGGATTGCCGGTTGAACCGGAGCGGTTTCCCTCGCTGGTCGCCGGTTTTGTTGCCGGTTTAATAGTACGCGGCGGGCGCGGCTTTTCGGTGGTAGTCTTATTTTCAGCAGGCATGGATAAAAAGGTTACTCCTCAAACTGGTTTGATATGCTTTAGACAGATTTCGGTTTCTCTAAACCGCTTAAACTTTTTTCAGGCGGCAATAGTACAACGGATTGGCCCTTGTGTCAAAATCTAAAATCTAAAATCTAAAATCGAAGGTCGAAAATCTAAAGGGGCGGGCAGGGGTCAGGGAAAGCCAGGACTGAGAACTGAGTTCCCCAATCGTAAATTCCCAGTCCTCTATCCCACCACTAATTTATAGCCTGTGCCGCGAACCGTCTGAATTTGGGCGCTTGAGCCGCCGAGTTTATCGCGCAAATGGGCAATATGGACATCTACCGTGCGGGTGTCCCCAAAATATTCATAGCCCCATACCAGATTCAGCAGCCGGTCGCGGTCAAGCACGATGCCCATATTCTGGGCCAGGACTTTGAGTAAATCAAATTCTTTGGCACGGAGTTCGACGATTTGGCCTTCGATGGTGACTTCGTGGCGGGCCAAATCCACTTTGGTATTGCCGAGTTCCAGCAGATTCTTAGCTCCTGCTGCCAGCGAGGGCGGGGGGGCCTCGGTGCGCCGCAAGACTGCCTTGACCCGCGCCACCAGTTCGCGGGTGTTGAACGGCTTCGAGACATAATCATCCGCGCCCAGTTCCAGCCCGACAATCGTATCTATATCATCCCCGCGAGCAGTCATCATAATAATCGGAATAGTGCTATCACGTCTTATTTGGCGGCAGACCTCGTAGCCGTCCACTTCCGGCAGCATCAAATCCAGTAGAACCAGCACTGGATTTAGCTGGGCGAATTTGCGTAAGCCTTCCCGCCCAGTGTGAGCCACCTCGACGGTGTAACCTTCATTCGACAGATAGAGTTTGACTAGCTCAACGATATTGCGGTCATCATCTATAACCAGGATTAATTTGTCCGACATACTACTTCCCCTCTACAATCTTATCTAAAACCTTAGTGCGTTACTTTAGCTGGCCTGGTAGCTCCCATTTTCTGACTAACTTTATTATGCCATAACTGCAAACAAGTAGCTATAGCTTAGGCTGATTAAAACCGTTTAAAGTTTTATAACAGTTGACTGCTATTAAAAAGATTTATCTTGACAGTAAGCTGTTATCATTGTATTATAGAGCTGTTTAGATATGGATGACGCTGTTATAAAAATGAGAGTTAAAAAGTATGACCCAGGCTCGTTCCCGGCTACCGGAGGCGATAGTAAAAGCTTTGACGGCGTTTGAACATGCTGGCGAAATAGCTCCACCGCCTAAAACCGGCGAGGTCAAGCTGACCCTCAAGGAATTGGTCAAGGCGGCAGAGGTCAGTGAGCGGACTATTCGCTACTACATTCAGGAAGGGGTCTTGCCGCCGCCGCAGGGGGCCGGGCCGGGTAGCCGTTACGGACTGGAACATCTTACCCGGCTATCGCTGGTGCGCCGCCTCAAAGCTGCCTTGCTACCCCTGAGCCAGATAAAGCAGCTTTTGAGTGAGCTTACCTCGGATCAGCTAGAGCAAATCGCCGACCAGTTGTATAACGATTTGGCCCATACTAACCCGGTCATCGAAGGCAAGACTCCGACGGTTCGAGAACGCGGCATCGGGACACGCAAACCCGCCCTCGGTCATTCACTTTATGATGAAGCTTTGGAAGTGTTCCACCCGCCCGATGATAGTGTCGTGAATCAAGGGCCGGAGAAGCTGGCGACGGTTCTGCCTGAGTTGGATAGCTTGAATTTTGCCGGGCGCTGGAATCGGCTGGCTCTTGCTCCCGGTCTGGAATTGCATTATCAGGAAGGTGGGTCGCAGGACAATAGTCCAGGCCGCGAAAGGCTGGCCCGTTTGGTGGAGCTGGCGATGCGGATGTATGGGTAGAGGGAAAGTATTTGGACGCTCAATTGACCAGTTTGGTCGTGCCGGAAGAAGAAATGGTGGCTATCGAGACCTGCTTGAATGACATTCGAGCCGAGGTGAACGCTACCTGTATTATGCTACTCGATAATGCCGGGCAGGTGATAGCTTCGCGCAGCCGCAAATTCGGGGCGGAGCAGGCCACGATTGGGGCTTTGCTGGCGGGGACATTTATGAGTTCCCGCGAGTTGTCGCGGACCATGCACGAGCAGGAATTCAAGAGCCTGATTCAGCAAGGCCCGTCCGAAAGTATCCATGCCGAGCAAATCAAAAATCAATGGATTTTGGCGATTGTGTTCCCCAAACACTCGCTTTTGGGAATGGTTAAAATGATGAGCAAACAGGCCGTTGCCGAGCTTGAAGTTATTCTGGAACGGGTCATACGCAGCAACCGCCTTCAAGACCGCTATTTTAGTGACCGGATGCGCGATTCGCTCCAAGATACCCTTGATTTGCTCTTTGATGGCTTCGAGGCCGATAACTCCGCCCAAACCAAAGCGTTCTAGTTCCGATGTAGTTTGGTACACGTGATGATATTTGGGCCGAGGCTGCCCAGATTATTGGCCCGCAATTGCCTGCCACTAAAGCCCTTGATTTCAATTCCATCAATAAGATTGCCCCCACTTAAAATCAGGCCATCCCCGCTTACCCCAGTGCCATCAATGATTATCCGAGGGCCGGGGGTGCAGTTGCCCTCTATTTTGACCCCGGTTTTGACGGTCAGTAAGGGTTTAGCCACCTTGACGGTGTTGAAGCCGGGTGGCAGCTTGAAAGTCACCTTGCCCGATACGGTGGTTTGCAAAGCATATGACAGGCTGCCATAGGTGTCGCCATTGCCGTTGTCATCTTTCAGGGTGACAACCGAGGGCAAGTTAAGCACCTCAAAAGTGAGATTGACGGTCTGGGGGCTACCTACCACCCCGCTAGTGGGGGAGGTAATCGGGAAACTGGCGGTATAAGTCCCGACCGCTAGTGCGCCGGTAGTGGCCTGACAACTCAGGGTAGTGCTGGCTTGCGGCCCTAATCCAGTTCCACCGCTAGGAGGACTGCAAGCCAGCCAACCTGAGCCTCCTGTCCCATAATTTATCGGCCCGCTATTCCAGTCCAGTGGCCCAGTAAAAAAGGCCGCATTGCCAATCGTGATATTTTGGGGGGCCGGGTTCGCCCCGCCGATGGTCGCCCTAAAATTGAGGTTGGCAGGGGTGAGCGCAAGGGCTGGCCCGGTTTCGACCTCGTAAGCCCCAATCTCGCAACTTGTCCCCCAATGGCGACTGCCACCCCGTTGGTCGCGGTTGTTGACCGTGGCAGGGTCGGTGCAGGTGGTGGCATCCCCGGCATCGAGGGCCGGACTACCGACCGCCAGCGCGATAGTTTTGGTGGGGCCACCGTTGTCGGTCAGCCCTGCCGCCGCCAGAGGATTGGTGATGGTAAAGCTGCTACCCGCCCCACAGGTCGTGGCCCCGGCGGCCCCAGTATATTCCAGATTGTTGAGACCGCCCGAAAAAACCCCAGGGCCGCTACAATTCCCGTTGGTATTAGCGACCAGCAGGCTATTTTTCATAATTACTATCGCGGTATTGGGGTCAATTGGGTCGCCAGGAGAATAGGTTATGTTGCCATTGTATATCCCGCCACCCTCGTTGGCGGTATTATTGGCAAGGGTCGAATTGATAATTCGGATGATTGACTCAGCATCCTGGGGAGAGGAGCTTCCGGTATAGACCATGCTGCTAACTGCCCCACCCTTGTAGCCTATATTGCCGGTCAAGGTAGAATTGATAATATTAATTATGCCGTGTGACACGCCCCGCGGCATTGAACCGATGGACGCATCTGGGTGACCATAAACATAGTTTGTAATGGCACTTCCGAAGCCATTGTTATGGTTAATGCTGACATTATTGTTAAAGGTGCTGTTATAAATATTTATATTACCATAAGCACTAGCACCTATCCGGGTGCTTAAACCAGATTCGGCAAAAACCACGTTCAATATTGCGCTCCCGCCCTGTACCGAACCATTAGAAGTATCATCGT
>JBBRSG010000213.1:0-6005 GCA_038245615.1 Chloroflexia bacterium | reverse complement strand
GGTACTTAGAAACAAATTATAGCTCCGAGAATTCTATCAAAAATGCCCTTTGGCTTTTGCAAAAGGCAGGAGAGAATCCTGAACATAAATATTTTCAGTGAAAAATAAAAAAAGCAAATGTACCAAAAAGTTCTGATTGCGAATAGAGGCGAAATAGCCTTGCGGGTGGTGCGGGCTTGCCGGGATTTGGGGGTGGCAACCGTCGTGACCTATAGCGAGGCTGACCGCGATTCGCTGGCGGTGCGCTTTGCCGATGAAGCGGTGTGTGTTGGGCCAGCCCAAAGCGGCAAAAGCTACCTGAATACTCCGGCTATCATCAGTGCCGCGCTTATCACCGGGTCGGACGCGCTACATCCCGGCTACGGCTTTCTTTCAGAAAACCCCTATGTGGCGGAAATTTGCGAGAAAGTAGGGCTGACCTGGATTGGCCCGCGCCCCGATGTTATCGAAAAGATGGGCGATAAGTCGTTGGCCCGCAAGACCATGCAAGAAGCCGGGTTGCCGATAGTGCCGGGGGTCGAGGGCGTAATCATCAATCTGGAACACGCCAAAAAAGAGGCGGCGGCGATTGGCTATCCCGTAATGCTCAAGGCTCTGGCGGGCGGAGGTGGGCGCGGTATCCGGGTTGTCGAGAGCGAGTCCCTCTTAGAGCGAATTTACCCGATAGCCCGGTCTGAGGCCGAAAAAGCTTTTGCCGTGCCGGACTTGTACATGGAGAAATTTGTCTCCAAGCCCCGTCATATTGAAGTTCAGCTATTAGGCGACAACTATGGCAATATTCTCCACCTGGGTGAGCGGGATTGCTCCATTCAGCGGCGCTACCAGAAGATTATGGAGGAAGCCCCTGCTCCCAACCTGACCGAAGAGCTACGCGAGCGGATCGGAGAAGCCGCGATTAAAGGGGCTAAGGCCCTTAATTTCAGTAGTGCCGGAACGATTGAATTTTTACTGGATGACCAGAGTAATTTTTACTTTATGGAAATGAATACCCGAATTCAGGTAGAGCATCCTGTGACCGAAATGATAACCGGCCTTGATTTGGTCAAATGGCAGATTCGGCTGGCGGCAGGGGAGCGCTTGACGCTAACTCAAAAAGACGTTATTATACGGGGGCATTCGATTGAATGCCGCGTAAATGCGGAAGACCCGGCCAATAATTTTCGGCCTGATGCCGGGACGATAGACCTGTTTGTGCCGCCCGGCGGTATCGGCGTGCGAGTGGATACCCACCTCTACAGTGGCTATACAACCCCACCCTATTACGATAGTTTGCTGGCGAAGGTGATTTCTTACGGTGATACCCGCGCCGAAGCTATCGCCCGCATGGAACGGGCCTTGCACGAAACGGTCATCAGTGGGGTTAAAACCACTATTCCCTTCCAGCAATTTTTGCTGGGGGATAAAGAATATCGGGATGGGCAGGCCAAGCTGGATTTTGTAGAGCGCAAAATGTCTACCTGGCATCTGTAGCCACAGGATAACATGACCGCCAACGGATCGGAAAAGGAAAACAAAAAGCTGGGGACGGTGCGAATAGCGCCGGGAGTGCTGGCAACGATTGTCCAGGCGACTACCCAGAATGTCGAAGGCGTTATTCGGATGGGCGATACCGGCGCTTCCAGCCTCGGCAACCGATTGTTTAACCGGGATGACCATAGCGGAGTCAAAATCGAAGTGATCGAAAACAAAGTCCAGGCCGACCTGTATATTATTGTCAATAAAGAGGCTAATATGGCCCAGGTGGGCAAACGAGTGCAAGCTGAGGTCTCGAAAGCTATTCGCCTGATGGTGGGTATGCCGGTTGAGCAAATAAACGTCTATATCCAAAACGTTGAGTAAAACAATCAGTAATATTAAGAAACAGCCAGATAAACCGCCTGCCCTAGACCCCCCAAGTCCGGTGCTAACCCAATCTATCTTTGAGCCGGACGAATGGCTCGACCTAGAAAGCGTGCAGGGGGGAGCAGGAGCTGACCGCCCCAAACATAAATTGGGCCTCCAACGCCGCCAGGCCAGAGGGGTAGCCTTACAAACCCTGTTCGAGAATGATGCCGTCAATCACGACCCCGAAATAATCTTGGCCCGCCATATCGAGTCGGATGGGCTTTCCGAAGATACGGTGGGTTTTGCGCGTACCCTAGTGCTTGGGGTAATTGGCAGCCGCGATAAGCTGGATGACTTGATTGCCCTGGCTGCCCCCAACTGGCCTATGGATCAGATGGCAAAAGTGGACAAGAATATATTACGGCTTGCAATTTTCGAGATTCTATTTAATAATGAAGTACCTGTCAAAGCCGCAATTAACGAAGCCATTGAGTTAGCCAAAAGTTTTGGTAGCGATAGCAGTAGCCGCTTTGTCAATGGAGTGCTGGGGGCAATTGTAACTCAAAATCCCAAACCCCCATCGGAATAGACGGCCTAAAGGTTTCTTGCTCAACCGACGGGCCGTCGGGTTTAAAACCAGTTTAGAACCATTGGATGAGAAGTTTGATTAGAGGATTGTTTGAAAGCCAGTTCAGTAGGCAGTAAAACAAATAACAAAAGAAAAATTCTTTAGAAGCCTTGTCGCTATGGAGCGAGGGGAGGAGGTGAATGTAATGGCAGCCGCTAACGAAGCAATTTTCAGCGACCTGAAAGAGATTATTGTCGAGCAACTGGCAGTTGACCCTGAAGAAGTGTCAATGGAAGCCTCATTTGTGGAAGACTTGAATGCTGATTCGCTTGACCTGGTTGAGCTTATCATGGAAATCGAAGAGAAGTTTGGCATCCAGGTTCCCGATGAGATTGCCGAAAAAATTGTAACGGTCGGCGATGCGGTTGAATACATCCAGGAACAGCGCACCTAAAGCGTCTGGTTGATTTCACTAACTCCAAAGACCCGTAATAAAAAAACAGGCTACCCAACTTTACACCGGGCGGCCTGTTTTTATGTCAAAATAACAATAAAGCCTAGCCCCGCAAGTTTTCGCTATTCACCAATCCGGCAAAGAGGCCGCCTGCCCCTAAAACCGCTAGAGGTTGTCCCCGGTTGGTTAGGGCTACCTGGGCCGCTATACTTACATCATCTTCCACATTGACTACTGCCAGATTGCGGCGCAGCACCATAACCTGTTCCAGCTTGCGGGTCGCCAAGTCCGCTTTGGGGGTCTTGCGGGCCATCTGGCGGGTGACGAGGCCATTCAGATAGCCTTCCCGCAAGACCGGCAGCCAGGCTTTGTCATCCAGGTTAGCGGTCTGGGCCAAAAATTGCTCAATCGTGGCATCGGGCGGAAAGGCATAGGGCGGGGCAATTGTAACTTGCCCGACCTTTACCCCGGTTGGGGCAATCGGTGGGGCATCAGGTTGCTTTTTAGAGGGCGTTTGTACCCGGAACTGGTTGACCTGCCGGTACTGCGCCAGCGAGCCGCTAATAATCCAGTAAGCGATATAGGCCCGGAACAGAACCGAAATAGTATCGCGGTCAAGGACAGCCTGTACCGCCCATAGCCCAATCAGCCCGCCGGTCAGACAACCCAGTACCGCGACGACTCGTGCCGCCAGTAATTCGTTTTTGGTGAGGTGAATCAGCCCGGAACGCAAAGCCATGCCCCCGTCCATCGGGTAGCCCGGCAGGGCATTAAAGACCGCCAAGAAGAAATTGACGGTGGACAGATAATAGCAGGTGACATACCAGACCGTCCCATACAGGCTGGAATTGGAGGCCAGGTCGAACACTCCCCATAAAGCCAGATTAGAGAGCGGCCCGACAATCGAAATAAAAAAATTGCGGCCTTCCGAAACCGGCTTGCTACTGAAAAAGGTTGCACCCCCAAAGATATAGAGCCGGATGCCGGTTACTTCCGCCCCCAGCCACATCCCGACCAGGGCGTGGCTCAGTTCGTGGACTAAAATCGAGCCGACAAACAAAACCCCGATCAAGATGGCCGCGCCCCAGACCTCTGCCGCACTCCAATTTGGAAAGCTGCGTGGGAATTGGGCGGCCTGCGGAAAAATAAACAGGGCCATTATCAAGATTACGCTTAAATCCAGGCGAACATCTACGCCCCGAAAGCGCATTATCCGAACCCCAGGGCCACCCCCCATCAACATACTTTACCTCGTCTTTGCCGATTTACTACTATCTTTAATATCATACATCTTTTTTGTAAAGTCGCCCCTAAATTAGATTACCCTTATATTTTACCACTTCAAGCCCAAAAAGACATTACTTTAAAGTGAGACAAAATTGTGGTATAATAAGTTGAACAAATATTACTGTAAGGTTGAGGTATGACCAATGATGTCCGGTGCCTCGCGGGAATGTTTTGAGGTACACCCAGCCAACGGGTATCCCCGGTAAATTCTGCTGTTAAAGCTTTCCCCCTGTTAGGTTAATTGTTCACCAGATTATAGAAATTTTAGTGTAAAGCGTTTCCCATCTGGGCTACCCTGCGCCAATGATGCGCCGAGTCGGAAGAATTTGTTTCTTTGCGCCTTTTTTGGAAAGTTTTAACAGAAAGTACAGAGTTTATCTTTGACTAACATTTTAGATTTAGAAACTAACGTCGCCGGAAAGGGCAAACCCCGCCCGACGACTAATTCCCAAACCCCCCAGCCTCAACGAGCGCCTATCGTCAATGGCTTTAGCCAGTTCGGACTACCGCCCTTTTTGGAGCAGAACCTGAGCCGGATGGGTTTTACCGAGCCGACTACGATTCAGCTTCAAGCTATTCCGGCTTTGATGCAAAACCAGGATTTGGTCGGTTTGTCGCAGACCGGTAGTGGCAAAACCGCCGCTTTCGCCGTTCCGATTCTGGCCCGTATCCAGCGCAAAAACTACGATTTGCAAGCTTTAGTGATGGTACCGACCCGCGAACTGGCCTTGCAAGTGACCCAGGTTTTCAAGGCGCTTTCCGGCCCAGCGATTCGGGTAACGCCGATTTATGGCGGAGCGGGTATGGAAGGCCAGATTAGAGGGCTGACCCAGGGCGGCTATCAGGTCGTAGTGGGTACGCCTGGTCGTTTGCGCGACCACCTGAACCGAGGTACGCTGCGGTTGGATAAAATCCGTATGCTGGTGCTGGATGAGGCCGACGAAATGCTCGACATGGGTTTTGCCCAGGATGTCGAGGCGATTGTTCAAGCTACTCCGCCGGTTGGCAAACGCCAGACCGCTCTGTTTTCGGCGACCTTGCCGGATTGGGTAATGGGAACTGCCGCCAAGCATTTGAGCAAAGAGCATGTCACGATTTCGCTGGCCCCCAGCGCCAACAGTCGCCCCGACATCGAGCAAGTGGTTTACGATATGACGATGGCTGACAAAACTTATGCCTTGCGGCACTTGCTGGATAATGATGCCAATGGGTCGGTGCTGGTTTTCGCCCGCACCAAACACGGGGTCAAGAAACTGGCGGCCCGGCTGGAAGGTGAAGGCTACAAGGCCGCCGGATTGCAGGGCAACCTCAGCCAGAGAGCGCGAGAGGATGTAGTCGCGGCTTTCCGGGCCAACCGGATTCGGATTATGGTGGCGACTAACGTCGGCGCACGTGGTCTGGATGTGAGTGGCATCGGGCATGTGATTAACTTCGATCTGCCGGAAAGCCCCGAATTATTCACCCACCGGGTAGGTCGCACCGCTCGTAACGGGGCGAGTGGTACGGCGATTACCTTTTTGACCGGCGAAGACCGCCTGAAATGGCGCGAAATAGAGCGCACCGCTCAAGCTAATGGCGTGATTTTCACCCGCCAGGCCTGGACTGGCCCACGCGCCGCCCCCGGTGAAGCTCCGGCTTTCACCCAACCAAGCCAACGCACCGGTTCTACCCGCGCTTATACAAGCCCGGTTCGACCTTCCCATATTCCTGAGCATCCTTACCGGGCCGAGCGCGGCAACGACCGTTTCGAGCGCGGCAATGAGCGTAGCGAACGGGGGAATGAACGGGGTGAGCGAGGCAATGAACGTGGTAACGACCGCAGCAATGACCGAAGTGGGAATGACCGCTTTGAACGCGGCAATGAGCGCGGCC
>JBBRSG010000212.1:0-6054 GCA_038245615.1 Chloroflexia bacterium | reverse complement strand
GTTCTTGACCGCCAAGTCCATTATCTTACAGATTTTCTCGGCGAAAGTTTCCGAGAGCGAACCCCCAAACACCGTGAAATCCTGCGAAAAGACAAAGACCAACCGCCCTTCGATGTTGCCAAAGCCGGTGACTACTCCATCCCCCAGTATCTTTTGGTCAGCCAGCCCGAAATCGGTGGAGCGGTGGGTCACGAAGGTGTCCAGTTCCTGAAACGAACTTTCATCCAACAGCAGTTCGATTCTTTCGCGGGCGGTGAGTTTGCCTTTGGCGTGCTGGGCATCTATCCGTTTGGGACCGCCACCGAGTTGGGCTTGCTGGCGCAATCGCCGCAACTCTTCGATTTTCGTTTCCGGGCGGTCAGGAATAAGCTTCGATTCTATTTTTTCTATTTGTTCCGAAATATCGTTACTCACTGAAATTTTCCGGCGAATTCCCCTCTTGCATCTGCACCAACGCTTCCTCGACTACCTCTGCCGCCGGGGACTCAATGGTCTTGAAGACCGTCAGAGCCTGTTCCAGCATTTCTTTGCCCTTTTCCTGCTCGCCCAGTTGCCAGTAAAGGATTCCAGCATTATTCAGGACGGTAGCCTCGGTCAACTGGTTGCCCACCGCTTGCAAAAACGGTAAAGCCTGCTGATAATAATCCAGGGCTTGCTCTTTATGGTTCATCTTAGAATAGACCCGCCCGATATTAGTCAGGGCATTGGCCTCACCACTCCAATCGTCCACCGCTCCATAAAGGGGTAAGGCCTGCTGGTAAAATTCCAGGGCTTTCTGGTTCTGACTCTGCCGGGCATAGACCCGCCCAATATTGGTTAAAATCGTGGCCTCGCCGCCCCGGTCACTGGCTGTCCGAAAAAGCTCAAGCGCCTGGTTATAGCATTCCAGGGCCTGTTCGTGCTGATACTGCACCGCATGAACCTGCCCGATATTATTCAGGGTTTGGGCCTCCCCGACTGGTTCACCGACCTTTTGGAACAGTTCCAGAGCTTGACGATAGTAACCGAGGGCCGGGGCTTCCTCGGTAATCCGCCGCACCTTGCCCACAAAAGATAGGGTCTGGTCGAAGTTCTCGACTCCTTCGGCCTTCAGCATCGGCAATTGCTTTTCGACATAAGCCATCATCTGCACATGGGCATCCATCGCGGCATGCGATAGACCGATATTATTGAGGGTCGCCGCTTGCCCGCCCTGGTCGCCTACCGCCTGATAGAGCTTGAGGGCTTCCTCGTATTTTTCGAGGGCGGCCTGATGCTTGCCCTGGTCGGCGTAGACCCGACCCAAATTATTAAGGGTATCGGCCTTGCCGCCCTGGTCCTCCACCGCCCCCCACAACCCCAGAGCCTGTTCGTAATACATTAAGGCGTTGGTCTCATCCCCCCAATCGGCATAAATCCAGCCAATATCATTGAGGGTCGTAGCTTCGCCGGTTTTATCCCCGGCATTGCGGGAAAGCGGCAAAGCCTGTTCAAAATAGCCCACCGCCTGAGCGTTTTCCCCCAGGTCGGCGTAGACCCGCCCGATATTGTTCAGGGTGTTGGCCTCCTCATCGGTATCGCCAAGCTCGCGGCAAATCGGCAAAGCCGCCTCAAAATGGGCCAAAGCCTGATTCTTGTCGCCCAGCCCGGAATTGACCAATCCCAAAATATTGAGGAAAACCGCTTCTTCCCGTTTCTCGTTCAGCTTGCGGCTTAGGTTCAAGCCCATCTCAAGCCATTGCGGTTGGCGCACTTCACGGCGTTTATCCAGATAGCGCCGGACGCTCACCGTAAAATTCAGAGCGCGGCGCATCAGCTTTTCGTCGGCCTGCCCACTGGCAACCTGACCCACCAGACTTTCCCCAACCGCGTGGACGTGCGGCAAATGCGGAATCAGTTCGCCCCAGGCTTCCGGCGGCAACTCGGTAAATTTCTCTGAAAAACTAATCATGTGGTCTTCGTAGCGGCGGCGCACCTCGGCCTGTTCCGGCAAACTCTTGAGCAAGGCCAGGGCGTAGGACTGCAATAGAGGATGCTGGCGATACCAGCCATCACCATAATTGCTGCTCGTGCCGGTATCCACATCCAGGAGTGACAACAGCCGCAAATGGTCGCAATAGTCCTCGACATCCGAAGGGTCAACATCCCACAAATCCGCCAGCAAATCGAGACTAAACGGCTGATTATAGGCCAGCACGCCCAACGCCCGAAAGCGAGCCTGATCATCCGGCCCAAGCTCCGAAAGGCTGTAGGAAAGCGCCAGGGTCAGGTTATCCTCGCGGCCTTCGCCCTGTTCCAGTTTGAGTTTACTAAAATCCGCTCCGCTTGCCAGACCACTGCGATAGGCCTCGACCTGCTCGGTCAGGGCTTTGGTCGGGTTGGCTTTAGACAAAATTCGTTTAGCCGCGAGCGCCAACGCCAGAGGATGCCCGCCCAACACTTCGGTTAATTGAGCCAGTCCGATTGGGTCAGCCGACGGCATATAGGTCTGCAAGAGATGAACCCCTTCATCGGTTGCCAGACGGCTCAAGGCCAAATTTTGCGCTCCCAGCCGAATAGCGAGGGCGTTAGAGCGACTAGTGAGCATTACAGTCGAATCCACCGGGCAGGCTTCCCGCAGCAACCGCACCGTATCTATCCCGGTATCCCACACATCGTCCATTACGACCAGCACCCGCGAGGGGTCACATTCTTCGCAAGCTTCTTTAATCAGGGCTTCCAGCATAGATTTGACCTGCCGGGCCAGTTGCGGCAGCGGTTGATTGCCAGGAGTAAAGGTATCATCGGCGTAGGCCGCCCAACTTACCAGCAAACTCAAAGGGTTGGGATTAAGGGTAATATCGGCCCACAGCACCGCCCGAAAAACCCTGTCCTCGTAAAAAAGGTCGTGGGCCAACTGGCGGGCCAAAGTGGTTTTGCCAATCCCGCCCAAACCTTGAATCGAAATCAGGCTAGTGCTTTTGGTAGCTTTGAGGCGAGCCTTCATTTCTGCCAGGTCGTCGGCCCGTCCGCCAAAGTTATCGGGAGCCGCCGGGGGAGTCGGGCAGAGCCGTTGTGGGCCACCCCCACCCCCACCTCCGCTGCTTTTGCCACCGCTGGCGGCTTCCAGTTTTTCAAGTTCGGCTTCAAACTGGGCAATCTGCTCGCGGGTATCTTCAATATCGCGTTTGAGCCGAATGCGCTCTTTGGGGCTTTCGGAAAGTAACAACATACTTTCCGACTCCGAAATTACCTCGTAAGCTTCTTTGATATTTTTGTCGAGTACCAATCGGCGTTGTTCGGACATTCAGATGCCTACCTCTTGTTCAATCGCCATTTTAACCATTTAATTTATTCTTGTGAAAGTCCCCGAAAGCTAACTAAATATAGTATACCAGATTATTAAAGCCGGAAAAAGACCTGATTGGCGGGGGTCGGAAGGCGGGTAATTTTTACAGGAATAGACAGGATGGGCAGGATAGTTTTGAGTTTTGAATTAAAATGCTGGCTAATAGCTGGACTTGCTCATCAGCCTTTTTTAGATTTTAGATTTTAGATTTCAGATTTCAGATTTTAGATTTAAGCTCATCCTGGATTCAAAAATGTTATAATGCTCGAATTATTGCTATTTATTACCTGCTATCTCTAACCTGAATTAAAGAAAGGAGCTTATAAAACCCATGAGTGAAGCTGTAGCCGAAAAACCGAAACAGACTTTGCGTCTGAGCCAACGCTGCCTGAGTGTCACTCCTTCCGCCAGCATGAGCATTGAGGCCCGTATCGCCGAAATGCGGGCGGCGGGGGAGCCGGTCATCTCTTTTGGGGCGGGTGAGCCGGACTTTCCGACCCCCGAAACCATCAAAGAGGCCGGGCGCGAGGCTATTAATACCAATCTGACTAAATATACCCCGGCAGGTGGCACAATTGCCCTACGCAAAGCTATTGCAACCCAGCTCAAGACCGATACCGGACTGAATTATACCCATAACCAGGTGACGGTTACGAATGGCGCGAAAGAATCGCTTTTTCTGGCATTCCAGGCCCTTTGCGACAAAGGGGACGAGGTGATTGTCCCGGCTCCCTACTGGGTCAGTTATCTGGAGCAGGTCAAGCTGGCAGAGGCCACCCCGGTGGTCGTTCCGACTACCACTGCCACCAACTTCAAGGTTACGCCCGCCATGCTGGAAGCGGTCACGACGGCCCGTAGCCGGGTGCTGGTGCTGAATTCACCCTCGAACCCGACTGGCATGGTCTATACCCAGGCTGAACTGGAAGGGATTGCGGAATGGGCGCGGCACAACGAGGTACTTATCTTTACCGATGAGATTTATGACCGGGTGTTGTATGTCGAGAATTATGCTCGGTGGCTGCGGGTCGCCCCCGACCTCTATGACCGAACAATGGTCATCAACGGCCTCTCCAAGACCTATTCCATGACCGGGTGGCGGATCGGCTATGTCGCCGGGCCAGAAGCTGCAATCAAGGCGATGGTCAAAATCCAGGGGCATAGCACCTCGCATCCTTCCTCGGTATCGCAGCACGCCGCCCTCAAAGCCTATTCCACCGATTTGCGCGACGAAATCGCCATGATGGTGGCGGCTTTCCGGGAACGGCGCGACTGGATTGTAACCGCCCTAAACGAAATTCCCGGCGTGCGTTGCCTGAACCCGGAAGGCGCGTTTTATGTTTTCCCCGACCTGAGCGGAGTGCTGGGCCGCGAATTGCGCGGCGGCAAAGTCTGTCAGACTACCGCCGAACTAGCGGCCTGGTTGCTGGACGAGGTGAAAGTCGGAATTATTCACGGCGAGGCCTTTGGTGCGCCAGGTTGCGCCCGCCTTTCCTATGCTCTCTCGCTGGACAAAATCAAAGAGGGAGTTGGGCGTATCCAGCAAGCTCTGGGCGGGTAATAGTATTGACTTGTGAGTTTTGAGTTTTGGGGTCAGGGAATTTTTACAGGGATAGACAGGATGGGCAGGATAAAACTTTTTTGTGATTAAAGTCACATAAGTGATGGATTCGCCGGATGCAAGAGTAACCAACGACTCTTGCATCCTTTTTATTGCATGGTAGTTAGTGAAACAGTAGTTAGTGAAACAGTAGTTAGTGAAACATTTTTGTAACAATTCAGCCCATGTCATTCTGAGCGAAGCGAAGGATAAAGATTCTTCGCTTCGCTCAGAATGACAAATCTAAGGCGGGCTGAATTGTTACCCATTTTATCGGTAATATTTGGGCCTCAAAAGGAGTAAGCAACATGGGACAACAATCTCCAAATCAATTCGGGCCGCCGTCGGAACAACCTTCGCAATACCCTCATCAACACCCGCAATCCTGGCAATCCCCTGCGGGTTATCCGCCCCAAAATCAAAACCAGTGGGGTTATCAAGCGCCCCAATCGCCGGGCTATCCAACCATGCAACCCGAACCTTCTATCCCGCTCAATTATAATTATCAGCCACCGAACCAGTATCCGCTGACACCACCGCCTTCCAAAAAAGGTGGTTCGATAGCCTGGATATTTATTCTGGCGATAGTATTTCTGATTGTCATAGTTGGGGTAGCTGTTTGGGCTATCACGGGCGGCCTGAAATCGGGCGATGTCACGCCTACCATTACCAATTCCGGTTCGGTGTCGGGTACGGGCAAGACCGGCGGCAACCAGGCGACCCCTGCTGCCGGGGGCAGTCGGAATATCGCTACCCCGATTGCAGGCAACAATAGCGGAGGGATAACCGCCACAATCGGGCAGACTGTCACCACCAACGGGCATACCGTGACCGTCAATCGGGTTGACCGTTTCAGCACAATCCTGGTCAATAGCTTCAAAGCCAGAGAAGGTTATATCTATCTGATTGTAGATGCCACAATTATCAGCGACAAAGCTAAAGACCTCGCCCCCGGTCTCTTTTTCTCACTCCGAGACGATAAGGGAAACAAATATTATCCCTTTACGGTGGGTAAAAGCGACCTAGTGCCTTCGCGTCAAGATAGCCCCAACCCTGACCCGCATCGGATATGGCCTACCTTTGACATCCCCAAAGACGCAAAAGGGCTAGTTCTGGAATATAATTCCAATCTCGCCCGGCTTCCTTCTTC
>JBBRSG010000211.1:0-6089 GCA_038245615.1 Chloroflexia bacterium | reverse complement strand
GGCCACCATAACCCACCCGGCCAGGGCCAGTTGAATTAGACCTGTAGTCGCCAGCTGGCGCAGACTATCCGCGAAAGCATGGCGCTTTACCCTGAATGGCAAAGCCGAATAAGCCACGTTGTAGTTTATAAACTGGTCAAAAAAGTCCGGGAGGGCGTTTTGAAAACCAAAATATAACAGAACCGGCCCAACCAAACTAATCGTTCCTCCGGCAATCAAACCTATACGGATAAAGGCCGAGCGCCAGCTTCGGGCCAAAATACTGTTGACTACCAACACTATGCCGATGCCGAGCCAGATGCCTACCATATTGGGCCGCAACAGGATTGCGCCAGCCAGAGTCAGACCAATTCCAAAATCGCGCCAGGATGGGCCGCCTTTTTTTTCGGCTTGCCACCATAGATATAATGCCCCAAATTGAAAGGCCAGCCCATAGCTTTCGGTATAATTAGCGGCATCCAGAAATGTTACCAGACTTACCATCCATACCAACGTTCCAAACAGCGCCGGAATTAATGCCAGTATTCTTTGAAGTAGCTGAAAACTGAGGATAGCGGCAACACTCAAAAAAAGGACTTCTAAAAACCAAACTCCCCATTGGCTGCCATTGCCAATTATCAAGCCCAGCACATCAATGTAGTAAGTTAGTGGCCCTTTATGATCCCACAAATCCCGATACGGCATTTTACCCTGTAGGATTTGCTGGCTATTGTACAGAAATATTCCTGAATCGAGGCTCGGTAATTTACGGATTGCGGGCGAATAAGGTAACATTACCAGCAAAATGCCCACCACCAATAGAGTAGGCCAATCCACAACCTTTTTAATCTGACTTGACATAACCAACCTTATATTTTGATTTTATTGAAACACGAATAGCTTGCTTTTAACTACTACTATAGCCCAGGTTTATCAGAATGAGCAAGGTTAAAGGAATCTAAAAAACAGAGGCATAATCTATGCCTCTGTAAGTTGCGAATTGAGATTGTTGATTGTTGATTGTTGATTGTTGGGTGAAGCTAGTAAGCTCCATCTTTTTTCAAAACGGCCTGAACGGTTTTGAACAGGATTTTAATGTCCATCATCAACGACCAGTGTTCCGAATAGTAGATATCCAACTTGACCATTTCATCAAAGCTGACATTGCTGCGCCCGTTGACCTGCCAAAGTCCAGTTATGCCCGGCATAATTTCCAGACGGCGATGCTGCCAGGGCTGATAGTTCTTCAGTTCGCGCGGTAGACCGGGGCGTGGCCCGACCAGGCTCATCTGGCCCAGCAGTACATTAAACAACTGGGGCAGTTCGTCCAGGCTGGTACGTCGTAGAAAGCGCCCGACTCTGGTAATGCGCGGGTCGTTCTTCATCTTGAAAGTTGCGCCTTTGGTTTCGTTGTACTGCTCCAACTCGACCAGGCGGGCCTCAGCATCGGTGTACATCGAGCGGAACTTATAGAAGGTGAACAGCTTGCCGTACTTGCCGACCCGCGTTTGGCGGAAAATTACCGGCCCGTGCGAGTCGAGCTTAATCGCCAGAATAATCAAGAGCATCGGCAGACCGGTCAAGACCAGGGCCGCCAGCACCCCCAGAATGTCAATCGTGCGTTTCAAGACATAGTTTAACCCCGAAAGGCGCGGTTTTTCGGTCACAATCATCGGTACGCCATTGATTTCGCGCATACTGGTTTCACCCGGCTTTAGCTCGAACAAATCCGGGACAATTGTGACTGTCACACCGTAAAGCCGACACTGGGCAATAACTTCGCCCACTTTGTGATAATCTTTGGCAGGCAGGGCGACAATTACTTCTTTCACTTGATGCACCTGGATTAACTGGCCCAGTTGCGAGGTGTTTCCCAGGTGCGGCACTTCGTCATTGCTAGATTTGATACTGTTGCCGTAGCGGGCCATAATCGTCCATTCCGAGTAATGTACCTGGTCATCCACAAAGCCGACCAGCCGATAGCCCAGCCCGACCTTTTCGGCAATCGAGCGCATTACCCGCACTCCGGTATTAGTAGTGCCAACCACGATCAGATTGCGTAAGCCTACTCCCCGTCGTAATTGAGTTCGGCGAAACTGAGATACCAGCACTCGCTCTGCGCCCAGGATTAAGACCGCCAGGGGCATCAGATAGATAAAAATCAATCGTGAGAAAGGTAGGTCGGGCTGGGTCAAAAGCATTGCCAGAGTGACAATTACCGTGGTAGTCAAGACCGAGCTGCCGACTAGAACCAGTTCGCGGCTTAGGCTGACATGGTGCGGCAGAGTATAGAACCCTTTGACGGTCAGAGTGGCTACTAGCACCCCGGCGAAAAAGAACCCGATATTTAGGTATTGGATAAACGAAACCGGGGCATTGGTCAATTCGGCATCATTCAGACTCAGCAGGGTAAAGCGTAAAAGATAGGCAATTACAAAAGAGGTGTAGCCCAGGGCCAAATCAAACAACATTCGGGCCATTGTCCCCAGCCAGTTTGACTTAGGGCGAGCAGCAGGTAGACCCACTAAGCTAGGGCTAATAGGAATAGGAAGGTGAATTGGCACAGGGTTGTGAATGGGCGATGGCAGAATTTCAACATCGTTTTTGTTGTGTTCGACGTAGTTTTTCAACTGAGGTTCCCCCTATCTTTCCAGATCGTAAAATTAGGTCGTGTGCGAAACATTGTTTTAGTATTAACAATGCTCCGTCGCATTGGGGTGTAAAAGACAAATAAGATTTGGTAGTCCCGCTGAATATTAAAAGATTTTAGCAACATGCTCTATTTTTTAATAGATTTACCCGGTTATCACGAACTCGCTAAGATTATGATCTCCAATAGTAGGTCGGGTATTGTATTAAAATTTTAATATGCATAGTACTTTTGGGATAGTGGGTGTACCCCTGAAATTTAGATTGTAAATATCCTTAATTAAAAAAAATTAAAGATGCGTCAAATAAGTTAAAACCTTTATAGCCTATAGTATATAGGCCAAAGATTGCAATTCGTTCGCAAAGAGTATATATTTTCCAAGCTATCCAGATATTATAGAGCTATTTGTATTTAGCTCACAGTTCAGGAAATTTATCGGTCAATTTTATGCAAAGTTATAAAGTCCTATTGGTAGACGATTTTTTGGCAATCCGGGAAGGCATGCTGACAATTCTTAACCGCACCCCTGGGGTCGAGGTCGCCGGGCTTTGCTCAACTTCTAGCGAAACTCTTGAGGCGGTTAAAGCTCAACACTATGATTTGGCCTTGCTGGATTTACAACTAGGCGACGACAATGGAATTGAATTGGGTCGTCAGCTCCTGGCGCTTGACCCGGCTCTCAAGGTAATTATCTACACCAAAGAGGCCAGCCTGGTAATCGCGGCGGAGGTTTTTCGGCATGAATATCACAAACCGCGAGCCGCCCGCACCCGGCGTAATCCTGCTACCATCCAGGCCGATAGCAGTGGGCCGCCAGTGCTGCCGCCGCCCACGACCGGGCTACACGGTTATTTGTTGCTCAAAAATATTACCCCTCAAAGCTTTGAGCGCAGTCTTCACATTTTAGAACTTCAGGGCAATGTCATTGACGGCGAAATTGTAGATTTATTGGTAGAGCGTCTTCAGCATCGCAATCTAACTCCCCGCGAAATGGAATGCTGTGAACTTATCGGGCAGGGCAAAGGCAATCGTGAAATTGCTCAAAACCTGGGTATCACCCAGCAGGCCGTCGAAAATCTGATAAACAGCCTATATAATAAGCTGGCAATCGGCGGAGAACCTAAAGACCCTGGTCGGCGCGTCTTATTGGCCCGAACCGTCGAGCGTTGGTTCGGTCTCTAGTTCACCAATCGCCTTGCGCTAAATATTAAACTTTCTTAATTATTAATCTGCCGAAATTTTTAACTCTCTTAAATCCTACCTGACTTTATTGCCATCTTCATTAAAAAAAAGTAATTTTTTATTAGAAAGGTGGGTGTACACACTGGTTAAGATTTTGTCGAGCAGATAAAATAAATTTAATATAATTCGTGGATGAGTTATAGCGAAATACCTTTGTGGGAAGTTTCTCTAGGCCTTAGATAAACTAACTCCTCCCACCGCATCGGTGGTTTATTCACCACATTATCGGCCTAGTTATTTCGGGGTAATAAAGCAGTCAAACACTAGCGCGGCAAATAAAATAATCCAACCATACACCAACTATCGCATTTTCTTTAAACATCCAAAAATCTAGTCAAACAACCTCAACGTTCTACTAAATTGCTACGTTTGAGATTTCGAGGTGGAGACATGGCAACTCAAGTAACTTTTCTTAATACTCGCTTCGACCGAATGAGTCAAGATGAGGCTATCCAGACGTTGCTGGATAGTTTGCTACGCCGCCAGAGTAAGACTATTTTTTATGCCAACGCCCATACCATGGTAACTGCCGCCCAAAATGAACAATTGGCCGCCGCGCTGCATCGCTGCGATATGCTACTAGCCGATGGCAGTGGCGTGCGCTGGGGTAGCGCCATGCTGGGTACTCCCCTTACTTATAACCTCAACGGCACCGACCTCGTTCCGGCTTTATGTCAGGCTGGAGCGCAACAGCAACTATCGGTTTACTTGTTGGGTGGCAAACCGGGCGTAGCCGAAGATGCGGCCCGCAACTTGCAGGCCAGTTGCCCCGGCCTGAAAATTGTCGGTTCGCAGCACGGCTACTTTCAACCCGAAGAACTGTCCGACGTTTTGGAAAATATTCGGCGGGCCAGACCGCACCTTTTATTAGTAGCTTTGGGAGTGCCACATCAGGAAATCTGGATTGATCAGCACGCCGCCGCTTTGCCCGGCATCAGTTGTATGGGAGTGGGCGGTCTCTTTGACTTTTTGGCGCAAAGGGTGGCCCGTGCGCCGCAGTGGGTTCGGGCGGTAGGCATGGAATGGAGCTGGCGTTTGTTGATGGAGCCGGGTCGTCTGTGGCGACGGTATCTGGTTGGAAACGCCGTCTTTATCAGTCTGGTCACATCTTATGCCTTTTTCAACCGCACTCCGGCCCTGCCGATAGCCGACCCGGTTCGGCTCTACGAGTACAGCTTTGCCGGAGAGCAGGCCGACGGCGAAGTTTTGACCGATTACAATCAGATTAAATCAGCCTGAAAGACAGGTCGCCTTAAACGATGAGCAACGTTCTAGCCTTAATTTCAATAATCTTGCTGGTCATCTGTGCTGTCCCGGTTGGCTATCTGCTATTTTTGATGATTGCTGCCGCTTTCTATCGCACCTCCCGACAACCGGAAGTAAAACCCATCAGCTTCGTCTGTTTAATCCCGGCCCACAATGAAGCTCTGACTTTACCTGTCACTTTGCAGACTATCAAAGCCCTTCGCACTGGCAAAGCCGCCGCGCCCCGCATCATAGTTGTCGCCGATAATTGTACCGACCAGACCGCCGAAATTGCGCGGGAGGCTGGGGTAATCATCTATGAGCGCCAGGATGCCAACTTGCGGGGCAAGGGCCAGGCTTTGCAATGGGCTATCAGTCGCCTATTAAAGGAATATAGTGCCAGCGAGTTTGAGGCTCTGGTAGTGCTGGATGCCGATACCATCCCCCACGCCGCTTTCCTCAAAGAGGCCGAAATCAGTCTGGCACGGGGAGCGCAAGTATTACAGTCGCGTTACGATGTATTAAAACAGCATGAATCCTGGCGAACTTTGTTGCTCTTTTCGGCTTTTATCATTTATAATCATATACGTCCGTTAGGACGGGCGGCTCTGGGGCTTTCGGATGGCTTACGAGGCAACGGCATGGTTTTCCGGCGCGAGGTGCTGGAACGCTTTCCCTGGCAGGCTTTCTCGATTGTCGAAGACATCGAATATACCAACCGATTAGCAATGTCCGGCCTGAAAGTGACTTATGCGCCCCAGGCAATAGTTTATGGACAGGCCGCCACTACCGGTCAGCAAGCCGCCAGCCAGCGAATGCGCTGGGAAGGCGGGCGCTGGCAACAGGCCCGCCAGGATGTCCCGCGTCTGCTGGGCTACGCCTTCCGCAAAGCCAGTATGGTAGCCTTTGACCGGGCGATGGACTTGATTATTCCGCCGCTGGCCTTGCTGGTGCTGGCAGTGTTGGGTGGGCT
>JBBRSG010000210.1:0-6377 GCA_038245615.1 Chloroflexia bacterium | reverse complement strand
CAGATGGCGGCGACTTTTGGTCAGGCTAAAATCGCCTCGGTCTATCGGGCGGTTGGTAGCCAGGCCGAGGCCACCAAGATTGCCAAAGCGATTTATGATGATTTGGCGGGCCGCTTTTTACAAGTCGAGGGGACTTGCCTGGGCGACCACAATATTGCGGTGGGCAAGACCATCGAAATTACCAAAATGGGAAATAAGCTGAGTGGTAAATACTACGTGTCCAGTTGCACCCATCGCTACGGCTTGAATGGTTATTTTACCGATTTCCAGGCTACCGGGCGACAAACTAATACCCTTTTCGAGCTATCCCAACCAAGCGGGTCGGGCAACGGTAATCCCGAATTGGTCAATTCTACCGTGGTCGGGATTGTCACCAATCTCAAAGACCCCAAGAACAAAGGGCGGGTCAAGGTAAAATTCCCCTGGCTGCCACTGGATGATAAAGGCCAGGAAATCGAAAGTACCTGGGCGCGAGTCGCCAGCCCAATGGCCGGGAAGGAGCGTGGGTTTTTCTTCCTGCCAGAGGTGAATGACGAAGTACTGGTAGCTTTCGAGCATGGTGATATGCAACGCCCCTATATTTTGGGTTCGCTGTGGAACGGCGAGGATGGGCCACCTAAATCTAACGATGCGGCTCTGGGTAGCGGCGGCAAGGTCAAAGAACGGATGCTCAAAACTACTTCCGGGCATACCATCAGCTTTGACGACTCGGACGATGAGGCAAAAATTATTATCGTAGATAAGACCGGCAAAAATAAAATTACGATTGACTCAACCAAAAATAATATCGTAATCGAGTGTGATGCCGATTTGGAGCTAAAAGCCACCAAAGGCAAACTAGCCCTATCTGCCAAAGACATCGAGATTACTGCCCAATCTTCCGCCAAAATCAAGGGCATGCAATTCGAGGCCGAAGGTTCGAGCGGCGCGAAAATTACCAGCAGTGGTAATACGGTCATCAAGGGCAGTATGGTGCAGATTAATTAGCAGTGGTCAGTGGTCAGTGGTCAGTAAGGGAGTTTTGAGTTTTGAGTTTTGAGTTAAAAAGACCCTAGCTGGATTTCCTCCGTCTTCCGACTTCCGTCTTGCATTTCACTGACCGCTGACCACTGACCACTGCCCACTTTTCAAGGAGCTACCAATGGGAATGCCAGCCGCCAAGAAGGGCGATAAAGTAATTGCGGTAGATATTCATATCGTGATGATACCCTCACCGGGTGGGCCAGTGCCGACCCCGCTGCCGTCGCCCTTTAACGGCATGATTACCGGCAACTGCTGTGAGACAGTGACAATCGGCGGGATGGCGGCGGCGACGGTCGGCAGTATCGCCGATAATGTACCGCCCCATATTCCGGCGGGCGGGCCATTTCAAATGCCGCCGACCAACAAGGCCAACATTATCAAGGGCAGCGCGACAGTCATGATTGGCGGCAAACCAGCCGCCCGCAGCGGCGACCTGGCCCAGACTTGCCAGGATATTCCGACTGCGCCGGGTCAGATAATCGCAGTCGGAACGGTGCTTATCGGAGGTTAGCGAGTAAAGATATGTCTGGAAATTATTCAAGCTACTCTTTTGAACATAGTTTTATCGGGACGGGTATCGCCTTCCGACCAGGAGTCGGGACGGGAGTAGACGGACAGGGCAACATTGCGCTGGTGCGGGGCGACCAGGATATTGCCAAATCTATCTATATTATCCTCAGCACCGCGCCGGGCGAGCGAGTAATGCGCCCGGAATTCGGGTGTGGAATTCACGACCTGATTTTCTCCACCCCCGGCCCGCAGACTACCGGTTTGATTACTTATTATGTCGAGCGGGCGCTAGGGCGCTGGGAGCCGCGGATTGATGTCCGCAAAGTAGTTGTGACCCAGGACGTAAAGAACGAAGGCTGTTTGCTGGTGGATGTCGGTTACACCATTCGCCAGACCAACAGTGACCGCAATCTGGTCTATCCTTTCTATGTTATTCCACGTGGTCAGGATTAGCGGAACTCTTTGGCCCAATCCTAATTATCATTTGCAGGAAACAAGTTTAATTTCAAGGCAACCGTACCACTGATTCCTGTAGGGGCGACCCTATATGGCCCTTGAACACCTGGCCCAATTATAAGTTGCAGGCAACTAACGAACAGCACGAGGAAACCAATGGCCTTACCTAATATCCGGCTGGACGAGCGCACTTTTCAGGATTTCGTGGACGAAGCCAAGCTTCGGATTCCGCGCTATACCCCGGAATGGACCAATCACAATGTCAGCGACCCCGGCGTAACCTTGATTGAGCTTTTTGCCTACATGGTAGACCAGATGCTCTATCAGATGAACCGCGTCCCGGAGAAAAATTACCGCGCTTTTCTGGATATGATTGGGGTCAAGTTGCTGCCTCCGATTCCCGCCAGAGCCGATGTCACTTTCTGGCTTTCGGCGGCCCAGCCCAACAGCATCACGATTCCGCGTGGGACGGAAGTAGCTACAGTTCGCACCGAAACCGAAGCCGCCCAGATTTTCACCACCGAGCAGGATATAGCTATCGTCCGACCCAACCTGAAACACGTCCTGACGACCACCAATTGTGAAGTAGAAAAACCCGTATTTGCCGACCTCAGCAAGAAGGCCACCGATGCTTTTCCGCCGGCACTGGCTATTTTCGATGCTCAACCTCAGCCTGGCAACGCCTTTTATCTAGGGTTTACCGAAAACAGCATTGCCAGCAATACTTTGGTATTAGGGCTGGATTGTGAGGAAGTCGGGGTGGGGATTAATCCCGCCAATCCACCGCTTTTGTGGGAATACTGGGATAGCAAAGAAGTGAAGTGGATGACCCTCGAAATCGCCCCCAGAGGCGATAATACCGAGGGGCTGACCCGCCATTTCGGGGAATTGCAGGTCTTTGTGCCGTCTTCGTGCATCCAGACTGTAATGACCATCGGCGAGGATGAGAAACTAGCCTGGTGGCTGCGTTGCCGCTACACTTCCCCCAAAGCCAACCAGCCTGGCTATAGCAAAAGCCCGGTAGTCCGCCGGTTTAGCGCCTATACCATCGGGGGAACAGTGACGGCGACCCATAGCCAGATTATCACCGAGGAGATTTTAGGCCGTTCCAGTGGCGAGCCGGGCCAGCGTTTCAAGCTCAAAAACCAGCCAGTGCTGACTCTCAAGCCGGGCCAGGGCGAAATTATTATGTGCAGTGGACAAGATGACCGCCCGGCTGAAATCTGGTTGCCCGTCGAGGATTTTTCGGAGTCGGGCCAGCATGACCGCCATTTCGTGTGTGATTATATCAATGGTGAAATCAGTTTTGGCCCGGCGATTCGCAGCCCCAACGGGCAGGAAACCCAATTCGGGGCAGTTCCGCCTTATGGGGTCGAAATTCGGCTCAAGGCCTATCGCACCGGCGGCGGTTTGGATGGCAATGTCGGCAGCGAAACGGTCAATGTCCTCAAAACCTCGATTCCGTATGTAGACCGGGTGATAAACTACCGACCTGCCGTCGGTGGTCACAATCCCGAAAGCCTGGAACACGCCCTGTTGCGTGGGCCACGTACCTTGCGGGCGCGAAATCGGGCCGTCACCGCCGAGGATTTCGAGGTGTTGACCCGCGAGGCGACGGGCGGGGTCGCCAGAGTGCGCTGTCTGACCCCGGCGGCGCTTGACCGCCCGACTATCACTAGCTCCGCCAATACCAGCTCCAATGGCAACGGGAGTTACAGCAATGGGGCAAATGGTTCTAACGGAGCGAATGGCATCACTGGAATGACGGCCCAGGTGCAACGAGTTGAGCCGGGAACGGTCATGCTAATGGTCGTGCCAGAGGTACAGGCTGACCGGCGCGAGTTGCTGCCGGAAGATTTACAAATCTCTAATGATATGTATTCTTCGATTATGAACCACCTGGACTCGCGCCGTCTCCTGACCACCACCGTCCAGCTTATCACCCCCCAATATTACTGGGTGACAGTTCAATCGTGGGTCAAGACGATTAATCCTTATGTAAACGAGCAGGTCAAGCGCCAGGCCGAGGAGCGGCTATATCGCTTGATCCACCCGGTCTTTGGCGGGCCAGACCCGAAACTACGCTTTGAGAAGCCGGGCGAAGGGTGGCCCTTTGGTCGCCCGCTCTATAATACCGAAATTATCGCCCTGCTTTATAACATCGAGGGGGTTGAGTTCGTCCAGAAAGTCGAGCTTTACCCGGTAGATGACCCCCGCCAGGGCAAATTCAAGCAGATGGTCGAGCGGGTAGACCCCGGCCCGCGTGGGCTACTCTGCTCGTACCGCCATCTGATTCATTTTATCTGAGGAGCAAAGTAGTTAGTGGTCAGTGGTCAGTGGTCAGAGAAATGCAAGACGGAAGACCGAAGACCGAAGACGGAAGTAAATGCGGTTAGAGGTCAGCATTTCAACTCAAACCTCAAAACTTATTGACTGGACACTGACCACTGACCACTTTTAAGCGTAAATCGTAAATAACATGACACTTGCTAAAGACGAATTAAATCAAAGTTTGCCGGACACCTTGCGTCAACCCTCCGAGATTGAGCGGTATCGGCCTGGGCTGCTGATGAGTTTCCTCCCCGCGATATATGCCGGGGACGATTTCATGCGGCGGTTTCTCTTTATCTTCGAGGATACCCTCAAGCCGTTATTGCGCCAGGTGGACAGCCTGCACTATTATTTTAATCCGCTTTTTACCCCGCCCGAAATGTTGGACTGGCTGGCGGGCTGGGTTAGTCTGGTGATGGACGAAAGCTGGCCTTTGGAAAAGCGCCGCAAGCTGGTTCACGCGGCGGTAGACCTCTATGGTCGGCGCGGGACCAAGGCCGGGCTGACCGAATATATCCAGTTATATACCGGGGTAGAACCCCATATCACCGAATATGTGGACGGGATGACGTTGGGCAGTGAAACCCAGTTGGGGATTAATACTATGATTGCCGGGCGCGAGACCTTCTCTTTTACCGTCACCTTGAACCTGTCGAATATCGAGCAGGCCGAAATGAGCCGAATAGAGGCTAAAGTCCGCCAGATTATCGAGGCCGAAAAACCGGCCCACACCGCCTATCGCCTTGTGATTATTAGCAAAGCCGCCGCCAGTCCAAGCGCCAAAGCCGCCGAGGAGGTTTCCAAATCATGACCCAGTTAAAAACTTCGCCACGAGGCCGATTTCTGAGAATCAACCCGTTTCGGGGCTTATTGATAGATGAGCGCACCTGGGGGGAAGCCCACGAATATCACCGCGCCCAAATGCGATTTCATCTATTAGAACTGCATGGGGTTGGCATCGCGCAGGGCCTCGAAGTCGCCGCCGTCCAGCCCCCCGAAATGAATGTTATCGTCAGGCCGGGAGTGGCAATTGACCCGACCGGTCGGCTACTGGTACTGACCGAACCCCAGGTTTTGCCGGTTCCGCCCCAAAGCAGCCCCGGCCCGGTTTATGTAATGCTGGAATATTATGAAGAGGAAATCGAGCGCCAAAATATCACCGAAAGTGGCACAGCCCAGGTGTCGCGAGTGCTAGAAAAGTGCGTGGCCCAGATTACTACCGACAAATCTTTTAATGGGGTAGAGCTGGCTCGCATCGTAATAGACCCTTCGACCAAAAATATCCGCAACGCCGCCAACCCGGTACAGCCCACCAGAGGCGAGATTGACCTGAACTCGCGCCAGACCGTCGGCGGCACGGGTGGCGCGTCCAGTCCCGCCGGACGACAGACCCGGCAGGCCTTGAATGTCGGCCTGGTCCGCTACGGCCCGCCCAGCAACCTGGAATGGAAGCGCCACACCGAAGGGCTGCGACGGCTGTTGCGGGAGGCTTCCAACTCGACCAATCTGGATGCCAATTTGCTGGATGGGATTCCGCTCGAACCGTCGGCCCTCGACAAGTGCCGGATGCTCTATCTGACCGGGCGCAGTGGTTTCAGCTTCAGTCCGGCGGAAGAACAGGCCCTCCAAAAATATCTGGACAAGGGGGGGATTTTGTGGTGCGAACCCTGCCGCAATCAGGCTTCCAGCGCGGGCCGGGTCGAGGAGTTCGAGCAGGCGTGTTTGGCGTTGGCCCAGCGTTTTAACACTCGGCCCATCCCGTTGCGCCCGAATCATCCGCTTTTGAGCAGCCGCTATCTGTTTGCCGCCCCGCCCCCGGCCCTGGACAACAGCCCCGGCAGTCAGGTTTACGAGGCCGGACGCATCTTTATCTCAACCGGCGATTATGCCTGCCTATGGGAAGGTCGCGGACAAGAAGGCGCACCGCCACCGCCCCGCGAAATCTTGCGCTCGGCGGGCGAGTTCGGCAGCAATGCCCTGTTTCTGGCCGCGATGCCGACCCGGTAGGGGTCGCGTGGGTCAGGGGTCAGGGGTCAGGGGTCAGGGGTCGGGGGGAT
>JBBRSG010000209.1:0-6451 GCA_038245615.1 Chloroflexia bacterium | reverse complement strand
CTGGAATTTGGAGCAAAGCTGCCGAGCAAGCTTCCGGGCTGGAAGGATAGGGCATATTTTTGAGAGGGCGCACTCCTTCCCAGGTCCAGGTTGCCCCTTGGTGGGTAAAGACAAATGGCTCGTAAAAGTGAACGTTATAAATCACATTTTTATCATTCACCGGGCTGACCTTCAGCAAATCGTCCACTGCACTAAAGACCGGGGCATCCAGAATTATGGTATGACGCGGCGCACCCTGCCGAATAGCAGTCAGCAATTTGCCCTCAACCTGCCGCCACTCTATCGCCGGTTTGGGCGACAAATAAGAGGTAAAGCCCGGCTCGTTCAGCAATTCCAGAAACAGGCGGCGCGGACTGCGGGGGCTAAGATGCTGGGCCAGAGCTTTCCAAAAGCGGCTAACCGGCTCGACAAAATTAGGGTCATTCGCCAATCGTTGCTTGAAATTATCGTCGGGGTGTAAATCTACGATTACTGCCAAATCCCGCGAAAGCAGTATATCCAGAGCCGCATCCAAATAGGGCAGGTATTTGGGATTAAGAACATCGGGGTTATCTTCCTGAAAAAAGGGATAAGGGTTGACTGGCAACCGCACGTGGCGGAAGCCCCAGCCCTGGATACGGTCAGCCTCGTCTGATTTGAAATAATTCTTGAGATATTCCTCGTCGGTGCGCCCCTCAAACCAATGGCTGAGACTTAAACCGCGAGTTAGGCGCGGTAGCCGGTTTTCGGTAAAGAGCGGATTATCGCCGCTCTGATAGCGCCACTTGAAATAGTGCTGTCCGACATTCCCCATTTCGACCTGATAGGCCGGGGGATTGGTGGGAGTATAGGTCAGCACCCGCCGCTCAAAGAGCTGTACCAGAATATCTTTTTCAGCCCCGGCGACCACCGCTCGTATCCAATAAGGTTCGGTCATGGGGCGACCCAGCACATATAGCGAGTTATCAAAAAAAACCGACCCCTGGACAAAACCGCGCCCGTCCCAGATGAGGCCGCGCTGGTTGCCAAAGTTCACAAAAACATCGGCGATATTGTGGCGCGTCGCCTCGTCATAGCCGCCGATAATTCGAGGCTGAGGCGGGGTAAACTGGCTGACCTGGCCCGCTTTATCCAGCCGAGCTGAAATAACATATTTTGGGAGGCTATCTTGCCCCTTATTCCCGGCGGCGAAACTATCCAGGTTCTTGAAGCTGGCATAAGTCGGCGAAACGGCGTTCCCCCCAAACTCATTTGGGTCGCCCGCGACCTGCACCGTACTGGGCGGCAATTGATAAAACTGGCTGTCACCGTCCTGACGCTGGCCTGTCACGAGTTCTCGCACCAACAGCCCGGTGGTGACATAAAACAGGTCGGCAGGGTTGCCTTGCGGGTTATTCACCTCCATGCGGGCCTTGTCAAAATACTGGACTTTGCGCTCTTTGCCGTTATATTCTTCGGTCACGGCCCATGCACTATCAGGGACGGTTGGCCCCCAGGTGTAGCCCCGCCCAACCCCCGGCAAATCCTGAATTGGTTTATCCACCCGTTGCCAGGTATTGACAAAGCCAGGGTCATTAAAACTGGGCGCAGTCGCCGCCAACGCAGAATTTTCCCACACCGAAGATAGCAGGGGAATTAACAGCGCCAGCACAGTATATATAGTAAATGTTGCTTTTTTCATCAATTTAGCTCATAAAAGTGGTCAGTGGTCAGTGATCAGTAGGAAAGTTTTGAGTTTTGAGTTAAAATGCCAAGGACTCTTCGGATTTTTTCTATCTTCCGTCTTCCGTCTTGCAAACCTCAGTCCTGGATTTCTCTGACCACTGACCACTGCTATACTTCCAAATCCAGCAAAGTCGCCGAATAAGCCGGGATGGTGAACTCCAGTTTATTGGTGTCTTCGATGTTAAGACCGGGCATGGCCGCCAGCTTGTTGCCGGTTTGAGAGCTTAGTTGATAGACATTAGCGACCTGTTTGGGCAGGGCGTTGGCTAATTTTAGCTGGATGGGCTGACTTTGGTCGGGCTGATTATTGACGACTATCAGGCGCAGCCGTCCGGTCTGAGTGTCGCGGGCCGCAAAAGCACTGACCTTGCTATCGTTGCTATTAATCAGCGAGAGGCTGGTATCGCCAAAGGTGCTGCCCTTGCCATCGAAATTGGTAAACAACTTGAAAGCGTGAAAGCCGGGGCTGTCTTTAGGCGGAAAGCGCCAGTAAGCCGCCATATAGACCCCTTCCCGACCGTAGATACCCAAGACATTGGCAATCGTCAGACCGCCATTCAAGGTATCGTCCGCGCCCCAATTCCATTCGGTGATACCCAGTTTTGTGCTGGGGTAATACTGCTCAATCCATTGGCGCATTCTTGGGATAAGTCGCACCTGGGTGTTTATCCAACTTTCGTCCTTATAATTATTATCCCACAGAGCGCGAGTCGAGCGCAACCGGAGGGCATTGGTATCGGCATCAGTCTTAGGGTCGGTGAAAACCCCTCCGGCTTGCGGGTAATAATGAATATCCAGCACATCCAGAAGGCGCTGCCCGTTGCGCTGTTCGTAGGTTCGCAACTGGTCGAGAAACCAGGGCAAAAACGGCATATCGCCATGATTCTTGCGGTCCTGGGCCGTTCTGAAATTATCGTTGCCCCGATCCAGGTCAGAATAAAAATAGCCGTTCCAGCCCCAACTTACCGGGCCGGTAATCCGGGCGGAAGAGTCCACCGCCTTGACTGCGCTGGCATACTCGGTGTAACGCGACAGCATTTCATCGTAGCCGATGCGGGCGGGCCGCACATCGGTATGAGTAGTAGACCAGAGGTCGGGTTCGTTGTCCATCGCATAGAATTTAACTCCGCCCTGGTTGGCAGTCCCAAATCGCCGGATCAGGTTCGCCACATATTCATCCTGATAAATCGGTTTGCTGGTACGTGGTGGGGGATACTGAAATGGCCCAGGCTTTTTGGCAAAGCTACGCACGCTGGTCAATTCGCGGTTAGCAGTGGGGTCATACCCGGCGATGCTCTCTAAACCGGGACTGAGCGGCGGGCCACCCTGCTTAGGTACATTTTTGGAGCGGGTATCGTTATCGTTGTTCTTGGCAACCCAACCTATTGTCGGAATAGTCAGCAGTACGGCGCTAAATTTCTTGAGGTCGTCCGCCGTCCATTGCCAGGGAGTTTCGGGATTAGCATCGCCGTAATTGGTATTGCGAAATTCCCAGTCGCGGGCCGCATTCCAGGCATTGCCGAAGACCCAGTTATAGCGGGTGGCAGGGTTGCCCCCGGCCCGGATAAAACTAAAGCGCAATTGGTCGGCATAATTAAAGTTGGGGTCTGATTCGTCAGTTCCGGCCATTCCGTAAATATAGGGGCTGATAGGTAGACCCAATTTGGTTGGGTCGAGCTTGATGAGAATTGTGCCGGGGGACAAGGCGGCAATATCGGGGTCAAGGGTCGGAGTCGGATTAATCGGCAAGCTTTGCGGGCCGCCGGGGTCGCTCGGTCTGGTCAGATTGAAAACGGCGAAGATGATGATAGCAACGAGGGCGGTTAGTAGCCCCAATATAGCAAGGCCGCCGAGGATGCGGGAAAGTTTCATTGTGATATGTCGCCTATTTAGTAATTGGTTATGGTAACTGGTTTATGATAACTGGTTACAGATAGCTAAAGGTGGGTCGTAAGTCTATTTATAGGAATTGTTCGCTGAGATAGAGAAAACCAATTACCGCCATAATAATCATCAGACCCAACACGAGATAGGTTTTGTAGGTTTTCTGCCGGGATACCACCCCCAGCAAGATTGAGCCGATTAGAAGAAATAAAACGATTTGCATAAACTACCTGTAGCTAGATTTTGGGTATCTTTTTATTAGAAATATGGAGCTAACTATGATAGACACGGGCAATCGCTCGCCCGCACCGGGGATACACGGATTATTTACTTAAACTTCATTCGCCCCGGTGCGATTGAACGCTATCCTCCCAACTATAGACCATAGCCCAAAACCAAATTATGCGCTATCAGCTATAAAATAAATCTTAGCCGCCGAACAGCCGCTCGAACAGACGGGCCAGCCCAAAAGCCGGGCGAGTACGGTTTAGAACTACCCCCAAGAGTTTTTCTTCGGGAATGAGTTCCATGGCGCTCTTGACCAACTTACCGGGAGTGCTGCCCGCTTCGACCACCATCACCACTTTGTCTACCTGAGCCATAACCCTGGTAGCTTCCCCGGTGCGACACATCGGCGGCAAATCTACCACTACCGCCGCAAAGTGCTGGTTCAGAATTTTCAGCAACTTGGGCAGACGCTGACTGCGGAGCAAATCTAGGGCCGGGACATCGCACTGACCGGCTACCACAATTGCCAAGTCGGGCAGGTTGGTGGATTGGGTCAAGTCGTCCAGTTCGAGTTCACCCCGCAAATACTCGCTGACCCCATAAGCCGGTAAGTCAAAATCCTGGGCCAGGGCCGGATTTTCCAAATCGGTTTCCAAAAGGGCAATCGGCAGGGCCACCATCTGGGAAAGGGCGCTTGCCAACCCCATCGCCACCGTCGTGCGACCCTCGCCGCGCAGGGTCGAAGTAACCCCGATGATGATTGGGCGGTCAAGGCTCGGCTTGATGTCCAATTGCTGAATCAGGCGATGGAACTTGGCATCCACCGTAACTTTATCGTAATCGGCTTCAACCTGCCCGTTCTTCTTACGCCGGGATTTTTTGGGCGGCTTGCCGAGGTTGCCGGGCGCTTTGGAAATAATAGATTTAGGTTCACTTTCCGGGACACCGCCGGGCGGGACTAGCTTTTCGGCAGTGTCATCGGCCTTAAAATTGTTCATCTGTGCTTTCAAACCATTCGTTGTAGGAGCTACAGGATTGGCACTCAGAAGTTCCGGTACCACCTCCGTCAGGGATAAAACCTTGCTAAATTCTTTGGAGTGATTGTTCAACATCGTATTCTCCCACCTATTATAACATCAAGTATAACTTCAAGTCAGTTGATGTTCACTAATTCTTGCTGGACAGGCGGCGAGCTTCAGCGGCCTGTAATTGGCGGGCCTGACTGCGGCGCAAGGTAAAACTGGTATTAAAGGCCCGACTGGAAGTTACATTCGAGAGGTCGAGGACGCGCTGTACTCCAAGTACTTGCTGGGCATATGAGGTGTAGCGCAGACTGCGATCCATAATCGTCAGCAGGATGGTCAGCAGAATAGTCGCCGCCAGCCCTATCAGCAAACCAATCCCCGCCCCAATTGCAATCTGTCCAGTGCGATTAGTATTAGCATTTGAGGTGTCAGGCTTATCCTGAATTTTCAGGTAAGTATCCTGACCCTGCTCGAATGCGGCATAACCGACCTGGACTTTGTACAGACCGTTGCGGGCTTCTTCCAGGCGGCGGCGAATTTCGTCGCGGTTTTGGGTTAGATTAACATATTCCAGTTCTTCCGGCTTGAGCGGACGACCATAGCCGTCAAGGTTCACCTTATCGGGGTTTTCCGCCAGAAACTTTTTGAGGTCGCTATTGACTTTATCGAGGTCGCCGCTAGTAGTTTTAATCTGCTTTTCGTAGAACGACATAGCATACTGGCTCTGCTGCTTGATGCGGTCATCATAGTAAGTCTTGAAACGGGCCGTAATCGTCTCGACTACTTCACCCGCCAGTTTCGGCTGCTCGTTCTTGTAGCTGACCGAAATCAATCGCCAACCGGTAGCTTCAACTTTGGTATTCTTGATAATACTCTCCGCCATATTCTGACGGTCAGCATCTTTGTCCACAATGTTTTTCAGGGAGGGCGCAGTGTCAATTACCGAATTGATGAAAGCGCGAGTACCCAATAGCTCCTTGAGCATGGTAGCCGTCTGGAGCGAGGGGCTATCGCTGCCGTTGCCATCCGGGGCGCGTTGGGGAGTGATGTAGGCCGGTTGCTCAACCCATAGGGTCGCAGTGGCGTTATAGGCCGAGCTGAAAGTCAATATACTGGCAAACAGCAAGGGAAAGGCAATCACTGGGATCAGCAGTAGCCACATATAACGGGTAAAGGTGTTCAGGTATCTTAGCATCTTTTTAACCTTGTAATAATATAGGTTGAGATTGGGATATGTATAGTATATCCACCCTCATTTCATCCATCCGGTTGACAATTATTTTATTTTTTCACGCCCGACTCCGCCGGGGTTTCAAGCAATTCGATTTTGCTGCGCTGAGTACGAACCCACTCGCGGGGGGTGCGCTCTAGCATCATTTTGGCATAAATTCCGATTTTCCAGCCAATATAGGCCGGAGCGAAAACCAGGGCCAGATAAGCCTGGGTCGGGGCGCGACCCACCAACAGACTGCCAAAGACAAAGCCTATCATTGCACCCAGCAAGGCCAGCCAGCCCAGTAGCGCCCCGCCCAACACCCCGCCCAACCAGAGCCAGGCGATAGCGGTAAAAGCCAGCCCACCCAACACTGCCAGCACCAGCAAGGCCAGCG
>JBBRSG010000208.1:0-6482 GCA_038245615.1 Chloroflexia bacterium | reverse complement strand
GCTATTCTACCATAAAACTCACTTTATGACCTTTGATACTATAGCTGGCAGCCACCCCGACATGCGAACTAATCTTTGTAATCCCTGCGAATTACCAATTAATAAACTATAACAAAGATTTGCCGATAATTTGGTTTTCAGATAACGATTTGGTAGTGATTTGGTAAGGGCGAGATGGGGGACAGGGGACGGGGATTTACGATTTACGATTGTAACCATTCAGCCAGGCATCAACCTTACCCCAATTCCGGTAGGGGCGGCCCTGCGTGGCCGCCCTTGAACGCTGAGTACTCGCGCCGGGGCTGAATAGCTACTTACGATTTACGATTGGGGACTCTGTCTTCCGTCTTCCGTCCTGAATTTCTCCCGCCCCCGCTTGGCTTTCCGTTTGACGCTGGAAGTGATAAACTAAAGTCAGATGAAAACCTCTAAATTAGTCAGAAGACCTGATTCGCGGGATGGCGCACCAGCGTCAATGAAATTTAATTGGGATAAACCAGCTGTTCAGGATTTTATATTTTATCCTGTAAACCCTGTATATCCCTGTTAAAATGTATTTCTGAGGAGAATAAAAATGGCGGAAGACCGAAAATTTGGCTTTAACACCAGAGCTTTGCACGCTGGACAGCGCCCCGACCCGACCACCGGCGCACGGGCGATGCCAATATACCAGACTACTTCGTATGTCTTTGAAGACCCCGAACACGCCGCCAATCTGTTTGCGCTGCAACGTTTCGGTAATATCTATACCCGGATTATGAACCCAACTACTGCCGCTTTTGAAGAGCGGGTGGCTTCGTTGGAAGGTGGCGTTGGAGCGCTGGCGGTGGCTAGTGGACAATCGGCCCAATTTATCGCTCTGTTCACCCTGCTCAGTCACGGTGATGAGATTGTAGCCAGTAGCACCCTCTATGGCGGAACTTATACTCAACTTGACATAAGCTTTCGCAAGATGGGAATTAATACTACTTTTGTGGATGCTCGCGACCCGGAGAATTTCCGCAAAGCAATTACTCCCCGCACTAAAGTTATCTATGGCGAAACGATAGGCAACCCTAAAATAGATGTGTTGGATATTGAGGCGGTAGCCAAAATTGCCCACGAAGCCGGGTTGCCCTTGATGATAGATAATACTTTTGCCACCCCCTATCTGTGCCGCCCGATAGAGTGGGGGGCGGATATTGTGGTGCAGTCGGCGACCAAGTTTATCGGCGGTCACGGCACTAGCATTGGTGGGATTATCGTGGATAGTGGTAAATTTCTGTGGGATAACGGCAAGTTTCCCGGTATGACCGAACCCAGCAAAGGCTATCACGGCATTCGGTTTTACGAAACCTTTGGCGATTTCAGCTATATCATGAAAGCGCGGGTCGAGAGTCTGCGGGATATGGGGCCAGCCCTTAGCCCTTTCAACTCTTTTCTGTTTTTGCAAGGGCTGGAAACCCTGGGGTTGCGAATGGAGCGCCATGCCGCTAACGCCCTGGAAGTCGCCAAATTTCTAAAAGAGCATCCCAAAGTAGCCTGGGTAAATTATCCGACCCTGCCCGATAGCCCGTATTATCAGCTCTCCAAAAAATATTTGCCCAAAGGGGCGGGCGCGATTTTCACTTTTGGGATTAAAGGCGGCCTAGAAGCGGGGCGAAACTTTATCGAAAAGGTACAGCTTTTGAGTCATCTGGCAAATGTGGGGGATGCCAAATCGCTGGTTATTCATCCCGCCAGCACGACCCACGCCCAGTTGAGTGAAGAGGAGCAAATCGCCAGCGGGGTCAGCCCCGACATGATTCGGCTCTCGATTGGTCTGGAAGATACCGAAGATATTTTGTGGGACTTGAATCAGGCGCTTGGGGCGGATTAAATAGCAAGTAAGTTTCTAGTTTGGTTTTGGTTGGGTAGAAGATTGGCTTTCCATCCAGGCCTGCAAGTCGGCTTGGTTGATAAACTCAAAGAGGGCCAGACTTAACTCATCAAGTTGGTTGCCCGCCAACTGCCGCACTCGCGCTTCCATTTCTGGTACTAACGGCCCGAACTTATGTCCGATAAGAGTAAGTAACAAGGTTATTTTGCCCTCTTCGCGGCCTTGCGCTAGACCGCGCTCGGTGGCCCAACGCTCAATTGTGGTTACATAAGGCATTTTATCACCCTCCTCTTTGCGGATTTCGTCCTGAAATTGCTGTTCTAATTCTACCGGTAGCTTGACCAGCCAGTCAATAAACCGGAATAGTTCAAGTATTTCCTGGCGCTCGTAGCCCCGCTCATACAGCATCCGTACCAATCGTAGTTTCCAGCTTAGTAGCTCAGTCGCTCCTCGAAGCTCAATAACCTTAAGTTGGGCCATCACCACTACTGCGAAAGGATTAAGGTTGGCTTCTAGCTCGGCCCAGCGCCTATTATAATCCAAAAGCTTGATGACTGGAAACCGAAACGCCAATTCAAATCCCCAATAATTCTGACGATATTGGCTGGGCCGAAAATTGGGGTCAGGGTCGGCCAGCACTGCTAGACTGATAACTCGTTCCTCGTAGCGGTCAAAGATGCGATAGTAATAGATGAACATTCGCTCTTCAAACTTTATATCAGTATAGCCCTGGACTTCAATGTGGATCAACAGGCAAACCGCTTCGCCGCCTTGCAAGTAGACCTTGACCAGCTTATCCACCAACCGTCGTCCGATTTCACTATCCCGGACAATCTTTTCCAGCTCTTTATCCAGAAACTCGTAAGGCTTGCTCCAATCAATCTCAACATAGATATTGGGGAAGAAAAACTCCATAAACTGGGGAAAGTAGCTATCAATGATTTCTTTCCACACATTATCTTGCTCTCCCATGCTTCTATTTTCTTCTCCTTTACCTAAATTTAGGAAATCTGAACCAGATGGGGGGTGGCTTGGAGGGCGGCGAGGTTTTGCGCCCCGATACAAAACATGGCTATCTTTAGTTCGCGGGTGGTTTGCTCGATAACCGCGCTGACGGCTTCGGCTGACACTTCGGCAGCTTTCAGGAAAGGCAAGGCCATTCCCGCCGCATCTGCGCCCAGAGCCAGGGCTTTTGCCACATCTACCCCGCTACGGATACCGCCACTGCCGATTACCAGCCAATCTGGGTCGGTCTGTCGCGCCCATTGAATTGATTGAGCAGTAGAAATGCCCCAATCGGCAAAGGCGCTAGCGGCGGCTTGTTCCACCGGGCGTTTGATGCGATAGGTTTCGACCTGACTCCAGCTTGTTCCACCACTGCCGCCGACATCAAGGCCGCTGACTCCGGCAGCCTTGAGCCGCTCGGCAACATCCCGCGAAAGGCCATTGCCGACCTCTTTGGCGATGACCGGCACGCCGTCGTGGGCCAGGGCAGTGCAGACTGCTTCGATTTTAGCAATTAGACCTTTGAAATTAGTGTTGCCGTTGGGCTGGACGGCTTCTTGGAGTACATTTAGATGTAAAATCAGGGCGGTGGCTTCCAACATATCTATCGCTCGGCGACATTGTTCCAGGCCGTAACCGTAGTTGAGTTGCACCGCGCCCAGGTTGGCAAAAAGTGGAATATTTGGGGCATACTGCCGGATAGCGTAGCTGTAGGCAAGTTCGTCATTTTCGATGGCGGCTCGTTGCGAACCGACCCCCATGGCGATGCCCCACTCCTGAGCCGCGATTGCCAGATTGCGGTTAATCCGGGCCGACCATTCCGCCCCGCCGGTCATCGAGCTGATAATAAGCGGCGCTTTGACCGGTTTTTCAAAAAGCTGCTGGCTCAGGTCAACTTCATTCAGGTCAATTTCGGGTAAAGCCTGATGAATAAAGCGATAATTTTCCAGCCCAACCGTAATGCCTTTGGCCTGAACATCCTCATTAAGGCAGATGCGGAGATGCTCGACCTTGCGTTCACTGGTCTTTATCGCCTTATTTTCGGTGTCGGCGCTCATCCCGGCTTTTTAACTCCTGTTTTTAAAATTATCTGAATGCTTTCAGTAGGGCAACCACCAGCCTCAAGGGTGAGGCCAGGATTGCCCTACTGAAATACTACTTAACTTCGGGTTAGACCGATTGTTTTGCTGCGGGTTAAGGCTAGTTCGGGGAACCAAGCCTCGACCTGTCGCACAATACTTTCGGGGTCTAGTTGGTTCTTTTCGCGCATTATATTTTGGCTGCCGTGCGACACGAAATGATCGTGAACCCCCACCCGATGCACTTCGACCTCGTTGGAAAGCCCCTTTATCTCGTATAGCTCCATCACGGCGCTGCCAAAGCCACCCATCAGGGCGGCCTCTTCCACCGTCACCACCCTGCGATACTTGCGGGCCACTTCGACCAATAGCTCCTCGTCTAAGGGTTTGGCAAAGCGCGCATTAATCACGGCGGCATTTATACCGCGCTCGGCTAATAGGGTTGCGGCCTCCATCGCCGGATATACCTCGCTGCCATAGGCTACTAACGCCAAGTCAGACCCTTCTCGCAATATCTCACCTTTGCCAATCGGCAAAAGCTTGAACTCGCTATCCATTTCGACTCCGTAGCTGTTGCCACGTGGGTAGCGCAGGGCCGTCGGCCCAAGCTGATATTGGGTGGCGGTATAGAGCATGTGTTGTAGCTCGTTTTCGTCTTTGGGAGCCATTAGTACCATGTTGGGAATACAGCGCAGATACGAAATATCAAACATCCCCTGATGGGTTTTGCCATCGTCGCCCACGATTCCGGCGCGATCCATCGCAAAGATGACCGGCAAATGTTGCAAAGCCACATCGTGTTCCACCTGGTCATAGGCTCGCTGCAAGAAAGTGCTATAAATTGCGGCCACCGGCTTGAAGCCTTCGCAGGCCAACCCTGCCGCAAAAGTCACGGCGTGCTGCTCGGCAATCCCGACATCAAAGAAGCGGTCCGGGAATTGCTGGGCGTATTTCACCAGACCAGTGCCTTCGCGCATGGCAGCGGTAATCGCCACAATCTTTTTGTCGGTTTCCGCCAGCTTGCAGAGAGTCGCCCCAAAGACATCCTGATAGGTCGGGCCTTTGCCGGATGCGCCGGGGTTAAGCTTGTTGGAGCGGGCGTGATAGGCAATCCGGCCTTGTACATCTATCTCGGCTTCGGCATAGCCTTTGCCCTTGACAGTGATGGCGTGAATGAATACTGGCAACTTGGCGCGACGGGCCAACTCGAAAGTTTCGATAAGCGTCTCAATATCGTGACCATCCACTGGGCCAAGCCCAATAAAGCCCAACTCTTCCCAGATAGTGCTGGGAATAACCATATCTTTGACGCTCTTCTTGACCCGCTTGGCAAAGCTCAACATTTCGCCGCCCATCGGTAGTTTGCCCATGGCGTTCTCGAATTCGTCTTTAGCCCTCAGGTAGTGTTTGTCAGCCCGCACTCGATCCAGATATTTGGAGAGCGCCCCAACATTCTTGGAGATGCTCATCTCGTTGTCATTGAGAACGACGATAAATGGGGTCTTGAGGCTACCCGCGTTATTGAGAGCTTCGAGCGCCATTCCGCCGGTCAAAGCTCCATCCCCAATCACCGCGACGACATCAAAATCGTCGCCTTTGAGGTCGCGTCCGATTGCCATACCCAGTGCCGCCGAAATCGAGGTACTGGCGTGGCCTGCCCCAAAAGCATCATGGACGCTTTCGCTGCGTTCTAAAAACCCGGCCAGCCCGTCGTATTGGCGGATAGTATTAAAACGGTCTCCCCGCCCGGTCAACAATTTGTGGGGGTAGGCCTGATGTCCGACATCCCAGACCAGCTTATCCACTGGACTGTTAAAGACATAGTGTAAGGCAATTGCAAGCTCGACCGTACCAAGATTACTGGCAAAATGACCGCCGGTCTGGAATACAACTTCCTGAAGGGTGCGACGCATATCCGTCGCCAAAGTCTTTAGTTCGTCCAGGCTTAGTTTCTTGAGATCAGCCGGTTCTTTTATGCTATCAATCAGCCCAGCCATGAGATAATCACCACTTTCTTGAATTGTCACCTGAACGCGGCTTGCCCCTACTCCCCGCCCAAGCGCAGCTTACCTTGACCTGACAAAGGCAGCGTCAGGTTTAATCGGTTTCAACGGTCAGGATAACCCTGACCAATAATTGCACAAACGATATAATTGGATAAATCCCGGTTATAGAAACAGCACTTTGACCGGAATTTGAGCATATTTGGGTTATTGTAACCTCCGCCCCCAGGCGAGTCAAATACTCAGACTACAAATTACCCTAAATTAGCCCATAAAACATAAAAGGGGCCGAAGTTACGCCGGGCAAGCTGGCTGTTTGTTATTAGCGTAACATTCCGCACGTTTAGAAAGTTCTAAACGTCACAAGCATTATACCATCTTTCAACCGCTTTTGACAGGTGCGAGAAAAAAGCTTCTGCAAGCTTAACGTTAAAGGACCAATTCTAGTTTTAATTCGTAACTATTCAGTCGTGTGATTCTGAGCAAGCGTATTATATAGATTCTTGTGTGTGTAAGTATGAAACGACTATGGCTGTG
>JBBRSG010000207.1:0-6641 GCA_038245615.1 Chloroflexia bacterium | reverse complement strand
CAGCCGGGCAGGAAATTGGGCTGGCTCAACGAAATCAAAATATTATAGGTGGCGTGGGCCAAAATGGATAAGGCCAGCCCGACTCCGATTAGCCGAGCTTGCCGCCCACGACTGGTTTCCAAGAGCGACATCCCCAGGGCCGACCCCCACATCGCTGAAAAAAGGACATGCCCCAGAGTACTGACCGGCCCCCGCAAGAGCAAGATTAACGGCCCTTTGTCCAGCACATAAAAAGCGTTCTCGAAGCTGGCGAAGCCCAGAGCCGTCGCCGCCGCATACACAATCCCGTCCATTGGCTCATTGAAAGCCTTGTTGGGAAAAGCTATTAAAAACACCACCAGAAATTTAAAAACTTCTTCAACAACCGCGACCACCCCAAGATTAAAAAGGGCCAGGGCCAAAAACCCTTGTTTTTCGCTCAAACCGCCCGCGCTCTGGTCAATCGTATATTCCAGCAACCCCGCTAATAGGGAAAGCGGCATGCTCAGGATAAAGATAAAGGCGACAAAGCGTTTGGGTTCTTTTTCGTAGATGTCCTGGCGATAGAACCACCACATCCAGAAAAGACCAAAGGTCAGTGAAAGCGTGATTGAAACTATAAATTCCACCGGCTATCCTCGGTTTCTTGCTCTAACGGGCCGCCAGCAGAAAGGTTGTGACCAGGGGAATGGTGATGAGGCAAAAGAAAAAGCTGGAAAAGACCGCAGTACTGGCAAACTCCCGGTCCAGCTTGTACTGCGCGGCATAGACCAAACAGATAATAATCGCCGGGGTCGAGGAATTGAGCAAAATCACGCCCTGGGTATTCAGGTCGAGGCCAAAAAAGCGGGACAGAGTTATTGCCAACAACGGTGCAAAAATCAGCTTGATGACGTTCATTGCCAGGGTCGGAGCAAGATAACGCCGGATGTCTTTCCAGACAATCGTCAGACCGAGCGAGAACATCATAAGTGGCAAGGTAGCCTGTCCCAAAAAGCTCAAGGTCGTGACTACCGGTTTGGGAATATCCACGGTGTAAAAAAGCAGGCCCAATAGCAAGCCCAAAAAAGGGCCGCTCTTGGGGATTTCCAGGAGACTTCGCCAGTTAAAGCGGGGCTTTTCGCCATAGGTTTGCTCGCCATAATACGAAGCAATCAGCACTCCGACTGTCACCAATAGCACCAGGCTGCCTAATTCGCTATAAAAGGCATGCTGCAAAATCATCGGGCTGGTGGGGTTTTTGGGGTCAGGGTTGGCGAAAATCGCGTTTATCAAGGGCAGGCCAATAAAGCCGGTGCTGCCAAACATCGAGGTCAGCAAAAACGCCCCCATCTGGGGACGGTTAAGCCGTAATACAAAGCGCCCCAGGACGTAGGCCACCCCACAGCAAATACCGACTACTAGATAGGCTACCAGGGGAATTTTCAAAATTTCGGGAGTCAGATTCTCGTTTTTCACCCCTTTGATGGCGCTGAAAACAAAGACTGGCATCAGCACTGTCAAAACAATTCGGTTGATGAGACCGGCTTCGTTACCCTGGAAAATGCGCGTCACCCGCATAATTACCCCCAGCACGACTGCACCGGTAACAGTGAAAAGCGGGCCTAGAATTGTGGCAATCTGGACAGACATGAGTAGCTGTAGCCTTTGAGAGTTGATATGAAAACAGGTTTTTGAATAAAATAAAAAGCCGGAACATTTCCCCGGCTTATTCTAACACAGCTTCATTCATAATGAAATAGTTATGTCACTCTACTTCAGTATAATCCTTAAAAGTATGCTTTACCGGCTCGCTAACTCCCAACTGGCGCAGTTCTTCTAGCATCGAGAGGATAATTTTTACCCCTTCCAGGTTCACCCGCCGACGCTGGGTTAGAAACTGGATAAACTGGAATTTTTTAATATCATTCTGGGAATAGCGGCGGCGCTGGGTCTGGGTACGATGCGGTACGACCAAACCATGTTCTTCATAAATCCGCAAGGTGCGGGGATGGAGCGCCAAAATTTCAGCCGCGACACTCAGCGTAAAAATCGGCTTGTCGGAGCTGACCCGGCCCGGCGCAGATTTTTCGGCTCGCGGGCCACGAGTAGGCCTTCCATTAATCCGAGGATTGACCGGCGGGGCATAGCTAACCGCCCCCGCGCCTACCCCCACCAGTTCAGGGCTGAGAGCCTGGGCGCGTGCGCCATTACCGGGAGGTCGTCCGCGTTGGCCTTTGGGCCGTCCATTGGTTAAAGCCGGGGTTTCTGCCAGGTCGAGGATTACAAGTTGCTGTTCGGCTGGTTGCGATTTACCTTCTTCCACTTGACCCATCCCATTTAAAGTATTGTGGTTAATTAAATTAATATTGAAGACAAAAGCAGTGGGCCGACCCTTGATAGATTTATGCTGCTTATTTATGGCCCATTTGTTGAATTTGATGGTAACACAGGGCCATATTCATGTCAAGCTAAAAAAAGGTCAACAACGGTTATAAGATTAATTAAGCTAGTTCGATTAGCTGAAATTACTGCTAGGGATTGAGTCTGGGCCGACCACGAGGCCGCCCGACCTTGCCAGTCCCCGTACTCGGTTGCTCAAATGCCGCACTGAGGCTCTCCGGTTCGGCCTGGCCAAGTACAATCAATTTGAGGCTGTTGCTGGCAGTAAAGCCAGGGGTATGGGTCTCCGGGATAGTAATATGCTCTTTGGTTTGGGGGTTTACTCCCCGGCGGGCGCGACGGCGGCGCACCTCAAAAGTACCAAAACCGGTGAGGACAACTTTATCTCCGTCTTTTAGCCGCCGAGCAATCAATTCGATGGCTGACCTGATTACTTGATTAACTTCCTTCTGCGGCAAGGTGGTTTCCTTCGCCAACTGCTTGATAAATTCGTTCTTGTGCATATGCTACCTCGCTAATATGCTTATATAGCTCACCTATATTTCTATATCCCGGTTGGTCATAATTAATATCTGACACTGGTTCGCTTTCGGTAAAATGCAAACAAAGCTACAATCAAGAGGCCACCTAAAACCGCCCGGATTATCGGCAGGTCCTCCAGCCGAGGCTCAATCGAAACTTCAAAGGGTAGATTGATGAATAGCCAACTACCCAATATCCCCAGGCATAGCGAACCTAAAAAGCCAAATTTGGGGGCATTACCGACTGCCAATTCCGCCAGACACGCCCCGATTAAGGCCAGAAGCAAAAGTACAAAGACCTGCGGCCAGGTCAAAAGTAAAGCGGAAGGCAGATTCATAAGTGCTAATCCCTGATACTAATCGTTTAGGGTGCTTTTAGGCTTTCGTAATAACTAAGCTTGTCAGATGCTTTTTAAAAGCATAGCACCGCCTGAATCCTTTGTCAATGGATGAAAAATTTACGTATCAGATTGGTGGCATTAATCTCATTCGTTTTCCTTATGACAAAAGCCAAAATGATAGTTGAGCAAAGTATAACATAATTACTTAGGCTTCATTGAGCAAGAAGTGGTTTTGTGCTATATTGCATAAACCAATCGCCGGACTATTCGGCATTACTAAGAATCTATCTCAATCGGTGCTTTTGTAGGAGCTGCCCGTATGTAGCTACCCTTACAAATCCGGCCTAGTCTTCAAGGGCGACTATCCAGGGTCGCCCCTACTAGGATAAGTTCTAAATTGATAAGGAGCAACTATGGCGGAGAATTTGAGTTCCAGCGCCCAAAAAATGCAAGATACCTTGAAAGCCCTGGGTTATGATTATCAGGTTGTGGAATTCGCCGAACCGACCCGGACGGCAATCGAGGCGGCCCAGGCCGTTGGCTGCGAAGTAGGTCAGATTGCCAAGTCGTTAGTCTTTCGCACCAAACAGGCTCATAAGCCGGTGCTGGTGATTGCCAGTGGCCCGAACCGGGTCAACGAGAAGCGTATTGCCGAATATTTGGGCGAGGCTATCGAACGGCCCGATGCCGATTATGTGCGGGAGCAGACCGGCTTTGCGATTGGCGGCATTCCACCAATGGGCCACCTTACCCCGCTTGAAACTCTGATTGACGAGGATTTGCTGACCTTTACCGACATCTGGGCCGCCGCCGGAACTCCCCGCGCTGTCTTCAAACTCGACTCCACCGAACTACCCAAAATGACCGGCGGACGAGTCGTGTCGGTCAAATAAATTTACGATTTACGATTTACGATTTACGATTTACGATTGAAAGTGGGCAGTGGGCAGTGGGCAGAAAATGCAAGGCGGAAGGCAGAAGACGGAAAAAAGCCGGACTGAGGATTGAGGTATGTACGATTTACGATTTTCGATTAGGTAACTCAAAACTCAAAACTCAAAACTTAAAACTACCCTACTGACCACTTACCACTGTCAAAAAGGATTAACGTGGCGCTTTCCGAGATAGAGTTAGTTAGTCCGGCGCGTCCGCCGCAGGAAGTCGGGCGGGTATATCGGCCCTTTAATCGCCGGGTTTTATGGCTGTTGCTGGGCAGTTCGCCGCTGCTGCTGTTTTTAGTGTTGCCGCTAATCGCTTTGCTGGTGCGTAGTCTGGTCGGCGGCGCGGTTTTCGAGTTTTTGACTGCTCCGGCGGTAGTTAGCGCCCTACAACTCAGCCTGCTGACTACTACCCTTACTTTGGCATTAGCAGTAGTTTTTGGGACACCCCTGGCGTATTTGCTGGCCCGCTATAATTTTCGGGGCAAAAATGTGCTGGATACCCTGATAGACCTGCCGATGGTCTTGCCTCCGGCGGTGGCAGGGGTCGCACTGCTCATCACTTTGGGGCGACGAGGTTGGGTCGGTAGTTGGCTGGAACAGCAATTCGGCATCACTATCGGCTTTTCGACGGTGGCGGTGGTATTGGCCCAGCTTTTTGTATCTGCCCCGTTTTATGTGAAATCAGCCAAGGCCGGGTTCGAGGCCACCGACCCTGGATTTGAACGAGTGGCAACCACGTTGGGCAGTTCGGGGCTGGCGACGTTTTGGCGCGTGACCGTCCCTCTGGCGCTGCCCTCGCTGTTGAGCGGCATGGTGATGACCTGGGCCAGAGCATTGGGGGAGTTCGGCGCAACCATCATGTTTGCCGGAAGCTTTGAGGGCAAGACCCGCACTATGCCTCTGGCGATTTATGGCGCATTGGAAGGCAGTGGCGGGCTGGATGAAGCCGTCACTCTATCGTTTATCCTAGTAGTGGCCTCGTTTAGTGTCTTAATGCTGGTCAAGTGGCTGGCCCGTAGTCGTATTCGCTAATGCTGGAAGTAGCTTTTACCAAACGCTTGAAGGGATTCACCCTCAATATTGATTTCCGGGCCACTCCCGAAGCCGGAGCGGTGGCCCTGTTTGGGCCGTCCGGTACGGGCAAGAGCCTGACCTTGCAGGTCATCGCCGGGCTGGTCGCGCCGGATGTTGGCAGAATTGTGGTTGGCGGGCAGGTACTATTGGATACCGACCAACGGATTGTCGTCCCAGCCCGCCGCCGTCGGGTGGGGTATGTCCCCCAGAATTATACCCTTTTCCCTCATCTAACTGTCCGCGATAATATTTTGTTTGGGGTCAGAAAACGCCCTCAAATCGAGCAGGAAACCCGCCTCAAGGAATTATTGCGAACCTTGCGGCTGGAAGGCCTCGATTTGCGCTATCCGAACCAGCTTTCGGGCGGACAGCAACAGCGGGTCGCGCTGGCCCGCGCCCTGATTACCGACCCTCAGATTTTGCTGCTGGATGAGCCGTTTGCGGCCCTCGATAGCATCATCCGAGGGCGATTGCAAGAGGAACTTTTGAGTATTCGGGAGCGGTTCAAGCTGCCCATTATCCTGGTGACGCACGACCTGAACGAAGCTTACACCCTCAGTCAGCAGATGGTGGTCATCGAGCAAGGCCAGGTGGTACAGAGCGGGACGCGGGACGAGGTGCTGTTTCACCCCGCCAGCGAAGCCGTCGCCCGCTTTACCGGCACTAAGAATATCTTTCGGGGGAAAGTAGTCGAGGCCGACCCGCAAGCTGACCTGATACGGTTACGCAGCCTTGAGGCTGAACTGCTTGTTCCTCATCCGACGTTTTCGGTTAAACCGGGGGCAGAACTGGCCTTTTGCATCCGGCCCGAAAGAGTGCTTTTCACGATAGCCGGGCGCTCGCGGGAGCGTGGGGCGGAGGGTAATTATCTGGAAGGCGAAATCATCCGTGAAGTAGCGCACGGCACTAGCTACACCCTTTATTTGCGCCTCCAAACCCCACTCTATAAAACCACCCTCGATACCAGCTATGACTTGATGGTCGAACTCTCGGCGGAAGTCTACCGCCGAATTAATATCGGCGAGCAAAAACGCTGGCTGGTCGCCCTGCCCAAATCCCAAATCCACGTTATCGGCGGCAAATAAGCCAAAGCTCTGGATTAAGTAACCTGTTAAAGAATGTTTACATCTGGAATTGGAACAAACCATTCAGCAATATTTTTAAGTTGCTGGATTTTACTATTTGAGAATTTTCCCCAAACTTCCCCGTGATAGGGGTTTGGCTCAGGCCCAGTTATAGGATCATAGCCGACTTGAAACTCCAACCCTCTTAAATCAGAAACTTTAAATAACAGCGACCCCATCCATCTTGGAGTAGTAACATATTCGTCTGGTTTTTTGCCGTCTTTCTCAATTAGCTGTTTAAGGTCAACCGACATTCCGCCATTCTTTCCGGTCGAGGCT
>JBBRSG010000206.1:0-6654 GCA_038245615.1 Chloroflexia bacterium | reverse complement strand
TAGGAATTTCGCTATTGCTGGATAAAGTGGTCAAGGGCAAAGAGTTTTACCGCATCGGCTTCTTTTTGCCCTATGTGACCTCGCTGTATGCGGTTGGGGTCGTCTGGTACATCATCTTTTCGCCCTACGCCTCGAATGCCCTGGTCAAACCCAACCCTGACCGACCCGGCGGCCTGATAAACTGGATATTTGCCTGGCTGGGTATTCCTATGCAGCGCTGGCTGATTGATGATAGCGGCGTTTTCAAGATTATGTTCGACAATGGACAAAACGTAGATTGGGTCTCCGCCGCCGTCCGACTGGTTATAATTGCCGGACTGATAGCCGGAGGGATGGCCCTGGGACGGCGGGTAGCCAGTAGTGCCGGAGTGTGGCTGGGCGGCCTGTTATTTGGGATAGCGACGGTTCTTGGATGGAGCGTCTTGGTCGAACTGATGCACGTCTTTAAATGGGAGAAAAACGGCTTTTTCGGCGGGCCAAGTCTAGCAATGGTCGCCATCATTATTATTGCCTGCTGGCATAGTCTGGGCTTTAATATCGTGATTATTCTAGCGGGGTTGACCAGCATCTCCCGTGAGCTTTACGAAGCCGCCCGGATAGATGGCGCACGCGGTTGGGCCATGCTGACCAAAATGACCATTCCCCTGCTTTCGCCGACCCTGTTCTTTTTGCTGGTTGTGACTACCTTGAGCGCCTTCCAGGTATTTATATTGTTCTTTGCGGTCTTACCGGGCGGGTTTAGTTCCGGGGTCAAGGTGCTTTCGCTGTTCTACTACGATGTGACTTTCCAGCGCGGCAGTCAGGCCGATAACGCGGGCTTCGGTTATGCCTCGACCATAGTGGTATGCATGATGGTCTTGCTTATCGCTATCAGCACCCTTCAGCAAACCGTTTTGTCCAAGAAGGTGAACTATGATTGAGACCCAACGGCTGGCAGCTACCGAAAAAATAACCACGAGTTCCAGTCTGCGGCGGTTTGTACCCCGCGAGCAATTCTGGGTTCATTTATTGCTGATTATGCTACTGGTAGTGATGCTATTACCGCTTTTATGGATGATTGGTACTTCTCTCAAGTCCGATTTGGCTTCCACCCCCCAAAGCCTGAGCGGACAGAGCAAAGATTGGAGTACCTTCTTTAATCTGTTCTGGCCCGATGGCTTTCATATTGAGAATTATAGCAAAGCCTGGGGCGGTAAATATAGCGCCCGCATCCCGGAGGCCAGTTTTATAGATTCGCCTTTTACCAAATATTTCTTTAATACCTTAGTGGTGGGAGTGCTGGAAACCCTGGGAGTGCTGGCGACCTCGATTCTGGCGGGCTATGCTTTTGCCCGAATGCAATTCTGGGGCAAAGGCTTCCTGTTTGGCTTCATCCTGGCAACCCTGGCAATCCCCCACGAGGCCAGTTATATCCCAAATCTGGTGATTGTAAGTCAGGTTGGGCAAGTCTTCAGTTGGGCCGGAACGAATACCTATACCGCCCTGTTTTTGCCGTGGATTGCCTCGGCCTTCTATATTTTCCTGTTGCGCCAATACTTTATGGGTATTCCAACCGAATTATATGAGGCGGGCCAGCTAGACGGGCTGGGCGATTTCGGCTTTTTGTGGAGAATCGCGATCCCCCTGGCGACCCCGGCCATTTTTACGGTGGGACTGTTCGCCTTTTTGGGCAACTGGAATTCGTTCCTGTGGCCTTTAATCGCCGCCCCCAGTATTCCAGTGGTGCAGACCGGCTTGCGGCAATTTGTCGGCAATACCGAAGTAGCTACTCAGTGGAATCTGCTGATGGCGGCGGCGACAATTGTAATTATACCGATTGTGATACTATATTTTTTGGTGCAGAAACGCTTTATCGAAGGTATTTCGCGCACCGGGATTAAATAACCAACGGATAATAGCTAACCGCCGTCAGCTTTTCCCGCTAACGAAATCAAAGCTGAGTAATAAATGGTCGGTCAGCTATCATCGGTCATCCTTTAAGGAGGAAATATGTTTACCAAACTAACTAAAGCCAGGCCGGTAGCCCTGGTTATGGTTCTGTTGCTGGCTTTGACCGCGCTGATGGCGGCTTGCGGCGACCCGACTGCCACGCCTGTTCCAGCGACTACTGCCGCTTCAGCAACTACCGCGGCTGCCGCCACCACCGCGGCGGCGGCGACGACGGCTGCAACCACCGCCGCTGCCGCTACTGCCGCCGCAACGACGGCGGCAACCGCTGCGACGACGGCGGCTTCGGCAACAACTGCCGCCACCACCACTGCCGCCTCGGCGACGACGGCGGTTGCCGCGAGCGGCGATAGCATCACGGTGACGGTTAGTGGCACGCCGGTCACGATTAAGGCCGGGGCGGGCGGCAAATTCGAGCCTAAGAGTCCGATTAGTATTAAAATCTGGAGCAGCCAGACCAAAGGCAATGGCACGGCTTTCCGCACTCTGATGGACGAATTCGAGAAGGCCAACCCCAATATCAAGGTCGTAGTTGATAACTTCAATGATACCGCGACTTACAACTCGATTAACGAGAAGTTGGCCCAGTCCGCGACTGCCGGGGGCTTGCCCAACATTGCGACGGGATATGAAAACTGGGTTCCGGCTTTCGTGGATAGCAAGGTTATTTTGGGCCTGAACAAGTATATCAGTGGGCCTTACGGTCTGAGTGCCAAAGACCTGGCGGATTATCGCCCCAACATGCTGGCGCGGGGTATTTTCCCGCAGTACAATAACGAAACCTACACCTGGGTTTTCAGCAATAGCGGCCCGGTACTCTACTACAATGAAGATGTCCTTAAAGCCGCCGGGATTGCTGGCCCGCCCAAGACCTGGGATGAGTTTGTAACCGCAGGCAAGGCCATCTCCGAGAAATCGGGCGGCAAGACCTTCGGCTTGATTTTCACCCCCAAGACCGTTTCCGAAATCGTGGCCGGGATTTATAGCCGGGGCGGAACGGTTTTTGACTACAAAACCAATAAAGTAGTCTTGACCGACAAAGCTGCGGTTGACCACCTGACCATGCTCTATCAGGGGGTTAAGGATGGCTGGATTACGACGGCTGACCCGAATGTGCAGTTTGACGACCAGAACCGCTTCCTCAAAGGTGAATCGGCTTTCTATTTCAGCAGCACTTCCAGTCGCTCTTTTGTGGCGGCGGAACTGGCGAAAGAAGGCGCGAAAAAGTTCAACTGGAATGCCAGCGTGCTACCCTATGGCGGCACCAATACCAAACCGCTGACGACCCTGTACGGTGGGGCGGTGCTGGGCTTCAAGGGCAAGAGCGAAGATGAGGATAACGCGACCTGGGAAGTGATGAAGTTTATGGGTTCGTCGGCGTTCCAGGCGAAATGGGCCAGCAGCTCCGGCTATGCCCCTGCCACCAAAAGCACGGTAGATAGCCAGGTCTACAAGGACTTTTTGGCGAAAGCGCCCCAGAACACCATTCCGCTGATTGTCTATGATTATGCCAATGCTTCTGAGCCGAAACTGGGCCAGTGGCAGCAGATGCGAACCATTTTTGACAACAATGTGTTCGCCCTGTTCCAGAATGCCAGCGGCAACGTTACCGACACTCTCAAGAAGATTGAGGATGAGAGCAACAAGCTGCTGAAGTAGCGCGTTTAATAAAACAGGTGGCAGGGCAGACGGCCTTGCCACCTGTTTTATTTTTAGCAGGAGAAATCTTTTATGATAAATGATGCTTCTAATTCTAACCCCAACGCTAATTCTATTCCAAACCCCGCCCAAAGTACCGCCGAACAGTTGGCGCAGTGGGCCGACCAGTTGCGCCACATGTCGGCTAACGGGCTAACTTTCGCCAATAATATCTATGACCGGGAAAATTACCAGCATATCCAGACAATTGCGATGGGCTTGATGGCCCTGGCTACCGGGCAAACCCTGGCGGAAATCGAGCCATTGCGCGGGCCGATCTTCTCGCGCCCCATGCCGCTCCCGACGGTTGATGCCGCGATTATCAATTCGCAGGGCCAAATCTTGCTTATCCAGCGTGCCGACAACCAGAAATGGGCCATGCCCGGCGGCGGGACTGATGTTGGCGAGTCGCCCGCTCAGGCTGCCGCCCGCGAAGCATTAGAGGAATCTGGGGTGCGCTGCCAACCAATCGCGTTGGTCGCGGTTCACGACTCGCGCTTGTGCGGCTCGAAACCCCGCCATCAACTCTATATGATAACCTTTTTGTGTCTGCCGCTTGACGGCGGCATATTTCATGAGCCGGTTTCGCACGCCCACGAGGTTTTGGATAAAGGCTGGTTCGCTCAGGATGCCTTACCCGCCGACCTCGACCCCGGTCACGTCACCCGTATCCCCGAAGCCTTCCGGGTCTGGCGCGGCGACAAAACGGCCTATTTTGACCGGGCGTGACGGAGCAGGAGACGGAAGACGGAAGGATTTACGATTTTCGATTGAAAATGGTCGGGGAAAGGCAGGGTGGAAGACGGAGGGATTTTGTAGGGGCAACCTCAAGGGATTGCCCTGCCGCCGTAAGGCGGCTACGCGATGAACGAATGCCACCATTTCGGTCTTTAGCTTACTCGTTTGCTATACGCTAAAGGGCCAACCATTGCGGGGGGTTCATGATTAGCCGTCTGGCGACGGCAGGGCAACCACAAGGGATTGCCCCTACGAAATGCCGCGCAACCGGGAGGGATTGCCTTGCCTAATCTGAAAGGCGGGGTGTGTTATAATTGGGAGCGGTTGGGTCAACCCCCGCCCATATCCAGCCGGATAACCCGAAGATTGCTAATTCAACCATACGTGGATTTCTTATAAACTATGCGAATCCGACGAGGACAATTCAAGAAGGGCGACCAGCCGGTAAGCGAGCAAACCAAATCGGTGCTGGATAGCGCGATTGTCAATATCGTCCAGGCGATTGGCAGCCGGGCGGGGGTGCTGACTTTCTGGGACGAGGAGCGCGGGGCGATTGGCAAGATTTCGAGCTACGGGCTGAACTCCGGGCTGTTGGACGAAATCAGGCCGGTCATCGCCGATTTGGTGAACCAGTTGCGCCAGAAAGTGCTGGAAGCCGGTCAGAATGCTCGCTCGGAAGATATGCTGGCCTTGCAGACCGATGTGCCGACCTCGGAAGGGCTGATGCATCTGATTTGCCTGCCGATTCAAGCCGATGACCGCTTTATTGCCGGGCTGTGCCTGTTGCAACCCTCGACCCTCTCCCAACCGCTTTTGGAAGAAGCCGCCCTCAATTCACCTTTCGAGCCGGGTAGCTACGCTTCCAGCTTTCCCCAAACCGAGGAAGAAGAACGGCTCTATCAGCAGCAAACCGGCCTGGTGCTAGGTCGGGGCGACCCGGTAGCCCGCAATGCTCGGCTGCTCAAAAGCCTGGTCGAAGAAAATCAGCGGCTGGAAGCGATTATCGAGTATAGCCCCGACGGAATCCTGATTATAGATAAAGAGTGCAATATTATCGGCTTTAACCCGGCCTTTGCCCGGCTGTCGGGCTGGAGCGTGGACGAATTGCGCGGGCAGAACTGCAACGATGCCCTCCATTTTACCCACATTAAAGGCGAGGCCCATTGCGGGGCGGCCTGTCCCATTCGGCTCGGCACGTTTATCAACAAGCCGGAAGAAGAGCGCCGCAGCGAAGTAGTCCTGACCACCAAAGAGGGCCAGAAACGAGCGGTGGAGCTGACCTATTCGGTTATCCTCTCGACTGACCGACGGATATTGGGTGGCATATTGGGCGCACGCGATATTACGGCCCGCAAAGAGGCCGAAGAACTGCAATCCACTTTTTTGTCGGTCATCAGCCACGAGTTGCAGACCCCGATTGCGATTATCAAGGGCTACGCCGGGCTGTACGCCGACGAAACCACCGCCATCGAGCCGGACAAAATGCGCGAGAAGATGCAGATTATCCAGGAAGAAAGTGACCGCCTGAGCAAGTTGGTCGAAAATCTGCTCTATGCTTCGCGGTTGCAGGCGGGCGGCATCGAGCTAAACCGCCAGCCGATAGACCTCGCCAGTCTCTTGCGGCGGATTACCCAAAAGATGCAGGGCGTGAGTGCCAGCCACAAAGTCAGCCTGGTGCTGCCCGATACCGAACTTCCGGCGGTGCTGGCGGACTATGACAAAATCGAGCAGGTGTTGGTCAATCTGGTCGAGAACGCGGTGAAGTACAGCCCCGCCGGTGGCCCAATTGTCCTTTCGGCGGAAACCGCCAGTGACGAGGTTAGCGTCAGCATCACCGATAGCGGCATCGGCGTGCCGGTAAGCGAGCGGCAGCGCATCTTTGACCGCTTTAGCCGTCTGGACAGCCGCTATGTCCGCGAGCGCAAAGGGGCGGGGCTGGGACTGTATATCTGTAAAGCGATTGTCGAGGCTCACGGCGGGCGCATCTGGGTCGAAAATGCGACTGGCCCAACCCCCGGTAGCGGCGGGTCACGCTTTAACTTCACCCTGCCCCGCGAAGAACCAGCCCATTTGCCCGTTTTGTTCGGCAAGGTCTGAGGTGGGGTTGGGGGTCAGGGAAATCAGCCGACGGCAACCAGTTGGCGCAATATCCTACAAATGCCCCCGACCCCCCTCAGTCCTCAGTCCTCAGTCCTCAGTCCTCCCCAGTGCCTCCCGCATCTGGCCTAGCAAGTTTTCCGCCACCGCCGCAGCGGGGGATTGCACCGCCCG
>JBBRSG010000205.1:0-6793 GCA_038245615.1 Chloroflexia bacterium | reverse complement strand
TCAACTGGCCCTGACCGGGTGGGTTATGGTGGCCTGTCGGGTTAGACCACTTAAAGAGCGGGCCGGAAAGAGTTTGTTATTGGTAATTTTGGTGGCATTGCCCATCGAGCTTCTTTTAACGGCTTTAGGCGGCAGAAATTACTTTTCGCATTATTACGTTAGCTGGTTGCCCGCTGTGGCGGTGCTAGGGGCCTACCTTTGTTACATCTTGCTGGACATTAACAATGTACTTGCTCCCGCCAACATAACCCAAGCGCCTGCCGATAGCAAGCCTCGACCGGCACCTCTAAGTCTGGGGCTGATTGCTTTGCTGGCGGCAGTCCTGGTTATCAATCCAGCCGCGACCTGGATAGACCGATTGGGTTACAACGACCCAACCGATAATAATCGACAGGCGATAGCGGACTATCTAAAAGCTAATACAAAAAGCGAAAACACGGTGCTGGTCTGGGGTGCGGAAGTTGAAATAAACTTTCTGGCTAACCGCGCATCCCCTACTCCCTATAGTTACCAGTTTGGTTTAATGAATCCCAAATATACCAGCTTGCAACAATTTTCCAGATTTGTAGATACTTTACAAAAATACCCTCCAGCGTTTATTGTAGATGCAACCACTACTACTAAATGGATGCTGCCGCTCGAATATTTCAAGAAAGACCATTCGGGGGAAAACTGCTGGCAATTTGATGTCCTCGGTTGTTTGAGTGCCGACCAGATGGGCGGTTTCAAACTGGTAGCCGACTACGTAGAAGCCAATTATGCTAGAGTATCAGATGTGGCAGGTTCAAACTGGCCGATTTACAAACGCAAATAAGCCGGACAATTATCGGGTTAAGGTTGTAACATATCGTATCAATTTGAACCAGTTTTTAAACTGGTCGTTACATGCTATTGACAGAACGTGACTCAATTTGCTACCATCATGGCTAACTGGCGAATCAGCCGAAAGTGAGCGATAAATGCTGGAAAGCGAAAGTATTACTTACAACGAAACAGTTTTCACTATCCTGGAAGCCGCCCGGTATCTTGGGGTGTCCAGGGTCAAGGTTTACCGACTACTTTCGGAGAACTTACTGACGGCGGAGATTGATCCGCTCGACAAGCGCAAAAAGCTGATTAAACGCCAGCAACTCGACCAGTTAAAGCGACGTTCCAGCAAATCGGTAGCTTAATTCTATAGCTCTAGTAGTATTCATCCATTGAATATACATCGGGTGAATAAAATCATTGAGCTAAAGAAACTAAATTTGAATAAGTTATGTAAAGCTAACTGTTTGAGTAATCAAGGTTGCTAACGGGCAACCGGATGCAGGATGCTCAGGATTGTAAAGGATTGTAGCTTTATCCTGTCTTTCCCGTATATTCCTGTTAAATATTTATGAGGAGATAGAGAAATTTAGATATTTTGAAGTGAGTTAAAGAAAAAGCAGTATGAAAGCAGAAAATCCCAAGACGGCGGCCAAACCTAGCTGGGATTTTCCAAGAATTCGCCCCTTGCAGGGACTATTTTCTTTTGCTTTTTGAACTGGTTCCAACAGTTCAATATAAAGATAGCACAAGAAGATTCTCGTGTCAAGGGTGTAGGAGATTTACTATGCCCAAAATTAAGCGCAATGTTTTGGATGGTCTCCCCTTTACGACCATCCCTGATTACTTCTTGTCACAAATCATGACCACCCTTTCCCATAGCGAATTGCGGGTAATGCTCTATATTTATCTGCACACTCTGGGCTACGGCAAGCGAGCCGATGCTATCAGCTATGACCAGTTCTTGAACGGAATTATTGCTGCCGACGGACGGCGGATAGATTATGGGGCAGGCGTAAAGCGTCGCGCTCTGGTGACGGCCCTACACGGTCTGGAACACACCCACAAGCTTATCTCACGCTCGCACCGAGGCTTTCATTCGGTGGCAACTATCCAGTTGGAAATAAATCAATCAGCGATAGAAGAGACCAGCTCGAACCAGCAGGCGCAAAGTTTGCCACTGGGCGATATTGCGAAGGTGCAAGTTTTGCACTCCCCAAAAGAGTCTGAATTTAACCATGAGAATCATGAGAATCGGGCGGCGGAAGTTTCTAAATCAGTTATAACAGTTGAAACAGCCAATCCACAGGAACTTGAAGCGCTTAAAGTTATAACTGACAATATACCCGGTATCGCCGTCCGGGAAGCTCAAAAGCTGGTCGCCTTAGCCTTTTCTCCGGCCCGCCACCGCGACCTGAGCTACATTCGCCGTCTGGTAGACTATGTTACCACCTGCCCGCATATCCGAACTCCGGCGGCGGTTCTAACCACTTTGATTCGAGCCGATGAGGAGCGTACTCCCAGCAGTGAAAATACCTCGAAAGTTTATCCGAAAAAGGCGAAACGGTTTTCTTTTGGGCCACCTGACTTTAGTAAATATCAGCATTTTGCCGACCATTTGGTAAATGACATTCCCTTACTCGATTCGCCACCGTCTACAGGCCAGCCTGAAATAAGCGGGATAGAGCTATGGTCGCAAATCCAGGAAGACCTGGCGGGGCGCTATCGAGTGGCGACAAGCGAGCTTGAGCGGCTCAAAGGTTCGGTCTTGCGGGTGCAGGCCGAACAAGTTAGCGTCGTGATGGCCTCGGTCTGGCAGCAACGCGAATTAGGTCTAACGGCCCGGAGTGCAGTTGGAATGGCCTTGCGGCAGCGATTAGGGCCAGGTTTTAGCCTGGAATTCGTGATTGACCTACCGCAAGATGTCGGAACTATGGTATAATTAAGGGTAGAATTCTGGTCTTTTTGAGGACACAATAGTAAGAGTTTGGGTAATAAATGAGGAATTGGAAGACGCGGCAGTTTAAGCTGTCCGGTAGAAAAGGGTAGAGGCGAAATATGGGTAACAGTGAATTTACACCAACCGAGGATATTATCAGCGTAACCGAGTTGAAAAACGGTCTGACTCAGGCGCTGGATAAAGTAGAGAAAACCCGGCGTTCGACGATTGTTTTGCGGAATGGTAAACCCAAGTCGGCGATTGTCGAGATTCATCTGTATCAGGAAATGCTGCGACTGGCGGAGCTGGGACAACGTTCCCAACTTAAAACCACCCTAAACGGGCATGGGCAGTAAGAGGTAGTCGGTGGGGCAAATATACACTTTTAGCCAGCAAAAAGGGGGGGTCGGCAAGACTGCCCTGACTTTGAATCTAGCGGCGGCTCTGGCCCGTGAAGGCTACCATATCTTGGCAGTGGATTGCGATAGTCAGGCTTCCTTGACCCTTTCTTTTGGGGTTAATCCACTGGAGCTGGATGCAACTATGTTTGAATTGATGACCGATCCGAAGGTCAAGGCCGAGCAGGTTCTGTTGCAGACCGGCGAAAGCGGAATTGATTTATTGCCTTCCCATCTAAGTCTAGCAGTAGTCGAAATGAGTATGCGCGAGGCCGTCGGGCGCGAGCGGGTGTTGCGCCGCAAGCTCGAACCTCTCAAAGCGCATTACGATTTTGTCTTTATTGATTGTGGGCCGACCCTGGGGATTACCACTTTGAACGCGCTGGGAGCGGCGGATAAAGTAGTGGTGGTGGTGCAGCCAGAGCCGTTATGCCTGTTTGGGTTGGAGCAACTTTTTGAAACGGTGCGGCTGGTACGCGAAAACTCAAATGCCAATCTGGAAATCGCCGGGCTGGTGATTTCGATGTATGATGCCCGACTGAAAGGCCACCGCGACCTGACCGAGCAATTACGTACCCAGTTTGGCGATTTGGTCTATCGCACTCCGGTGCGACGACGCTCTTCGATTATCGAAAGCACCGCTAATGGAGTATCGGTGGTTTCCTCGCGCCCCAATAGTGAATTAGCCCTCGATTATGTGAATCTGGCCCACGAAGTAGCAGCAGATGGACTATCAACCTCTAAAAGTCTGAGTCATTAACTATGGCAACTAAAAGTGTAAAACCCAACGCCGTGAGCGCCAGCCTGAGTCGCTCTGGCTTGATGGCGGGCAGTTTATTTGGAACAAAAGCCAATAATGAGGCCAAGCTTTTGCCGTTGTCCCAGATTGCGCTTAACCCGGAACAACCGCGCCGTTCGCTGGATGAAGCCCGCCTGAAGGAGTTAGCCGAGGACATCAAGCTGCGGGGAGTTTTACAGCCGCCCATCGTGCGACCTCTGACCGATGGTGACGGCCCGCGTCGCTATCAGCTAGTGGTGGGCGAGCGACGCTTTCGGGCGGCTCAACTCGCCGGGTTATCCGAAATCCCGGTGATTGTTCACGAATACGATGACCAGGAAGCTGGGGCGGTTTCGCTGGTCGAGAATCTGTTGCGGGAAGACTTGTCTTTGACCGATGAGGCCCTTTACTTCAAGAAGCTGACCGATGATTATCAGCTTTCGACCCGGCAAATCGGCAAGCTCATCAGCAAAGGGCATCTGTATGTCTATCGGCGCTTGAAGCTTTTGCAGCGCCCCGACCTGTTGCAGCAAGTTCAAACCGCCCAGCTAAATCTCAATACCGCCGTCGAAATGATTGCACAGGAAGCCGAAGCCGAAGCCGCCGAGAAACAATCCAAATCTAATAGCGAAACCGCCGTTTCTGGACAAAAGCGTTTCTCCGGGAAACAGCACCCGCCCTCGGAAGCGCGTCGGGCCTGGCAAAAATTGAGTCGGTTTAGCTTGTATCTGCAACAAACTCTGCCGGAGGTCAAGTCGGTCAACGACGAAGATAAAGCCGCTTTACGTGAAACTATTGAGCAATTAGAAGATCAGTTAGCTATTTTCAAACGCAAACTAAAATAATTTACGATTTACGATTGGTAAAAGAGCCTCGCTTTCTCGAAAAGCGAGGCTTTTTGATTTCTTATTACTGAAAACATGTTCCTTGTTTCTTTGCCAGAAGTTTGCCATAATGAATTCTTTCAATCGGAAATCGGAAATCGGAAAGGAAGTTGATATGCAAGATATAACTGAAAAGATGGCGGCTGAGGTTAAAGAGCGCCTGGATGAATTGGAAGCGCCTGTGCGTCACACTCCAAAGCGCGGACGTAGCGCTCGTAAGCCACTATCTGCTAAAGATGAAGTAACAGAGAGCATTAAAACCCCCGATACCTTAGCTGAGGCAGTCCTGCCAGAAAATAAACCTGGAATGAACCTAGTAGGTAAATTATATGGGCGCGGGCTTTCGGATGAAGAGCTGACGGCTTTGGCGGAAGAAAACCCAACCGGGCTGGACGAGCCATTGGAAACCGAAGTCCAGCTGGCAAAAATAGTAGTAGGGCGCGGTCTATCCGTCGGGCAGAATGATGCTGCTCTACGAGGTTTATTGGCGGTAGCCCGTTTGCACGAAATTCAGGCGCGTTTGCGGGCAGGGTCGGATAATAAGCAGGTGCAATGGGAGATGCAGTCGGCTTTAGCGGAACTTGGAATAGGAAGAGTAAAGGATGACGAGAGCGATTATTGAGATTGTTTGACGTGAAACAGCTAAAATCTCTAGTATACGGTCAGCAAAAACTCGATGGTTGACGTATAATATCGGCTATGATAGATATTTCAGTCGTTATACCGCTCTATAATGCGCTAACTTATTTACCGGGTTTATTGCAAAGCCTGGAAGACCAAACTTTCCCGCATGACCGTTTGGAGGTGCTGCTGGTAGATGATGTCAGCTCCGACCAGACCCGCGCTCTGGCCGAGAGCTTGAAAGCGCAGTCGTCCTTAAATCTACGACTGGTATGGCGCGAACAAAACGGGGGCGTATCGGCGGCCCGGAATAGTGGTTGGCGGCTGGCGACTGCTCCGCTTATCCTCTTTATTGACCAGGATTGTCGCCCTGACCCCGGTCTGTTGACGGCCCACTATCAGGCTCATCAGTTCTCGGAAAATCTGGCGGTAGTAGGCCGAATTGTATGGTCGTCTGAATTTCGGGAAAATCCGGCCTCCGAGTATTTCAAGCAAGGTTATTTCCCGGCCTGGGATACTTTCGACCCAAACGGCGCGAATTTCGATTTATTTATTACCTCTAACGCTTCGGTTCGTCGCGCCGTCCTGGAACAGACTGGCGGTTTTGACGAGCGTTTCCGGCACAACTACGAGGATATTATTTGCGGCTACAAGCTGGAAAACGAGGCAGGTTGCCGATTGGTACTTTGCCAGGAAGCACTGGTCTATCATCACCGGGCCTTACCGATAGCTGAAATGTACCGCCGCAATTTTGTCGCCGGGCGCGAGATGGCCCGTCTTTTCAAGCATTACCCGGCCCTGATAGGGTATCCGAGTTTGCTAAATCCGGCTCAGTCGCTGGATTGGGGTTATCGGCTGGCGACTATCGAAAGCTTACTATCAGAAACTCTCGACCAGCTTCCACTCGACGACCTTGCCCGCCTTGAGCCTCTAACCAGCTATGCCGCTCGCTATTTGGCAGAATATCCTCTGCCACCTTTCTCCGACTCCCTTTACCGCGATACTCTGACCGCCCAGCGACACTATCAGCAGCAACTTGAATTGGGGCGCTATTTGGAAGCCCGTTATCAGGCGGCTAAAAAGCCCAAAAACATTGGTAGTGAGCTAACAAAGCGACTTATCCCAATACCAGATTATAACCAATATACCAATTTTGTTTCCGGGGGAAACAGTGGGCTGGTTGGTTCGCAAATTCTTGATTATAATTTACAGAACCAACAATTGGCGGAACGGCTGAAAGCCTATCGGGAGCGTCCCCTGAAGTTAGCCGAACTTAAACAGAACCATCCCCGAATTTATCAGCTATATCAAGATACCCGCCGCCCGAACATGCCACAAGCTGAATTGCATTTACTCTACGATACTC
>JBBRSG010000204.1:0-7322 GCA_038245615.1 Chloroflexia bacterium | reverse complement strand
TCAGCGTGCCACTCAACTCAGACGGCAAGATTATTGGGGTCTTAAATCTGGCCTATAGCGTGACTAAAGAGGACCTGGGCCAGAACGAAATAACCCTTTTGACCCAGTTTGCCCAATTAGCGGTAGTGGCGTTGGACAATGCCAATCTGTATTCTGCCGCCCAACGCCGTCTGACCGAGCTAACCACCGTCCAACGGGTAGCCCAGGTGATAAACTCTACCCTTAAACCGAAGGAGCTCTTTCAGACTATCGTCACCCGCATCAGCGCTGATTTCGGATATAATCTGGTCAGTATTTACCAGCGTTCCGGGGATGGATTAGCGTTGATGGCCTATGTCGGCTATGACGAGGTGATGAGCTTTATTCGGCTGGACCAAGGGGTGAGCGGACGAGTAGCCCGCACCGGTGAGGCCGCCTTTGTGCATTCTGCTCATCAAGACCCCGATTTTATTATCATTGCCCCTGAAACCAAACAGGCGATTATTATACCCCTTAAAGATAAAAATGGGACAGTCCTGGGTAATCTGGCCGTCGAGTCAGATGTCCGCAAGTTGAACCATGATGATTTCAATCTGCTGTTATTAATCGCCGACCAGGTAAGTGTTGCTCTGGAAAATGTCCAGCTTTTCGAGGCGCTGGAAGTGGCCCGTGACCAGGCTTTGGAAGCTTCCCACCTCAAGTCCGAATTTTTGGCAAATATGAGCCACGAAATTCGGACTCCCATGAGTGGAGTATTAGGGATGACCCATCTTTTGCTGGATACCGCGCTGAACCAGGAGCAGCGGGAACTCGCGGCGATTATCAGTAATTCGGGCGAAGCTCTCTTAACGATTATCAATGATATTCTGGATTTTTCCAAAATTGAGGCCAATAAATTAACCCTCGACCTGGTGGATTTCGAGCTGGCGGGGTTGGTAGAAGGCTCAGTCGAATTACTGGCAGCCAAAGCTCGCGCTCGTCATTTGCCGATTATGAGTTTTATTGAACCCAAGATTGCGGCCCATCTGCGGGGCGACCCCGGACGGCTACGGCAGGTTTTAGTCAATCTGATTGGCAATGCGGTCAAATTCACCGAAAAAGGCGAGATATTGGTCAGAGCCACTCTGGATTCAAGTAATTCCAATCAGGTGCGCGTCCGTTTTGCCATTCATGACACCGGAATTGGGCTTTCGGAAGTAGCCCGCAAACGGTTGTTCCAGCCTTTCACCCAGGCCGACGGCTCAACTACCCGCAAATACGGTGGCACGGGACTGGGGCTTTCGATTTCTAAACGGTTGGTAGAATTGATGGGCGGTGAAATTGGGGTCGAAAGTGAGGAAGGAGTCGGCTCTACTTTCTGGTTTACTATCCCGCTTGAAATTGGGATGCCTCGCCACCCGGCTCAATTACGCGGCCCGACTGATTTGCGCGGTTTGCGTTTATTAATCGTGGACGATAGCGAGACCATTCGGGAAATTATTCAATATTATGTGCAGTCCTGGAAAATGCTGCCGGATAGCGTCGGGGATGGACAGCAAGCCCTGGCCTGCTTGCGCGAGGCGGTAGCCAACCACCAACCTTACGACCTGGCGATACTAGATTTGGAAATGCCCGATATGGATGGTTTCGAGCTGGCCCAAGCGATTCGCCAGGATGCGACGCTGGCGGGGACTCAGCTTATTTTGCTGACGGCTTTTGATAAAAAAGGCCAGGGCGAACATGCCGTAAGTTCGGGCTTTAGTGCCTATCTGACCAAGCCGGTCAAACAATCCCAGCTTTTTGATTGTATTGCCAATGTGGTTCACGCCTCGCATTCGATGGAAGTGGCCCGGATTGAAGCTGCTTCCAGCGCAATCCCCGGCCTGACCAATTCCGACAAGCTGATACTTTTGGTGGAAGATAATCCGGTGAATCAAAGACTGGCTCTGATGCAACTTCATAAGCTGGGTTATCAAGTCGAGGCGGTGTCTAATGGGTTGGAAGCAGTCCAGGCTACCGCCCTGAAATATTACTCGCTGGTTTTGATGGATTGCCAGATGCCGCAGATGGATGGGTTCGCGGCTACCCGCCATATTCGCCATAGCGAGGCCATTACCGGACGGCATGTGCCGATTATTGCTATGACCGCCAACGCCATGAGTGGCGACCGGGAACGCTGTCTGGCGGCGGGTATGGACGACTATTTGAGCAAACCGGTCATAATTGACCAATTGGGCGAAGTGTTGGCACACTGGTTGCGGTCTGATAGTCCTGAGCCACTCTCATCTAGCCCGATAGTAACTATTTCGAGCCAAAACTCGTCTTTAACTGGTACATCCACTCCAAATGGAACTGGTAAGTCTTATGTTTCTGAGACCGGAGTAGCGCAGGACGGTAGCCACTATGCGGTTGCTGGTAGCCTGGACCGCGAGGTACTGGACGAATTACGCGAGTTGGCCGCCGAGGATGAGCCGGGCTTGCTGGCCCAATTGATTGAGATTTATATTCGGGATAGCGGCAATCTTTTGGAAACAATTCGGGCGGCGGTTCGTCAAAGCGACTATAATACTTTGCATCAGGCCACTCATCGTCTGAAATCGAGTAGCGCCAACCTGGGCGCGACCTATTTGGCGGCCCTTTGTCAGAAACTGGAACTGAGCGGGCTGGAGAAGGCCGGAGCGACAGTAATTGCAGAATTGCAGCAAGTGGAAACGGAATATGCGGCGGTAATTCTGGCTCTGGAAACTGAACGCCAAAGGGAGATTGTGTAATGGCGAGTGCCGAGAGTCCTCTGGTCTTGATTATTGATGATGACCCCGACTCACGAATATTAATTTCCCGGATGATGAAGCAGGAAAACTTGCGGGTATCTGAAGCCGAAGGGGGATTGGAAGGCGTAGCCGCTTTCAGTCGGTTGCACCCTGATTTGGTTTTGCTGGACGCAATGATGCCGGATATGGATGGTTTTGAGACCTGCGCCCGCTTGCGGGCTTTGCCCGATAACGATGCCGTGCCTATTCTGATGATTACCGGGATGCGGGCCGAAGAACGAGTCGTCAATCGGGCCTTTGAGATGGGGGCAACGGATTATGTGAGTAAGCCGGTCAATGCGGCAGTCTTGCGGCAACGGGTTCGCCGTCTGATTCGGACCCATCAGGCCGAAGTCGCATTGCGGCGCAGCGAACATCAGTACCGTACCGTTGTTGAAAACCTCAAGGAGGTTATTTTTCAGGTTGACCAAACTGGTTGCTGGACTTTTCTAAATCCGGCCTGGACTGAAATCACCGGCTTTTCGGTCGAAGAAAGTCTGGGTAAAGCTTCCTCGCTGTATATTTACCCGGATGACCAGCTATCTAATTATAATGTTTTGCAGCCTTTGTTGGACGGTGAAGTCGGCAGCCGTCATTACGAAATTCGCTATCTGACTAAAGATGGCTATATTCGCTGGATGGAGGTTTTTGCCCAACGGACAATAGACCGGGAAATTGAACTAAAAGGTATTTCCGGGACGCTCAACGATATTTCCCAGCGCAAACGCTATGAGCAAACTCTCCAAACCCTGAACGAGCAGTTACAGGAAAGCGTGGAAAACCTGGAAGAGCGCCGCAACGAGGCTGAAGACCGTCGTCAGGAGGCCGAAGAACGGGGCAAAGAACTGGTCGAGCGTAATAATCAGATTTCGCGGCTTAGTGAGATGGTGAGTATGCTGCCCCTGTGTGAGTCCGAGCAGGAAATTTATTCGGTAGTGCAGCAATTTATGGAGCAGATTTTTAAGGGCGAAGCTTTGGCCTTGAGTATGATTGACCCCGAAAGTGAGCAGGTCGAAACGGTTTTCAAGTGGGGCGGGGCTTTTAGCCGGGAGCGGTTTGAGGTAGACGAGTGCCGGGCTTTGCGGCGGGGCTATTTATATCCGATTAAAGATACCACCAGTGAACCGCTCTGCCAGCATCTTTTACTCGATAACTTGCCTTCCAGCTATGTCTGCGTCCCGATTCAAACGCCCAAAGAAGTGTTAGGGCTTTTGCAATTATACTTGCCGTATTCGGTGATAGATGAGTTCAAGATGGGGTTGGCAGCCTCGATTGCTGAACCCACCGCGATGGCTTTGGCTAATCTGAAACTGCAAGAAACTCTGCGAGTGCAATCTATCCGCGACCCGCTGACCGGACTGTTTAATCGCCGATACATGGAAGAATCGTTGGAACGCGAATTGCGACGCGCCAAACGCTCCGGTCGCTCGTTAGGAGTGTTAATGCTGGATTTGGATTACTTTAAGCGATTTAACGATACTTTTGGTCACGATGGCGGCGACCTGATTTTACGGCTGGCGAGCGATTTTTTGCAGGGCCACGTCCGAGATGAGGATGTAGTTTGTCGCTTTGGAGGCGAGGAATTTATTTTGATTTTGCCGGAAATTTCTTTGGCGGATGCTCAATCGCGGGCCGAATTTTTCCGTAAAAATATCAAGGAACTACAAGCCTTTTATAATAACCGTCCGTTAGGGACAATCACGGCCTCCTTTGGAGTGGCGATTTATCCCAATCACGGTCAGACCTCCGAGGTCTTGCTCAAGTCGGTGGATTTAGCCCTCTACAAAGCCAAAGCTAATGGCCGTGACCGGGTGGAAACGGCGGACTAGGAAAAGTGGTCAGTGGTCAGTAGGAAAGTTTTGAGGTTTAAGTTTTGAGTTAAAATGCCGACTAACAACTGGATTTACTCAGCCCTCAGTTCTGTATTCACTGACCGCTGTTTGCAGCCAGACCGCCCTTTTGTTATCCTTAGCTAGTTGGAAATCAAGTCGAGTTGAGTGAGCTAAAGGGAGCAGAAGAATGGATTCTCAGGAGTTGGAGGAGCAGGCCGCCCACGAGCAGCAGGCCCGCGAAGCTTTGCGCGGGCAACGGTTGGCCTTTATCGGTAGTGGGGTGATGGCGGAGGTGATGATTTCGGGGGTGTTGGAAAAGCACCTGGTAGGGCCAGAGGCTATCTTTGCCAGCCATCCACGGACCAAACGGGTCGAGGAACTGGCAACTCGGCTGGGGATTACTACTTCCACTTCCAACCGCGAAGCTACCCACGAGGCCGATATTGTGGTTTTATGTGTCAAGCCCCAACGCCTCAACCCGGTTTTGAGCGAACTTGCCGGGCAAATTCAACCCCATCAGTTATTAATCTCAATTGTCACCGGCGCGACTACCGCTACCCTGGGCCGTCGGCTCGACCATCCGGCGGTGGTGCGAGTGATGCCCAATACCCCCGCCCAAATCGGGCAGGGCGTGTCGGTCTGGACGACCACTTCGGCAGTGACCGAGCGCCAGCGCGAACAGGTGCGGGCCTTGCTTGGGGCATTAGGTCAAGAGATGTGGTTTGAGGAAGAGCGGTTTATAGACATGGCGACGGCCTTGACCGCCAGTGGCCCGGCCTATGTCTTTTTGTTTATGGAAGCCTTGATAGATGCCGCCGTCCATTTGGGCTTTAGCCGTCAGGATGCCCGCGAACTGGTGATGCAGACCATGTTGGGTTCGGTGCTTTTGGCCCGCGACACTCCTCGTCACCCGGCAGAGTTGCGGAATATGGTCACTTCCCCCAACGGGACAACCGCCGAGGCCCTGTACGAACTGGAAAAAGGCTCGTTGCGGACGATTTTGTCCAAAGCAGTTTATGCAGCCTATCAGAAGACCGCTATTTTGAGCAACATGATTAACGAGAAATAGGGCCAGCATGGTCGAGGGCTATGCTATAATCTATCAAGCGGGTTGGTTATAACATATAGGGGAGAATTTAATCGTGAATTTTAGTAATTTAAACACTTTTGGGTTAAATCGAGAGCTGGGCCATAGTTGCCGCTATAATGAAGGTTTGCAATCGGAGGGACGCAAGCAAGCCGTACAACGACCGGGGGGAGCGCGGCCTTTTGCCTTGCCGGGCGATAAACCGCACTACGCGCCTGACCGCCAGTATGCCTTAAAACATCTTTTTTTGGATGTGGCCCTGGATTTTGACCAAAAGCAAATTGCGGGCAAGGCTTCGACTACTTTCACCCCGGTCAATGATAACCTGAGCGAAGTCACGTTTGATGCCAGCGACATGGAAATTCAAGCCGTCAAGTTGAATGGGGTCAAGCTGGATTTTCGGCACGAGGATAGCAAGCTCCACATTACCCTGAACGAGCCGTTTAATGCGGGAGAGGAATTGACCCTGGCGATTGAATATACTGCTAAACCCACTCGTGGGCTATATTTTATTGCGCCCGAACCGGAGTATCCCGACAAGCTGACCCACGTCTGGAGTCAGGGCCAGGACACCGACAATCATTTCTGGTTTCCCTGCTATGATGCTCCCAACCAAAAATGTACTACTGAAATGCGAGTGGTCGTGCCAGAGGATTTTTTCGCGCTCTCGAATGGGGCGTTAGTCGAAACCCAGCACGATGAGGCCGCTAAAACTAAAACCTACCACTGGAAAATGGCGATTCCGCATAGTAGCTATTTGATAACTCTGGCGGCTGGGCCATTTGTCGAAATCAAGGATAAATGGGAAGATATTGAAGTCCCGTATTATGTGTTGCCGGGCAAAGAAGAGGAAGCCAAAGTTTCTTTAAGTGCCACCCCCCGGATGCTCGAATTTTTCTCCGACAAAATCGGGGTGCGCTATCCCTATGAGAAATATGCCTCGGTCTGCGTCCAGGATTTTATTTCTGGTGGAATGGAAAACACGACCGCTACGACCCTGACCGACTACACTTTGCACGATGCCCGCAATCATCAGGACTACAGCAGTGACCCGCTTTTGGCCCACGAATTGGCCCATCAATGGTTCGGCGATTTGCTGACTTGCCGGGATTGGTCGCACGGCTGGCTAAATGAAGGCTTTGCAACTTATTTCGAGGCGCTGTGGACTGAACATGACAAGGGCCACGATGAGTTTGTCTACGAAATGAGTGGCAACGCCCGCTCCTATCTATCTGAAGATAATGATCGTTACCGCCGTCCTTTGGTGGCCTACACTTTTAATCAGCCGATTGACCTTTTTGACCGCCACTTGTATGAAAAAGGCTCGCTGGTGCTACACATGTTGCGCTATCAGTTGGGCGAAGAGGGCTGGTGGAAAACGATTAACTATTATGTCACCAAGTACCGGGGGCAGAATGTAATTTCCGCCGACCTGGAACGAGCGGTAGAAGAAGCCACCGGACGCAACTTGCAACCGTTCTTCGAGCAGTGGGTTTACAAAGCGGGCTATCCGGCTTTCAAACTCAATATGGAGTGGGATGAGACCAATAAAAGTGCCAAATTTTCGGTAGCCCAAACCCAACGCATAGACCACGAAAACCCGCTCTTTACCCTGCCGGTAGAAATCGCCTTTGT
>JBBRSG010000203.1:0-7356 GCA_038245615.1 Chloroflexia bacterium | reverse complement strand
GGCAAGCGACCATCCAAAAGCGGCCCGGCTAACACCAGGGTTTCGGGGTTCAAGACTTTTGCCATCGCCCCAACTGCCATTCCAAGATAGATTCCGGCCTGTCGCACTAGACCCAGAGCGGCCTCGTCCTCGGCCTGTACCGCCGCCACCAGCGCCTCTAAATCAATCGGGTCAGGGTAGTTCGCCAAAAAGGGCGACTCCAGGTTGCGGGCCTGTCGCACCAGGGTAGTTTCGCTGGCGACGGTTTCCAGACAGCCCCGCCCACCACAGTAACACGCTTCGCCGCCCGGTACAACCCGAATATGTCCGATTTCCCCGGCAGCCCAAGCACTGCCCCGGTAGGGCTGCCCGTTGATAATAATTCCACCCCCAATGCCCGCTCCGACATAGACCAGCGCCAGATTTGCCGCCCGGTAGGGAAACCCTCGCCCGAAAAGATGCTCACCCAGGGCCATCGCTCGCGCATTGTTCTCGACCAGGACTGGCAGACCCAAGCGGTTTTCCAGTTCAGCCCGGATGGGAATATCCCGCCAGTTCAGGCTCAAGGCGTTTAGATTGATACCCAACTCTGGCTCGACCAACCCGACTGCGCCGACCCCGACCCCCAGCAATTGACTGGTCTGCAAGCCATCTTGCTGCAATAAAGCCGAAATAGCCTGCCCGATTTCGTCCAGAGCGCGAGCTGCATCAGCCCCCGGCGGGCCTAATCGCACTTTGGCGCGAACCTGCCCTTTGAGGTCTACCAACCCGACCCGCACCGCTTTTGGGGCAATATGTACTCCCAGGGCCAGCCCCGAAGCCGGGTTCAGGTCAAGTAGGGTCGAAGGTCGTCCGGCCCGGCCTACCTCATCCTCGCTCTCCTGCTCGGTGGCCTCGACCAACCGATCTTCTTCCAAAAGCTGCCCGGTCAAAACCGTCAGAGCCGCCGGACTAAGCCGGGTCAGGCGACTGAGTGACAGCCGTGAAAGCGGGCCTTGCTGTAATATCAGCCGCAAGAGCAGCGCACGGTTATAATGTTTGCCCGCGCTATGATTGCGCCCTAGCCCGCTTGAATTCTGGTCGAAACCTTCCCTCGCTTGGGGGCGAGTTTTGAGTTTTGAGTTTTGAGTTTTGAGTTTTATGGAAGTTGTCATTACTATAATCGCACCACTTCCAGCCCAATCAATTCGGCCCAGGCCGCCATGCCCTGATAGACTTCTTGTCCGCCGTAGGCCATCACCAGATGATGCTCGTAGCCGCCATAGATAATTTTATGCAAAAGAGCTTGCGCCCCACCTTGCGGCACGACCTCGGCGGTATTGCCCTGGAATAGTAAGGGCGAATCAAGCGCCTGCCCCTGACCCAGCAGCAGCCGATAGCGCCCCTGGCTGTAGCTCAGGCGGGATAACACCACCGGGCCGGGCTTGAGCGGAAAGAGCGCGGTCAGGGCCATCTTGCGGTTGGCGTGAACCCCGGCCCGCCGCTCGGTGGGGTCTGCCGCCAGGGAATAGGCCGCATTGCCGCAATGCCAGAGGGTAATCGAGTCGCGCTGCCGGTCAGTCGCCACCAAATCCGCCAGGAAGGGCGGTTGCCCGCTAAAATGGCGCAGGGCCAACATCGTGACCGCCCCGTGCAAATCGGCTTCACAGGCCGCGATAATCCCGTTTTCGGCCAGCGATGCCAGCACTCCACAGGCGGCGCTGGCATGTTCCACAAAGAATTCGGGCCAGCACTTGACTGCCAAAGCCGTCAGCTTATCTTGGGTTGCCAGTTCGCTCAGGGCGCGATAGCTTCCGGCGGCGTTGCAAATTTCGGCCTCATTCAGCTCTTCCAGCCCTTTCAGGTGGCGACCCAGCCACTCCCGCACCTCACCAATCCGCCCCGCCAAAACCTCTTCTTCGGCCTGCTTAAAGACCTGGCTCAGGCTATAGGTCTGGATTTGCGGGCCGATTTCTTTCCAGAGCTTGAGTTCATCAAAGCCGCTGGGGTAAAAACCGGGCGGGCGCGTCCCGATAAGCCCAATCCGAGCCTGTCGCATAATTCGGTTCAGGCTCAAAGCCCCGACCTGGGCCATCAGGTCATCCAGTAGCCCCGGCTCATTCGGGCTACCGTAGACATACCGAAATTTCCGACCCGCCGAGGTCAGGGTATAGGCCGCTAAATTCACCCCGCAGAGCGAGTTGAGCCGCAACCGCCCGCCTTGCTCCGGTTCGGGAACGGCCCATAGCACAATCGGCAGACTCAGGCCGTCCTGTTCTTCCACTAAAGCCGTTAGCATTGAAGCATCGGTGAAGGTCGCCAGCAAGATGACCAATATTTCGGCTCCGCCTTCGCGCAAACGCCGTCGGGCGACCTGGGCCGCCTCACCGTCGGTCACTAAATCCCCGGCCTGAACTAGCTCCACCCCCGCCATTTCAGAGAGCGCCCCGCCGACTGCCGTATATACCCGGCGAGCTTCTTCCATATCGAACTGCACGCGGCCCAGTCCCACCAGGCCAATTTTTATGGTCATTACGATTTACTTTCCACTATACTCGATAGCGATTTAAGAAATCTGAAATCTGAAATCTGAAATCTAAGGTCAGAAGAGTGCTGAGTGCTGAGAAAATACAGATAATGGACGGCAGTTTAATTCAAAACTCAAAACTCAAAACTACCCTACTGACTACTGACCACTGCTTATCTTGGCAAACTCTGCCGGGCGAATCGGGTCGGGTAGGCCCGGTTCGATGAGCGGGCGGGCATACACCCCGTAAGTCGCCCAATCGGGCGTACCGTCTGACCCCAACCATTCGGCGGGGAAAAGTCGCTCGTGGCCCGCCACTTTGTCCAGCGCCACTGGCTCTAACCTGGCGGCATAGGCTTCGCCCGGCCCGGACTGCCGCCCAATGGCGACCATCTGCCCGTCTAATCTTTCCAAAGCGTATTCCACCCCGGTCAGCCCGACCTCAAACGCCAAGTGTCGGTCTAGTTCCGAGATACAGGCCGCCCCGCGTTGGAGCGTACCGGGCCGGTCATAGCGGGCCTTGAGGCCCAGCTTTTCGGTCACAAGCCCGCATAAATAAGCTGGTGCGCCACTGGTAAAGCCAAAGAGCGCCCGCCCCTCGCCGTCTCGTGGCAACCCAGCGAGTTCGGCTACAAAGCGCCCTTGACTATCGCGGATACCCTCGGCAATTACCACTAAGACCACTTCTTCCCGCCGATAAATTCGGGCCACCTGCTCTAAAAACTGGTCAGCGTCAAAAGGAGTTTCGGGCAGATAGATAAGGTGGGGCGGGTCGTCCGGGCGGGAACGGGCCAGACTGGTAGCCGCCGCCAGCCACCCGCTATGCCGACCCATCGCTTCAATGATTTTGACGTTATCAAAGCCGCGCATCCCGGCTAAATCCTGCCCGGCATCGCGGGTCGTCCAGGCCAACCACCGGGCCGCGCTGGGATAACCCGGCGCGAAATCAGTTCCCAACAAATCGTTATCTACCGTCTTGGGAATACCGATGCAGACCAAATCCAGCCCGGCAGCACGAGCGCGGCGCGATACTTCGAGCGGTGTCCGCATCGAGCCATTACCACCGATATATAAGAAATAGCCAATGTTTTGAGAGCGGATAAAATCGAGCAGCCGAGTATAATGTTCGTCTTGCAACGCGATGCGGCAAGAACCGAGGGCCGTACCGTTGCTGTGGCGCAAAGCTTCTAGCTGGGTCGCGGTCAGGTCGGACAAATCAAAGGGTTTGCGCCCGGCGAAAAGCCCTTCCAGTCCTCCATTGAGACCTATAATCCGCCCGACAGCCAGGGCAGATTGAGCGGCCTGAATGATACCAGCCAAACTGCTATTGATGACGGCGGTTGGCCCGCCTGATTGTGCGACCAGTAAATTGGCTACTGACTTCATCGTCAAATGACCTTATTTCCAGGTTTAGAATCCTAAATTTGCTGTTACGGTGTTAGCTACAAGTGTTCGGTTTGGTTGTGGTAGATTATTTTATTTGGTGAAATAATTATATGGCATAAAAGCCGGAACTGTCAAGCCCCGGCTGAGGTAGTTTTTGACTTATTTCGCAAATCAGAGCGAAAGTATCGCCAGCCCAAATCCATCGAGCTTTAAGCTATCTTGAGGTAACTCGCCCGCGTCGCCCAACAGAAGTTGATATTCATTTAGCCCGCTCAAATCCACCTGAACCATCGCCGGATTGTGATTCAGGATAAACAGGAACGAACCCTGCTCGTTTTCGCGGCGCACCAACTCGACTCCCGCCGGGACGTTGGCTTGTAAAGGCGCGGACACCCCCGCTTCGTGGCAGACCTGTAATAAGAGTCGTTCCATCAGACCCGCTTCGGGCTGAGTGCCAAGATAATAGCTAAAACCTTGCCCGAACTGATGGCGAGTGAGGGCCGCCTGGCCTTCCATGAAATCCTGGGTATAGGAGGCCAGCACTTCCGCCCCTTCCAGGTCAATCAAGTCGTTCCACAGGTTGCAGCTATAGGCAGTCTCGGCCTTTTCTGCTGCCAAATCCTGCCCGGCTTCCAGCAAACGCAAGTTATTATGCTGACCATCAACATAGGGCTGAAACTCGGCGACCCGCAGACCGAGCAACTTGCGGAATGGAGCGGGATAGCCACCCAAGCGGATATGCTCGTTTTGGTCGGTGATACCGCTAAAGAACGACATCACTAGCCGCCCGCCCTCGCTCACAAATTTTTCCAGACGTGGGGATAAGTCATCTTCGTCCCGTATCAAATACAGATTAGGGACTAGCACGACCTTGAATTGGGACAGGTCAGCCCAGGGCGGGACGAACTCTATCGCCAGATTATTCTGATAGAGCGGGGCATAATAGGCCTTCAACTGGCTCAACATGGTGACCTCGCTGGAAGGCTTCGAGTCGAGTTCCAGCGCCCACCAGCTTTCCCAATCAAAAAGGATACCGATTTTAGGGCGGACGGTGCTATTCAAGAGGGCCGGTTCAATCCGCTTTAGCTCTTGACCCAGCCCGGCGACCTCGTTCCAGACCCGTGAGTTTTCGGTCCCGATGTGCGGCACCATGCCGCCATGATATTTTTCTGCTCCGGCTTTGGAGGCTCGCCACTGAAAATACATCAGTCCGTTTGCGCCTCGCCCCAACGCCTGATAATTCCAGAGCCGCATCTGACCAGGCCGCTTGAGGGCGTTCACATTGCGCCAATTGACCTGGCTAGGGGTTTGCTCCATCAATATCCAGGGCTTGCAGTTCCCCAAAGAGCGCATCATATCACAAGCCATGGCTGCATCCATTGGCGAGGCCGGATCAGACGGGTCGGGGTAGGCATCGTTGGAGATTATATCTTCCTGGGCGGCCCACTTCCAATAATCGAGCGGCTTAAAGAGGCCCATAAAATTAGTGGTTATTGGCACATCGGGGGTGATTTCCCGCAAAATCCGGGCTTCCATCTCGAAACATTCCAACAAAGCGTCCGAGCTAAACCGTTTCCAATCAAGCTGCTGGGTAGGATTGCAAAAGGTCGGGGCAAGTCGAGGTGGGTTTATCTCGTCCCAATCGCTGTAAGCCTGACTCCAGAAGGAAGTACCCCAGGCCTGGTTCATAGCATCCAGCGAACAATCATAGCGTTTTTTGAGCCATTCCCGAAAGGCACGGGCGCTAGTATCGGAGTAACATTCTGAAATGTGGCAGCCATATTCGTTGCCGACGTGCCACATCTTGAGGGCCGGATGATGGCGATAGCGGGTGGCAATCTGCCGGACTAGACGCTGGGCCAAAAGCCGAAAAGTCGGGCTGCTGGGGCAGAATTGCTGGCGTGCGCCGGGCCATAACCGCGCTCCAGCCTGATTCACCGGCAAGGTATCAATATCGAGTTTCGCCATCCAGGGCGGGGGCGAGGCCGTCGCGGTTGCCAGATTGACCCCAATCCCGTTTTCCGCCAGCAAATTCATAATGCGGTCTAGCCATGCCCATTCGTAGTGTTCGGGGCGCGGTTCAATTTTGGCCCAGGAGAAAATGCCCAGTGAAACCAGATTGACCCCGGCGGCTTGCATCAGGCGCATATCTTCGGGCCAGATTTCTTCGGGCCATTGGTCGGGATTATAATCGGCACCATAATAAACCCGGTCATATTTTACGGGAATAGGCTTGAATTTTTGGTCATTCATGATCTAATTTTGCTTTCGTTACTTACTATAGTCACATCACAACTGATAAACAGGGTATATTTTTGAAAATGAGGGATAGAGCTGGAAGCCAGTTACCCCTCCGCACAGAATTGTGTTCGGCGATTAGCCCTTGACCGAACCCGCTAACGCCCCACTGATAAACTGGCGTTGCATCAACAAAAAGACGATCATTAATGGCAATACTGATAAACTGGTGAGGGTCATTATACCACTATAATCAATCAGGCTGGCCCCCGATAGCGCCCCAATCCGGGTGGGCAAGGTCTTGACCTGAGCGACCAACGGCCAAAAGAAGTTGCTCCACTGGCTCTGGAAAGCGAAAATCGCCAGCGCCGCCAGGGTCGGGCGCATCACCGGCAAGGCTATTCGCCAGAAAATCCCGAACTCCCCGGCCCCGTCTATCCGTCCAGCCTCGATTAAATCGGTGGGAAACTGGGAAAATGATTGGCGCATCAGGAAAATCCCAAATGGACTTGCCAGACCGGGCAGGATTACCGCCTGAATCGTGCCAAGCCAATTCCACTCGAAGGGATTTCCGCCCGCCATAATCTTGAAAAGCGGCACATACGTTACCTGATTGGGAATCATCAGGGTCGCCAGAAACAGGCCAAAAATCAGACCCTGACCCCACCATTTATACTTGGCGAAAGCGTAGCCCGCCAGCGACGAAACAAAGACGCTCAGAATGGTGAAGATTACCGCAATAATCACCGAATTCCAAATTCCGGTTGCCAAATCCAAAGTTTTATCGTTTAGCAGCCGCTCTAGATTGGCAAAAAGCTGGTCGCCCGGATATAGGCGGGGAGGCTGGGCTAACACCTGACTTTTTTCCAGAGTGGAAGCCATAAACATATAGTAGAACGGAAACAGCGAAAGAAATGCGCCGACAATCAGGGCGATATAGAGCAGACCCTGCCGGAGCATAGAGCCAAAAGTGCGCTGACCGACTCGCCCGACGACAGTTGATTGCGCTCTGGTGCTGACAGTTGCCATCTAGTTACCCTCCTCGTTGCCCGCGAACTTGAACTGGAGAAGCGAAAGTACCGCGATAAATATCAGCAACCCATAGGCAATCGTCGAGGCGTAAGAGAAATCGGCCTGTCGGAAAGCGGTGCGATACAGATAAAAACCGACGGTCATGGTAGCATTTTGTGGCCCACCGTTGGTCAACAGATAACTTTCGTCGAAAATCTGGAGCGTGCCGATGGTCG
>JBBRSG010000202.1:0-7495 GCA_038245615.1 Chloroflexia bacterium | reverse complement strand
TCAAGCGCCTTGAACTGGCCCGGTCAAAGGTCGGGGAATAGTTTTGAATTTTGAGTTATGAGTTATAAGTTAAAGTCTTAGGACTTTCGCTTGGAAACGATGGTCTGATTTGAGGATAACCCGGTCAAACCCCAAAATCGAGTTTGGTTATCTTTGAGAATTTTACGGCGTTAAATTCTCAAAGATAACTTTTCCGGGTTTACCCCGCTTTTCAAGCGAAAGTCCTAAGTCGGAGCACGTTGGGAGAAGAACCAATGAACGAGTACACTGCCTCGAACCAAAAACTATGGGATCAGTGGACGACGGCGCACGTAGGGTCGCAGTTTTACGATGTAGCCAGTTTCAAGGCCGGACGCAACACTTTGAGCGAGATAGACCTGGCCGAAACGCCGGACGTAGCGGGTAAGTCGTTGTTACATTTGCAATGCCACTTTGGGCTAGATAGCCTGTCGTGGGCGCGGCGCGGTGCGGATGTAACCGGGGTGGACTTCTCAATGAACGCTATCGAGGCGGCCCGCCAACTTGCTGCCGAACTGGATATAGCGGCCCACTTTGTCCAAAGCGATGTGCTGACCCTGCCCGAAGCCCTCGACGGTCAGTTTGATATAGTCTATACTTCTTATGGGACAATCTTTTGGCTGCCTGATTTGGCGAGGTGGGGTCAGGTTATCAACCACTTTTTGAAACCGGGCGGCACTTTCTTTATGATCGAATACCACCCGTTCATCCAGGTCTTTGAGGACCAGACCGATGGGCCGGGCCTGAAAATCACCCACGATTATTACCCGCACCCCGACCAACCGCTTCGTTTTGATGTAACAGGCGGAAGTTATGCCGGCCAAAGCGAACAAATCACCCATCCGGTAGAATATGGCTGGAACCATAGCATGGGTGAAATCATCACCACCTTGACTGCTACTGGCTTGCACCTTGAGTATCTGCACGAGTTTGACTATATCAACTTCAAAATGTTCCGCGACCTGGAAGAGTTTGCACCACACCGCTATCGTCTGAAAGCGGCCCCGCCCCTGCCCTATATGTTCTCACTCAAAGCTACAAAGCCGCTCTGAAAAATCTAAAATCGAAGGTCGAAGGTCAGATAAATGCCGGGCTGAGGACTGAGGTTCTTAATCGTAAATCCCCTGACCTCCGACCCCCATTACCCCACTTGCCACAACTTGACCGATTTGTCAGCTGAGGCTGAGGCCAGAGTTTTGCCATCGGGCGACCAGGCCAATTTGCCGACTGGCTGGGTGTGGGCCGCCAGGACAGTCAGCAGGCTACCATCGTTGCGCCAGAGTTGAACCCCACCATTGACCGACCCGGCGGTCAGCATCCGACCATCTGGCGACCACGCTACACAATTAAAGCCACCCTGTCGTCCGTTGAGCGAAATAACTGATGAGCCATCGGCCCGCCACAGCCGCACGGTCTGGTCGTTTGAGGCTGAAACCAGCGCCCTGCCATCCGGCGACCATGCCAAATCGTTGACCCAATCCTGATGATAGGTCAGAGTATTGAGCAGTTTGCCGTCCATTCCCCAAAATTTGATGCTATTATCCCGCGAACCGGAGGCCAAAATCTGTCCATCCGGCGACCATGCCAGACAGTGCGCCGGTTGGCTATGCCCTTGAAGCAGCGCCATTTCGTCGCCAGGTTCGGGGAGTTGAAGACCACCAGTTACGCGCCGCATTGGGGCGGGGCGCTCGACCCTGGGGATTGCCAGTTTTGCCTCGTCGGTTTCCCATAGCCGCAAAGTCTTATCCCACGAAGTTGAGGCCAAAATCTGACCTTCAGGCGACCACGCCAGCCCCAGCACTGCCCCAGTATGCCCCTTGAAAGTTGCCACCGGGCTACTATCGGCTTTCCACAGCCGCACCGTCCCGTCATACGACCCACTGGCGAGAAGCATGCCATCGGGCGACCAAACCAAGCTGGAAATCCGCCCGAAATGGCCCTTCAGCACGGCGATAGGGGATTGCCCGTCCGAGCGCCATAATCTAATAGTGTTATCCGCCGCCCCCGATGCCAGTCGGCTACCGTCGGGCGACCATGCCAGACAGGTCACATCGCTTAAATGGCCTTTCAGGAGCGAAAGCGGAACACCGTTGGCCCGCCACAGACAGACGGTTTGGTCTACCGAACAAGAAGCCAGGATTTTGCTATCGGGCGACCAACCAATATCGGTCACGCGCTCAGAATGGCCCGCCAGAATTATCGGGGTCAGGTTCGCCAGATTCTTGACCGTTGCCGACTGCGAACCATCCAGTTCCTCTTTGCGTGGCCCAGCCTGAGCAACCGACATAGTTAGCTGGTCAAGGGCTATCGTCGGAATAGTCCGGGGCATCAGGTGAACGGTTGGGCCTAGAGCTTCCCGAAACCGCTCGTACAACTGACTAACCGGTTTGAGGCGATTGCGTGGCTCTTTGGCCATTGCATCCGCCAGAATGGTATCCAATACTGGCGGATAGTCCAGCCAGGTGGCCCGTTCGCTCAGGCGTGGGATTGGGGCGCTGGTATGCTGGCCCATCAGGGCCGGGATATTGCCCAGATATGGTGGTAGTCCGGTAATAAGTTGATAAAGCAGCACCCCCAGGGCGTAAATATCGGTTGGCTTCCCGGCCTGCCCGTGCCATTGTTCGGGGGCCATATAGGTCGGCGTTCCGCTTGGCCCGGTAGTAATCATGGTGGAGGCCGAGGTATTGCTTAAAGTAGCCGCCAGCCCAAAATCCGCCAGTAACGCCCGGTCCTTATTGTCCAGTAAAATATTTTGGGGCTTGATGTCGCGGTGAACCAGACCCTGCGAGTGGGCCTCTTCCAGACCACTGACGATTTGCTCAAGATAATAGATAATCCGGTCAAAGGGCATGGGGACGGGCGGTTTGTTCTGGTCGGGGCGCATTTTGTTGCCGAGCGAGCCACCAGCCGCAAATTTGGTGACGATAAAGGCCAAATCGGGCCGCACTTCAAAGTCCAGCACATTTAGAATATTGGGGTGGTCGAAGCGGGCCAGAATACTGGCCTCTTTTTCAATATCCTCGCGGGCTTGAGCATCGCTAATAAACTGGGAGTGTAATATTTTGATAGCCACCACTCGCGGTGGCTTGAATCTTATATCTTCCGCGAAAAAAACTTCGCCAAAAGTCCCTTTACCAAGCGACTGGCCCAGTTTATATCGGTCAGCTATCCGAGGATTAGTATCGCTTTGAGGGTCAAGTATCTTGTCCTGCACCGTAAAATTTCCCCTGCAACCACTGTTCTAAATCAGCAAATAGTTTCTTGATTAGAAATACTATACTGGTCTCGGCGGTTATTCCGAGCCAAGTTCCGGCTTTAGAGCTTACCGAAAGTAATAACAAACCCGGCCCAAAAGTTATATTTTGGTTGATACACTTGATTATTTTAGCAAAGCAGAATTGAGCAAGTTAAGCCCTTTAATTATAGCAGAATATTCAACAAAAAGCGCCACTATTTGACCTTGTATCTGGCTGAATTCTTTCGGCAATCGTGGTTTAGTTCAGACCCAATTTTCTAGCTTATATTCTCGCTTTCACCCTCAAAAATTCCTGATTTACATTCCAGTGATTCCCGGCTATAATGCCCGCAACAACCGATGGCCTGCTTTGTTATACGTATCAATATAAAGTAACATATTGGGCGATAAACAGGAGAGCGTGATGTCTGAAAAGATAGACCGAAACTTGTCTTTGGAGCTTATTCGAGCGACGGAAGCGGCGGCGCTCTCAACCGGGCTAGTAATGGGGCGTGGTGAGACCGCCCAATTGAGCCAGGGGGCGGCCCAGGCCATGCAAAAAGCCCTGCGAGCCGTTGAGGTAGACGGAACAATTGTGATTGGCGAAGGCCCGGAAGGTGAAGCCGACTATCTTTACATTGGCGAAAAAGTCGGTGATGGAACACAGCCCAGCATGGATGTAGCGGTCCGCCCCATAGATGGAGTGCGCTTGCTTGCGCTCGGCTTGCCCCACGCCATTTCGGTTATCGCTCTGGCGGAGCAGGGCAGCTTGTTTCGCAACCCAGGGCTAAAATATATGTACAAAATCGCGGTTGGCCCGGAAGCTAAAGGCGCAATCAGCCTCGACCATCCCGCCGAGTGGAATTTGCACAATATTGCCAAAGCCAAGCATATCGAGGTCAACGAAGTTACAGTGGTCGTGCTGGATCGCCCGCGCAATCAGCAACTGGTTAGGGAAATCCGTCAGGCCGGAGCGCGATTGCATCTGGTCAGCGATGGCGATATTACCGGGGCAATGATGGCAGCCCTACCCAATACTGGGGTAGATGTCCTGATGGGTATCGGGGGGGCCGATGAAGCAGTTATGACCGCCTGTCTTTTAAAATGTCTGGATGGCGATATGGTCTGTCGCCCGTATCCCCACAACACCGCCACTCGTCAGCAGTTGCTATCGGCGGGTATGAACCCGGAGCAAGTCTACGGTCTGGATGATTTGGTAAAAAGCGACAATGTGTTCGTTTCGATAACCGGCGTGACCGATGGCGAAAGGCTGGAAGGTGTCCGCTATTCTGAAGGCGGGGTACATACGCATTCAATTATTATGCGCTCGAAGTCCGGCACAATGCGCGATATTCGGGCGCGGCATCGTTTGAACAAGCTGATGCGCTATAGCGAAATTGATTTTATGGGAACTGCCAAAAAGCCTGAGCCGCAGGAAGTTTACTAAGGGCAAGTCATTCATAATACCAATGCATGTTTTTAGGGGGCAATCCCTTGTGGCATCTTCCAAGCAATTAGAAAGATGTCACAAGGGATTGCCCCTTCAATTTAATTCTGTGTGCGCCCTCCCTGACGCTGAAAGACGAAATTTTCTTCTCTCTCATAAATTAATAGGTAGTCTGGGCGCTGGCGGAAGCGGGCAATTTCGGATTCCAGTAAGGCCCGCTCTTTTGGGTTGCGCTCGACCTGGAGCGAGATAATCACGTATTCGGCCTGTAGTTCGGGGTGGGGCGGTTCGGGCGAAAGTATTTCGTCTATGGTTTCGCGGTGGGTCAGGTGTGGCACAAGTCGGGTGCTGGCAAGGGCGCTGGCCTGGGGCGGAACTAGCCGCAGCGCCTCATGCACGGTCTGCCGGTCTTGCAGCAGATAATAACCGTTCTCGATGCCGTGCCAGATATAATTCCCCCAGATAAAACCGTTCACCAGCAGCACGATAGCCAGCCAAAGGTTCAGGACATTACCTGGAATGACGATTTTTCGCCAGCGGCCTTCGCTGCGCTCGTACCAGTTTAAGGCCAATATCACGGCATAGGTGTAAAAGGGTGCGAGGATAATACTGTAATGAAAGTAGAGCGACCAGCGCGGCGGAGATGGATTCAAAAACCGCTCAATAATATTGGGCAATAATATCAGCAAGAGCGCCGGGCGTACCAGAATTGCCCCGCCACAGGCCAGCAAATATACTGCCCAGGTGACTAGCTTGGAGTCGTTGCCAAAAAGGGCATTAAATAGTCGTTCCGGGTGCTGCAAAGAATTTATCACGACTTCGCCCATACTCTGGCCTAAATCGCCGTAATCGGTATAGTAATAGGGTCGTCCAGCGAAAATGGGCAAAATCAGGTTCAGTTCCACAAAGAAAAGGACGAAGCCACCAACTAAAAGCCCTAGATGTAAACCTCGCTGCCGCCCGCTAATAATAGCGTACAAGGCCCAAAAGCTGAGGTAAACCGGGTAGGTTTCTTTACATAACAGCGCAATAGCCCAAAAAACCAGATAGCGTCCGGTATAGCGAGCTTCGAAAGCCCATAGCGCCCATATAATTGCGGCGGCTGCCAGGCTATCGGAGTGGAAGTCGAAATCGAGGGCGGCTTGCACCCCGAAGAAAAGCGCATAAAAAAAAGCCGGGTAAAAGTGATAGCCCTTGAGTTGCTGGCGGGCCAGCCAATAAGCCGGGAAAACCCCGCTCATCACCGCCAGCACCTGTACGACCAAGAGAGTTTCCGGCCCGTTCCACAGCCAGTAAAGTGGCGCAATCGCTATCAGGATGGGCGTAAAGTGGTCGCCCAGCAAACTGTAACCTTTAAGCGAGGAGTAAGGAGCTTCCAAACGGCTATAGTGCCAAACGCCCTGGTCAAATAAACCCAAATCGTGTCCGAAAGTATTAAATGACCAATGTTTGATAAAGGCTAATCCGACGTACAAGCCGGTTAGGAGGATTAACAGAACCGTTAGGAGGAGTTTTGAGTTTTGAGTTTTGAGCTTTGAGTTACCTAATCGCGGCCTCACCCCCGCCGGGGGTAGATGGCCGCCTCGCCTCTTCTGGGTAATCGTAAATCGTAAATCGTAAATCGTAAATCCCCTATAATCTAAACCCCTGACCGCCTTGATACTTAACCGGATGGCCCTCGCGGTAGATTGTGACCCAACCTCGTCCGTAGACCTGCCAGTTATCAGCGTTACCAATAATGGCGACTTTTTCATCTACCCCAATGAGGATTGCGTCGGGGCGGGCGGCTTGGAGGCGCTCGACCCATTTGCGCCCAAAGCCGTTATAGTGCGGGATAAATAACGCTCCTTTGACAAGGCCCAATCCGGCCCGAACTTGCCCGCTCGATGGGTCATACAGATGCTCCATCAAGACCATCGCCCCGGCGCTAGAGCCGCCAACTATTGCCCCGCTTGCCAGAGCTTGCTGCATTGCTTTCCAGCAGAGGCTATCTTGAAGCGCATCCAACAAGTAACCGGGACTGCCCCCTGCCATGTAAATCAGGCGGGCCGAAGTCAGCCGTTGGGCCAAAGCCGGGTCATTAGCTTCTTGGCGATTGGACACCGGCAGGGCTTCCACCTGAGTTGCGCCCAGTTGCCGAAACCAGTGGACCCCGTTGCGCGAGGCCATCGGTACGCCGCCGTCCGCTCCACCCGCCGTCGGTATAATCATAACCGGCGCATCCAACCCGCCCGCCTGTTCCAGGGCAAAACGATCCGCCGTCTCATTACCTTTTTGAAATTCGCCGCCCCCGGCCAGCAGAATTAAGCCCGACATCAGTTTTTACTCCTCGGAAAAAGCAATCTAAAATCGAATATCTAAAATCGAATATCTAAAATCGAATATCTAAAATCGAATATCTAAAATCTATTGACTGCGATGGTACAAGCAAGCCTCGTGCTTGTCAATAAACTGCGCTTCTAGGGAGTGGCTAAAATACAAGACATAACTTACCTTTGTATTTAGGATTAGCGTTAATGCACCGTTGAGGGCGGTTATGATGCCATACCCATAACCTTAAGGCTTCTCGTAAAGCCATCAGGCTCCGGCTAAAACACCGACACCGTCGCGCAAACCGTTTTAGATAAGTCCTTAAATCAGCGTTCAGGCCCTCGATAGTGTAGGTTTCTTCCTTTAACTGGCTAACCACATGGACACGCTCTAAGGGCCAGATTAACTCAGCATAGTTAATGAAGCCATCGGTGCAATAGCGCTCGGCCAAAGGTAAATGGTCTACCAATTGTTGCAACTCGACC
>JBBRSG010000201.1:0-7523 GCA_038245615.1 Chloroflexia bacterium | reverse complement strand
GCAGGACTGAGGACTGAGGACTGAGGACTGAGGACTGAGGACTGAGGACTGAGAAAATGGGAACTAGGTCTGGCGATGTTCGATTAGAAAACTCAGTCCTCGGCCCTCAGTCCTCAGTCCTTCCCCTGTGGTATGCAGTAAAGACATGTGTAGTATGCGGTAAAGAGTTGTGTGGTACGGAGTTAAGCATTTTGAGCTGAAAAAGGCGGTCTATAAAGTATTAATAAGAGTAGTGATATAGAGAATAGGGCCAACTATTGCCTATCTTTTCGAGGGGCTTTACTATTAGGCTGGTAATACTTATGCTTTAGACCGCAGGAAACAAGAATGAAAAAACAGCAGTTAAACACTACTCAGCTCACACACCAGACCGAAGACGGCTTTGTCTATGCTGGTTTCAAAAACCTTAACTCGACCCCAATCCCGGACGAGTTCTTTGACCTCCTGGCAGTCAACTTGAGCGAGGCCGAACTACGGGTTTTGCTTTACGTTATGCGCCGCACGTTTGGCTTTAAGAAAAAAGCCGATGCTATTTCGTTGAGCCAATTGACCGGGGGAATACGTCGCCGGGATGGTTCAGTGCTGGACTATGGCACGGGGCTTTCCCGACCCGCCGTTCTTAAAGCAGTGAATGGGCTGGAAGCTAAAGGCATCCTCAGCATCGAAAAACGCACCGGCTATGATGGTCGGAATGAGGTCAATGTATACCAACTTCGCTTTCGGGATGAAGCGGAGCAGAACAACAATATCCCCGACCAGGCTACTTTTAACCAGAATGATTACTCAGCATCTGAATATTATATCTCTGAACAAAGAAATATTTCCACTCCCGACCCCCGATTTACTTCTGCTCGTGCCGTCAAAGGTTCTCCCGCTACCGCCATAGCCGGAGAACGGTACGAGCAGAAACCAATCGGGGAAAATAGCCCGGTAAATCGGCAATCCACCAGGGTAAAGTTGAATAACCCTGGCAGTAAAGCTGGTTTACCAGGGGGATATGATAGGGGTAAAGCTGGTTTACCAGGGCCGGTAAATTCAGTTGACCAAGAGGGTAAAACCGGAATAGCCAAAGGGGTAAAGTTGGTTGACCCACAACATGGCATTTTACAACCTTTCAGAATACAAAAATCCAGAATACAAACAACCGAACCGCCCGCGATGTTGTTGCAGGCTGAAGGCTCATTGGCTTTGCAGGATTTTGAGGATTACTCGGATGAGGATTACTCGGATGGAGTGGAAATAGACGAAACGGAAATGGTCGAGTATGAGACTGATAACCAAGAAGAAACTAAGCTTTTAGAGCTAGTAACGGCTATGCGTGATTTGGGGTTAGGTGAAAAACTGACCTATGAATTCGTCTCATCTTATCCTCAACACTACTTATGGGAAAAAGTCCAGTTGACCCGCAAACAACTTGGTCGGGATACCCATCAACCGGGAGTCCGCAATACCGCTGGATACTTACGCCGGGCGATTGAGGAGAATTACTCGGTTGGGGGACGGGGGACGGGGGTCAGAGGTCGAGAAATAGGCAAAGGAAGTCAGGGGACAGACGATTTACCCCCAACGGGGGCGAGGCCACGATTTACCCCCAACGGGGGCGAGGCCACGATTTACCCCCAACGGGGGCGAGGCCGCGATTTACGATTGCGGGAATCACTCTCAGTCCTCAGTCCTCAGTCCTCAGTCCTCCCTTCCCCCGCCCCTGACCCCCACTTGTGGGAACGGGTGCTGGAAGACCTGGAAGGGCGCTATCGGCTAGGGACAGCCTTAGCTTTATTGGAAGGGTCAGAGCTACTAATAGAGGAAAGCGAAGGCCAGCGCCGGGTTCAGGTGTTATTGAAATCGTTGTGGCAGGAACGCGAATTGGGAATGGCGGCCCGCAGCGCGATTGGTATGGCTTTGCGCCAAAGGCTAGGGCCGGGTTACAGCATCACGTTTGGGAGCGGGGAGTAATTTTGAGTTTTGAGTGTAAAGAAGCAGAGATGAGGTTGGCGGTAAGAAACTTACGATTTACTACCAAAGAGTGTCGGGCTGCGATTAAAGAACTCAACCTCAAACCTCAAACTCAAAACTATTGTCTGATAGGAAACTCGTCGTCATCGTCGCTACCATAGCGTTCCAGGCCGGTAGGGGAGTCGCTGGAGCTTTCGATGTCGAGGATGCGTTTGCCGTCCATATAATCCACCGTTTCGTAGCGAGTGAGCGCCCGTAACTGGTCAAGGATGACACGCGCTTTGAGCAAACTGGCTTCGATGGTATCAAAATCTTCGGGATGTTGCAGGGTCTCACCGTGCCGAACCAGTTGCAGCGTGAGTAAGGCGCTGGTGAGTGGCTGGCTCATTTCGTGGCAAATTCCCCCGGCAGTCGCAATCATCGTTTCAACCTGGGTTTTACGCTCTGCCGTAGAAATTAGCTGACCCTGGGCCATAGCCAGGTCGTGATACGCTTGCTGCACCCGCAGCAACAGCTCGCCCTTTTCATCATAGGCTTGCTTGAGTCGCAAGAGCGAACGCACGCGGGCCAGCAATTCCGAGCGGTTAATCGGCTTGGTCAGAAAGTCATCCGCGCCAGTTTGCAGGCCATTAATCCGGTCCTGACTATCGCCAATCGCGGTGGTCATAATAATCGGAATAAAAGTGAGGGAAGAATTGGCCCGAATACGTCGCACTACCTCGATGCCATCCAGACCTGGCATCATAAAGTCGAGCAAAATCAAATCGGGTCTTTGTTCCGGCTCGGCGGTTTCAATCGCATGTAAAGCATCTTCGCCCGTCGAAAAGATTTGGGTCGGATAGCCTTTGCTGCCCAAGTAATCCGAAAGAAGTTCGGCAGTGTCGGCAATATCATCCACTACATAAATTAGTGCTTGTTCGTTCATAAGGATGCAGTCTCACCTTGAGTGAATTTGGTCAGGCTTTGCTTTGTAAGGTCAAGTATCCTACAAACTAGGCTGAAACGGTAAAGGTAACTTACAAAACTTGACATAATAATAAATAATGGCGAATAACGTTTTTTAATTTACCAGATGCATTATATTCCTTTGACCCAAATTACACAATTATCAGCTTTTCAAAAGAACGGGTGGTTAAAAACGGGTGGTTAAATCAGAAGAGTGTAGTATAATGGAGCAAAACCTATCTTTTAAAAAGCGTAACTCTGTACCCCCTGTCATTCTGAGCGAAGCGAAGAATCTAGATTCTGAGCGAAGCGAAGAATAACAAATCCAAAGCTGGCTGAACTGTTACAAAAAAGCAAACTAAGTTAGTTCAATCGGCATATATGTTGCGTCCTGAAACTTTCATCTGGACAATTGCGTAAAGTCTTTGCAGGCGGGGTAGAAGTCAAGAGACAGTCGGGCGCTTGAGCCTTATTACCTCTGGTAACGACTGGTAAAAACCGTTTCGCCCGGCATTTATCTATTTTGCTTCCTGGTGAGGAAGTCAAGCTAGGTAAGCCCGGCATTTGGAAGTTTATTAGAGTAGACGAGGGTATAATGGTGATAACGAAAATGAGCCAGGTAACTATTTTGAGGCACAAGGGCTGGTTAGCTCTTATGGCGACCCTGCTAGGTTTATTGCTGCTGGCGATGGCGATGCCGGTGGTAAAGGCGGATACTTCAACCGATTTGAACCGCGCTTTGATTAGCCAGAAATTTTATTTGACGGATGATGTCAAGGCCGACCCAACCTATCTTGCCAAAAACCCGAACCTGGAACAGCAAGTTAAGGATGCGATTAACAAGGTCAAGGGTAAAGCCGACATTCGGGTGGCTTTTATCAGCAACAAGATAATTCCGTCCAACTTTGGTGGTTCAACCCAGCGTTACGGGGAAGATATCTATCAGAACATTAATACCCCAGATGGCTTGATTATTATCAATGCCCAGCAAAATCTGGCGGTGGTGTTATCGGATAAGTTGAACGCTTCTGAGCGTCAGGCGATCATTGATGAAAGTAGATCGGCCCTGGTTGCCAGCCCCACCACCGGGACGGTGCAGTTGATAGAAAAGATGGGTGAAAAAATAGCCGGGAACGCTACGGCTGGTACGATTACTGCTATTGCTATTCCGTTGGTTATTGTGCTGGTAATTGCAGGCATCGCTTTCTTCTTGATGAACAATGCCAAGAAGAGTTGGAAAGCTAAAGTTGACCAGGTAGAAAATCTTGCCAACGAGGTCAGCGACCAGGTGGTAAAAGTCAGCGATGAGGTGAACTTCTTGCCGGATGCCAATCGCGCTCAGAGCGATGTCCAATTCGGAGCAGCCACTCGTAATTTTAGCGAGGCAAATACCCGGCTGGGCGAATTAAAGAATGCATCAGGCTTCCAGCTATTGCTCAAAGGAGCTGACTATGACCGCCAGTTGAACCTGACCAACGCCCAGTTTAGCGAAGCACGTCAGGCGTTATCCCAGGTGGCCCAGCAAATTCAGCGTTCCCTACCAGGGTAGTGGTTATTGAGTAGGGTTAGATGGAAGTGCAGAACTAAGGAGAAATTATAATGAATTTAATTGTGAATCGAACCGGGCGGAAGCTTTGGTTGTGGGCCGCCGTCGGGTTGCTGTTGGTCAGTATGTTTATCGGGCTGAGTACCCAAAGTGCTTTTGCCGGGAGTGTTGATGTTCGAGATGATACCGGTACTTTGACTAACGCCGATAAAGATAATTTGCGTAACCGGGTTAATAGTTTGCCCTATAATGTGCGGATTGTTTTTACCAATAGCGTAAACAGCGGCAACATTCAATCCCGCGTTACCACCGAGTCAAACTCGCTTGGGACTGGCCTAGTGATAGTCGTTAGCCCTGGACAGCGCCTGAGCGGGGTGGAAGCCAAGAATATTGGGGTGTCGGCTTCGGAAGCGACTTCCATTCGGAATGCTGCAAATTCGGCTTTTGGTCAGGGTAACTGGATCAGCGGATTGAATTCGATGCTGGATGCTTCTCGCTCGTTGGCTAGTTCTTCCGGGACGGGTAGCACGGTTTCCCGACCAACTAGCAGCAGTGGCGGCGGATTTCCTATTCTGGGCTGTGTGGTTATCGGGCTTATCGCATTGGTCGCTTTCAGCGTCTTTGGGGCGGGCCGAGCCAGAAACATGAGTCGAGGTATGAACCAGCCGATGGGCGGTTACGGCCCTGGGCCGGGCTATGGCCCTGGCTACAGTCAGCCGGGTTACGGCGGTGGTTATGGGCCAGGCTACGGTCAGCAAGGCGGTAGCGGCCTGGGCGCTGGTCTGATGGGTGCCGGTTTGGGTGGTTTAGTTGGTTACGAGATAGGCAAAGCCACCAGCGGCAACAACCAGGGTGGTTACACCGACCCGAATGCTGGGGGCTGGGGTGGTAATGACTCTGGGGCTTCAGTCGGCGGTTTCGGTAACGACGGCGGCAGTAGTGGTGGTTTCGGCAACGACTCTGGCGGTGGCTCTGGTAGCAGCGGCAGCTTTGATGCAGGCGGCGGCGGCGACTGGGGCGGTGGCGGCGGTGACAGCGGCGGTGGCGGCGATAGTGGTAGCTGGTAAACCGTTCGGCTCTGTAATTGCTACCGAATAAGTTAGCTTAAAATTAAATGGGGAGTTGGCTGAAAAGCTGACTCCTTTTTATTTTGGCTAATTCATCGGCTATATGCCTGAAAAAAGAAGATAGCAATCAAAATAACCACGATAGCGGCGGCGACCAGCAGCAAAATAATAAAGGAGCGACTGAGTTTATTGGTAGGTGGCCTTGACATTGTAATACATATCCCTTAAATTACTATTATGATTTAGCTGCATATTCAGAACAATAACATTGGGAAAATAAATCGGCAAATTTTGACAGAGGTGGCACACTTTATGATATATTACCGTGAATATATGCCAAAACCAAAGGCGGTCAGGAGCGTTATATAGGGCAGGGATAGAATATTTAACAGAACTGGGAAGCAGGTTGGCAAAGGGGCCTAAATCGTGCGCCGTACTTATCTGGCAGCCCGATTTTTATTAGACCAACAACGGTTTTCGCCAGCCTCTTATCCTGGCGGCAATCTGGCAATCTCATGAACGGAACAAAATAGCGTGGATAAAAGTAGTAAACTGGCCCAGGAAGAAATTACCCTGCCGCCCGGCAATCAAATTGCCGAAAAGACCGAGCTTGACGCTGAAACCCTGAAACCTTTAGCTGACCGACCCAATCCAAAAGCGAAGCAAGTCAAAGGTTTGCCAAAATATTTCTGGCGCTGGCTGGCGGGTAGTTTTGCGGTCATATTATTGGGTTTTGGTCTGTTCACCTATATTCGCGTCACCAGCTTTGTAGATAACTCGTTTAACGGACGCAACGAAACCTCACTTTTGACGATTACTCCGCGAGTCGTGGTTACTAAACCCCCGGTCCCAACCCAGGTTCAAAATACTGTCACCCTGCCACCCCTGACCACCACAAATATTCAGAGTACGCAGCCGATAGCGACACCTACCCCCTTACCTATGCCGACAGCTACCCCGACTATTCCGGCGTACTTGCCGCTTATCATCCAGAAAATCAAACGAGGCGAACCCCTGACCTTGCTGGCCGTAGGCTACGGGGGAGGACAGCATGATGGCGCTTTCCTGACTGACACGATTATGGTAATGACTTATGACCCGACCAAAAACGCCGTCACAATGGTCAATATTCCGCGTGATTTGTATGTTTTTGTGCCGTATGGCGGGGCTAAAACCGGCTTTTGGGGCAAAATTAATTCGGCTTTCGCCTATGTTATGAATTCGCCCAATAGCAGTAATCTTTCGCCGCGCTACCGCTTTTCCGACCAGAAAAGCCAGTTAGATGCGGCGGTCAATCTCTTGAAAGATGTGGTGGAGCCTATCGTTGGCGTGCCGGTGGATTACTGGGCTACTTTCAGTTTTGACGGCTTCCGCAAGTTCATTGATGCGATTGGCGGAGTGGAAGTTGAGGTAGATACCACTTTTGACGACTACGAATATCCAGCTAACGACGACCCCAATATAGACCCCAGCGTGATTCATTTGCATTTTGAGGCTGGATTACAGAAGATGAACGGAGACCGAGCCATTCAGTATTCCCGTAGCCGCCACGCCGCCCAGGATGGTAACGATTTTAGTCGCTCCAAGCGCCAGATGAAGGTCGTGGCGGCGGTCAAAGAAAAGGTAGCCAAACCGGATGTAATGCTCAAGGCTTTTGGGTTGATGGACGCGCTACAGGGCAATCTGCGGGTCAGTTTGTCGCCGGGGGAGGCGAAAGCCTTGCTGGACTATTTCCAGGGCGAAGGGGCGGCGGATATAAAGAAGTTATTATTTGTGCCACAAGTCCTCAGCACTAATAACTATCTGGATGATGGCGCAACCGATGATGGGGCATACATTCTTTTCCCAGCGGCAGGCCGCAGCAATTATAGTGCAATCCAGACCTGGCTGGAGCGGGGACGTGATTTTCCCGAACTGCGAGCCGAAAACTTGCGGGTTCAGTTGCAAAATGGCACAGGCCAATCGGATATTATGACCCGCCTGACCAGCCAGTTGACCCAGAATGGGTT
>JBBRSG010000200.1:0-7581 GCA_038245615.1 Chloroflexia bacterium | reverse complement strand
GGACGAGCGGGTAAAGCGAATGGTCGTCGCACCAAAGGCCAACCCCAGGCTGAGGGCGGGCAGAATCATATCCCGCAAATTCTCCCAGGGGTCTTCAAAAAACGGAACGTAGCCGATTGGTGGTAGCCAGCGCAAGACTAAGGCAAAGAGCAACACCAGCAAAGTCGCCAGCCAGAAACCGGGCATCGAAATACCTAGCAGGGCGATGGCTGTTACCAGCCCGTCCGAAAATTTGCCCCGGTTACGGGCCGAGAATATCGCCAGCGGTACGCCCAACAACAGCCCGATGATGACCGCAAGCACGGTCAGTTCAATCGTTATCGGCAATTTCTCGATAATTGAGCCGGTCACGGACAGCCCACTACGGAGCGAGAGGCCCAAATCGCCCTGAACTGCCCGTCCCAGCCAATCGAAATACTGGATAGGCCAGGGCCGGTCCAGACCGTATATCGCCCGGATGCGGTCAGCCTGTTGGAGTGCGCCGGGGTCGGGGCCAAGCATGACCAGCACCGGGTCGCCCGGTATCAGCCGAATCAACCCGAAGGTCAGCAAGCTGACCCCCAGCAAGACCGGGATAGTAGTTATTAGTCGGTTGAGTAAATATCGGCCCATTTTTTCAATCTAAAATCTATATCTAAAATCGAGGGTAACAATTGAGCCAGGCGTTTAGGGGCGACCCTATGTGGTCGCCCTCCGAGGAACGAGTAGTCGCCCTTGAACCCTAGCTCAATTGTTACTTTCATAAATCGTAAATCCCCCGTCGCTATTTCTCCAGGGTTGTATTGAGGAAGCTCAAATGCGCCCCGTTGAGATAGTGGACGTAGCCTTTGACGTAAGACTGCATAGCTTCGTATTGGTTGGCAGCATATAGAAAGACCATGGGTGCGTCGGTTGCCAGAATAGTCTGAGCTTGTTGATAGAGCTTGGCACGCTCGGCCTGATTGCTGGTTTTGCTGGCCTGGTCTACCAACTTGTCGAATTCGGGGTTACTGTAGCTCATAAAGTTATTCGTCCGGCCCGTCACATAAGTGCCATCCAACGGCGGATGCGGGTCGGCGAAGGCGCTATAGCCACTGACGCAAGCCTCAAAGTCTTTGCCCAAATAATCTTTGAGGAAGACGCTCCATTCCAGCGAAACAATCTCAAACTCAATTCCAACCGCCTTCAACTGTTCCTGAACTACCAGTCCGGCGTTGCCCAGGAAGCTGTAAGTCGGGGTATTCTTGAGCTTGGCCTTGAAGCCGTTAGGGTATCCCGCCTCCGCCAGCAATGCTTTGGCTTTCGCCAGGTCTTGCTTGTAAATCGGGGCTTGGAGGCCAGGCCAGTAGCTCGATAAGAACGGCCCGGCATCCAGAGGAGTACCTGCGCCGTTAATGGCGGCCTCTAGGACCGGCTTGCGGTCAATCGCCCAAGCGATAGCCTGGCGGACTTTCGGATTATCGAAGGGCTTCACTTTGGTATTGAAGGCCAGAAAGCGCACATTATTATTGCCATCCCCGGCCACAGTCAGTTTACTATCGGCCTTGAAGATTTGCAGGTCTTTGGGCGGCGCATACTCGATAATATCCACCGTTCCAGTGCGGACGGCAGTGCTGCGAGCGGTATCATCCGGGATGGGCTGGAACTGGATGCCATCCAGATATGGTTTACCGGCAATAAAGTAATCTGGGTTCTTGTCCAGCACGATGCGAGTATTAGGCACATACTCTTTCTTCTTGAAAGGGCCGGTGCCAATCATGGTATCGAATTTGTCCAGTTTGCCGCCGTTGGCTTCGACTACTTCTTTAGCCACAATTGCGCTAGACCAGGCCGCTATTACCGACAGGAAAGGGGCATAAGGCGCATTGAGCCGGATAGTGACAGTATATTCGTCAGGGGTTTCAATGGCCTCGATTGGTTTCAGGTCGGCGGCGCGGGGGGAAGCCACCGCCGGGTCTTTAATCCGATTGAGCGAGTACTTGACATCCTCAGCCTTGAGTTCGCGTCCGTTATGGAACTTTACGCCCTTGCGGAGCTTGAAAATATAGGTATTCGGGTCGGGGTTGGTATATTCACTCGCCAAGTCGGGGACGATTTCCAGCTTTTCGTTAAACTTCAACAGGCTACTGTAGACCTGCTCGACTACCCGAACACTGGCGGTGGCATTGGTAGTGGCGGGGTCAAAGCCTACCGCATCCTGGTTCACCCCGACTTTTAGCACTCCACCAACTTTGCCCGGTTTGGCAACTGCCGCCGTCGTAGCGGAAACGGCGGTAGTCGCGGCCGCCGCCGTAGTTGCTCCGGCAGTCGTAGCGGCAGATGACGCAGTGGTCGCCGCAGCAGTGGTAGCGGCAGCCGCAGTGGTGGCAGCGGCGGTCGTGGCAACCGGCGCAGGGGTGGCAGTGCTATCGCCGCAAGCCGCCAGCACCAGGCTCAGGAGCAGGCCGGTAATCGCCGCCAGCGTCCAGAGCCGCCAATGAGAAGCACTTATAATTCTCATAAACTGTGTTCTCCCCTCTCTGTTTTTATATTTCAAAATTCTCAAAAAAGTGTGTAATGCAAAGATGTGTCAGAAAATGGTCGAAAATTTTCCATTTACCCACTAGTTATATTTATATAAAGTATATTCCGTAATGCTTTTGGACTTCGTACAGTGCTGATAAGCTTAACTATGCCCCTATTGTAATAGACCAGGGCGGGGAATGCAACCGAATGGCGAACCACTCTTTGCAACCGGTTATAGCAGCTTCTAAATCTTTTTCGGATGGTCTATAAGTCTCTACTCTCTGTTCTCTCACCTTTGTAACACAAAAACCCGACAAATTGGGGTATAATGCCCATGACTAAGCGATTCCAGGGCTTTAGCCCACCTTTAAATGAAATTCTAACTCTAACTGATGGATATAGGACTTTCGCTTGGGATAATTTTCTGAATTGAGGATAATCTCGCTAAACCCCAAAATCGGGTTTGGCTATATGTGAAAAATTTACGCAGTAAATTTTTCACATATAGCTTTTCCGGGGTTAAGGCGATTTGCCAGCGAAAGCCTTAAAATATAGAGAAGTTGCAAAGCCTTATGAATAGTATTGACCCCAGCACCAAAACCATCTCCCTCAAAGACCGACGCAAGCGGATTATAAGTTTGTTTCGCTTTCTGGTTTTTGATATTGTCAAAGAGAATTTCTTTGGCAAGCTGCGCGGTAAAAAGTGGCTGGCAAAAGGGGCAGAAGAGCGCAACCGCCGCCGGGCGCAGCGCTTTGTGGAAACCGCCCTCGAATTAGGCGGAGTCCTGATAAAGTTGGGTCAGTATCTCAGCGCCCGGTTTGATATCCTGCCCGAAGTCTGGATAAAAGAGCTGGCCCGGTTGCAAGATTCAGTCCCGGCAGTGGATTTTAGCCTGTTACGGCCTGTCATCGAGCAAGACCTGGGCGGTAAGCTGGAAGAACTCTTTTTGGAATTTAACCAATCGCCGTTAGCTTCGGCTTCGTTGGGTCAGGTTCACGAGGCTCGGTTGCTCGATGGAACGCATGTCGCGGTGAAAGTACGCCGCCCTGGGATAGACGTGATTATTGAGGCCGATTTGGAGGCTCTCAACCGGGTGATTGATTTCCTCCGGCGGCGGACCGACCTGGGTAAACTAGCCGACCTGCCCGGCATCGCCCGTGAGTTTGAAACCACCCTGCGGCGCGAATTGGACTATACCAGAGAGGCCCAGAACGCCGAGCGGTTTAAGGCCAATCTTCAAAAGCTTAAATATGTCTATGTCCCGACGATTTATTTTAAGTACTGTAGCAACCGGGTGTTGACCACCGAATTTATTGTCGGCTACAAAGTGACCGATCTGGCGGGCCTGGAAGCGGCGGGCCTTGACCGCCACAAAGCGGCGCGGGTGCTGTCCAATTGCTACCTGAACCAGCTTTTTATAGACGGCTTTTTTCATGCCGACCCCCATCCCGGCAATTTGTTTATCCGCACCGGGCCGAATGGTTTACAGGTAGTCTTTATTGATTTCGGGATGGTCGGCGAAATTGCCGATGGAATGCGGATACAGTTGCGCCGTCTGATTGTGGGAATTGTCAATCGCAATATTGAGGATACTTTGCAAGCTTTTATCGCGCTGGGTTTCGTGCGAAAGCTAGAAGACAGCGACAAAGTGCGGCTGGCAATCAGCTTTTTTATTGAGAAATTTATCGGCTTCGACTTGGCCTATATTAAAACTTTAGATCGCCGCAAAGTTTTTGAGGAAGTGAGCTATATTATCTATAGCAACCCCCTCTTTATTCCCAGCGATTTCTCGTTTCTAAGCCGGGCAATGGAAACCCTGATTGGCTTGTGTACCAATCTCAGCCCCCAACTCAATTTCCTGAACGAGGCAAAACCGTTTGTAAGCCGCCTGACCGCCGAGGAATTTGGGGCAACCGAGCAGGTTTTTGAGACTTTATCCGGGCTGGCTCAATTTCTCAATTCCTTGCCGGGGGCGACTACGGTCAATACTTTCCTCAAATCGCCCGCCGGAGAGCAGGTTAAGGCTAATGCTTTGCAACTGGTCACTTTGCCCCGCACTCTGAACCAGACGCTGGAAAAGCTGGAGTCAGGCCGCTTGCAGGTGCAATTCGAGTCGGCGGAAGTCAAAGAGGCCGCCGCCAAAGTCCAAAAAACCAGTGAACGGGTGGTATCCAGCGTCATGGCAAGCGGTCTGCTGGTATCAGGGGTCATTCTCACCACTGCCTCTGCCCCGCTCTGGGCTGCCGCTCTCTGCTTGCTAGGAGCAGGTCTGATGGGTTTGCGCCTGTTTATAACTTAGCCGCAATCTAACTACCACCATTTCAGAGGAAATTTATAGACATGAATAATTCCGATAATTCCGGCTCAATATCGGGGCAGCCCGCTAAATCTTTCCGGCTTGACCGGGCTTTGGGCAGCATTGTGGGTCTGGCGACGGGCGACGCTCTGGGCAGTACGGTGGAATTTACTTCGCCCGATGAGATTATAGCTCGCTATGGCCCGCAAGGTCATACTGAAATGCGGGGCGGGGGGGTTTTCAATTGGCAAATCGGTCAATATACCGATGACAGTCAGATGATGATGTGTCTTTTAGAAAGTCTGGTGGCGACCAATCAGGCCCAACGCTCCCGGCTGAGTGTCGCGGCCCTCGATGTCGAGGATTTGGGGCGACGGTTTGTGGAATGGTACGACTCTGACCCTAAAGATATTGGCACGACCACTGCCGCCAGTCTGCGCCGCCTGAAAGGGGAGATTCCGGCCCATCTGTCCGGGGATGCCCAACCGAATTCTCAGGCTAACGGGGCAGTGATGCGCTGCGCCCCGGTTGCGGTATTGTGGAATCATCCTTATTACCGCAGTTATCTAATCCGCGATTCACTACTAAGTGCCACGCCGACCCATCGTTCCCCGATTGCGGCGGGGGCGTGCGTGGTAATAAATACCATGATTGCCGAGTTCATCAACGGCTCGAATTTCGAGACGGCCCTGACCGCCGCGATTCGCGCCTCCGAGGGCGAATGGCACGCTATTTTGGTAAAATGGGAGCAGGAAGGCTATCCCCATCGCGGTAATACTGGCTGGGCCGTGTCCACCGCCCTGACTGCCCTGCACTGCCTTCATTCGACTGGCAGCTTTGAGGATGCGGTGGTAAAAGCGGTCAACGGTGGGGACGATGCCGATACCGTCGGGGCAGTAACGGGGGCAGTCGCTGGAGCGTTTTATGGGCTGGCGGCGATTCCACCGCGCTGGACGACGGTTCTCCAGGATTACGAGCGCATGACCGAGCTGACCCGTACCCTGTTTGACATCAGCGATAGATAAAACGAAAGGTTACTAGATTTGGAAACAGTGGAAACCCATTTGAGTTCGCATTCGGAAACAAAGTCCGCTACAAAAGAAGCTTCCAAAAGCGACAGTGAATATAACAAACAAGACGGTTGCGGGGTGGATTGGAGTTGGCTGGAAGGCCGCAAGGTCGCCAGCGCGGTCAATGACCTCAAAACTATGACTTTTACCTTTGAAGATGGACAAACTTTCAAGCTTCAGGCTCTGATGTACAAAGGCGAGGCTTTTCTGGCTTTTACCCCTTACCAAGACCCGACTAAAGACCCGGCTAAAGACGAAGATGAAAACTAATCCTGATGGTGCGACTCCGGCCCAACGCTACAGCCTTTCGATTCGGGAAATGGCGGGCGAAGACCGACCCCGCGAAAAGCTGGTAAAACTTGGCCCTGGCGCTCTGACCGACTCGGAGTTGCTGGCGATTTTGCTGCGGGTAGGGGTTACAGGTGAAAACGTGGTAGCTCTCAGCCAGCGTATTTTGCGGGATTTTGGCGGGCTGACCGGATTGAGTCGGGTTCCGATTAGCGAACTGTGCGCGATTCGGGGGATGGGGGAGGCTAAAGCGGTGCAGCTTAAAGCGGCTCTCGAAATCGGGCGGCGATTGCTGTTGGCTGAACCCGACCAACGGATGCAGATACGCTCGCCCGGCGATTTAGCCAACCCCTTAATTCTGGAGATGGCGGGCCTGGAACAGGAAAACCTCAAATTGGTGATGCTGGACAACAAGAACCAGGTTTTGCGAATGCAGACGGTCTACGTCGGGACGATAAATAGCAGCCAGATAAGAATCGCCGAAATATTTCGGGAGGCGATTCGCCAGAACGCCGCCAGCATTATTATCGCCCATAATCACCCCAGTGGCGACCCCACCCCCAGCCCCGAAGATGTGCGGGTCACGGAAGAAATTATCGAGGCGGGCAAACTCCTCGAAATCGAATTGCTCGACCATCTGGTTATCGGGCATCAGCGTTTCGTCTCGCTACGCCAGCGCCAACTGGCCTTCAAAGAGTAGTCTACTTTAATCAAGCCTCTCGCAAATTTTTTTGGTTTGCATCCGCTAACCGGCCTTCTTTATTTCCTAAAATGAGTTTTCTAAAATAGAACAAATTTTTGAAATTGCCTCTTGACAAACTACAGACCTGTAGGTATGATATTATCATCATAAAAGATACATACCGGTAGGTACTTATAATTAGAGTGCCTCCGTCCGCTTTATACAACCACCTTAAAGCCTATCCTAATAGGTGAATATGTTGGTAGGGGCGCTGCTTGCCCCGCCGGTGGTGGCCCGATTCGGGCGCGGCAAGCAGCGCCCCTACTGGGATAGGTTCGTAGTAAAACCCCTGAGTTGGCGGCTTTTTACTACTTTCAAACATTTTAGCCTTACACGATTAGAAGGAGCAAACCTACTATGAAAGCTATTCGAGCGCATTCTTACGGTACACCCGATGTCCTGATATACGAGACCGTCGCTGACCCTAAGCCCGGCCCAGGCCAGGTGCTGATTAAGGTTGAAGCCGTCGCGGTCAATTACTCTGACATAATGCGGCGGAGTAACACCCCCTACCCCTTCCCAACCCCGTTACCTTATATCCCCGGTGGGGAAGTGGCGGGGGTAGTGGAGGAGTTAGGAGAAGGCGTGACCGAACCTCTTATCGGTACGCCAGTATTTGCCCTGGTAGGAAACGATGGTTCGACTGGCTATGCTCAGTACGCGGTGGCAAACGCTCCCCAGGTCATCCCAATTCCGCCCG
>JBBRSG010000199.1:0-7706 GCA_038245615.1 Chloroflexia bacterium | reverse complement strand
GGCGAATTGCCAGGTCAAGTTCCTCGGCGGGAAGACAGCCCGCTAGTGGCTCAAAACCGAAACCGCCCACCTGATTAAAAACCGCCTTTGGGAGCGCAAAGTTGGCGGCGCAAAAATGCTGGAAAGTGTAGCGTGGTTGGGTTCCAGCTTCCGCCCGTAAATAGTTTCGCCAGGGTAAGTAGCCTGCCACAAGAGGCTTTTTAGCCAGCTTTTCGGGCGGGTCGGGCAACCGAATACCCAAAGTTACTCTACCGGGGTGAGCTGCCTGAGCCTTCAAATGGCGCTCAAGCAAGTCGGGGGCGGCGATTATATTTTCATCCAGAAAGAGCAAGATTGGGGCGCGAGCTTCCTCTGCCCCCCGGTTGCGGGCCGCGTAAATATGGCCTTTATTTTGTTCGACTACGTGCAGAGAATAAGGTAGTGAAAGACTTGCGATTATTCTAGCAACCTGACTGACACAACCGTCCGCCACCAGAATGACCTCATAGTGGGCGGCTGGCACGCTCTGACGAACTAGGGCTTGCAGCAGCTTCGACAGGCCCGCCGCTGGTTTTTGAGTTGTAATCACCACACTGATTTCAGGCAGCATTTTGTTCCTTGCAACCGTTCCAGTTATTTAGGCCAGCACTTTTGGCGGCTCTGGTTCGGTCAATTGTACCTCGTCCGCGACAGGCGCGGCCCGCTTTTTCAGCAGGTCATATTTTGAAACTTGCGGATTTGCCTGGCGAATCCGCCGGTCCGTACGGTAAGTGGCCCGATAATCCCACGGCGCTCGCAAAACTCCCAGCAATTCAATCGCCATGAGGGTTTTGGGAAAGCGAATGGTATCCTGCGGGTGATAGGGCTGGAACATCCGGCGGATAAACCAATTCCAAATCCAGTCATAAAAGGCCATCCGCAAGATTGCCCGGCGCGGCAGTTCCCCGGCTAGTCCCAGTTTTATCAGATAAACCCCAAAACCGCAACCATAATTATATAGCTGTTTGCGTAAATTCCGCATATTGCTGCGATGATAGTGCCATGCCAACGCGCTTGGCTCGTAGCGCAAAATCATACCTTGCATCAGCGCCCGATGCCAGATGTCAAGGTCCTCCATAGCGTGACCCAAAGTTCCCGCCCCTAAAGCGGTATCAAAATCGCCCAATTGCTCGAAGACGCACCGCCGAAAAGCCATATTTGCCCCAGCCCCAACCGAATAGGTAGTTATCAAATCATAGGAGGTCAACTTATCGCCTTTGAAAACGCGAGGATATAGCCCTTTGCTAAAACCGCCCAGGTGTTCAAAGCGTTGCTGTGATTCGGATTCGATTTCACCGGGTAGAACCAGGCCGGTAACGCCCATCACCTGCGGGTCAGCAAAGCCATCGGCGAGACCCAAGAGCCAGTCGGCATCCACCCACAAATCGTCGTCGGTGAAGGCAATCAGGTCGTAGCGGGCGGCGGCAATTCCGCAATTCCGCGCCCAACTCAGACCGGGGCGGTCTTCCCGGACATAGCGAAAGCCGGTGTCGGCGACGGTCTGGCGTACCCGGTCATCTTTGGGAGCATTATCCACTACAATTACTTCGTATTCGGGGTAATTCAGCCGCTTCAACGAGGCCAGGCAACGTCCTACAATTTCGGCCCGGTCACGGGTGCAAACTATTACGCTAATTGGGGGACGCGGAATTTGAGGCAAAGCGACGGGCGGTATCAAAGGCAAGCTTCCCAACTGCTGGGCCAGAGCATATTCCAGGCCAGTTTGGTCAAGGCGCGGTTGGATAGAGGGCAACGGGAAAAAAAATAGGCCCAACGGCTGCCGCTCCCGACGTACCAGTACCTGCACGTAGCCATAACCTTCCAGGTTCTCGATAGGGGCAAAAGGTTCGCCCAACTTGTATTCGGTTATATATGTTTTCATATAATAATTATCAATTAAATAAAAACCGCTTTTAACTATCGCTTTTTTGAAGTTGCCTCGAATTTGAGGCGGTCATATCTGGATTCTGCCGGACTGCGCCGACGAATCCTGCGATCATTCCAGTAAGTTTCGATGTAAGCCCAGGGCGACCTCAGCGCCCCTAGAAACTCGACCCAGATAAGCCAACGCGGATAAGGAAAATTATCTTGCGGATTATGCCGTTGGAACATCCGCTTGAGAAACCAGGGCCACAGCCATTCGATAAAGGCATGATGTACTACCTCGCGGCGGGGGAGTTGCCCGGCCCGCCCGATTTTTAGCAGGTAGACCCCAAAACCACAACCATAATTAAAAAGTTGCTTTTGCAAACTACCCCAGTTATCGCGATGATAATGCCAGGCCAGCGCCCTCGGCTCGTAGCGCCAGGTCATGCCCGCTATCATGGCCCGATGCCATAGATCGTGGTCGCCCAACGCTCTTGCCGGGGTTCCGGCACTGAGGGCGGTATCGAAATCGCCGATTTGTTCAAAGACCCTGCGCCGGAAAATCATATTAGCCCCAGCCCCAAAGACGTGCATTTCGATCAGTTCTTTGGGCGAAAGCTGACGACCATCGAACTGGCGAGGGTGCAAGCCTTTGTTGAATCCGTTAGTTTCAAAGCGCACCTGGGCCTCGGTCTCCAGTTCTGCCGGTAGAATCAGACCAGTTACACCCATGACCTGCGGGTCGGCGAGGCCATCGGTCAGGCCTAATAACCAGGCCGGGTCTAGTACTGCATCGTCATCGGTATAAGCAATCAAATCATAACGAGCTTCAGCTAATCCCTTATTCCGCGCCCAATCTAATCCGGGTCGGTCTTCTCGGACATAGCGGAAAGGCGTACTTGCCACCACCTGTTTTACCCGATCATTGTTAGGGACATTATCCACCACAATAACTTCATATTTGGGATAATCCAAGTTTTTCAAAGATTCCAGGCACCGGCCTATTATCTCCGCCCGGTCACGAGTGCAAACTACGACACTAACCGGCGGGCGCGGGATTTCCGGCCTGACTTCTTCGGATGGCAAATCGCCGATTTGCTGGGAAATGGCTTCCCTGATTTTCGTCTCCTTTAGACAGGGCTGGACAGCCGATAGTTCGAGTTTCAAAAGACCCAAAGATTGCCGTCCTCTTCGCACCAGTATCAGAGCCGTACTGTAGCCTTCCAGATTTTTAACCGGAGTAAAGGGTCGGTGCAGATTGTATTCGGTAACATAAGTCTTCATGTCTGACTATCGCTATCGTTTTCGGCCCGCAGTTTTGGTAGCCAACTGCACCTGATTTTGGAGGTTTTCCAAAGTGGCTTTGCCCAATTTAGTCATAATCAAACTATCACCCAAAAACTCTCTAACATGGATCGGGCGCAAAGCCTCAGTTCCTGAAATGGGTTTGAGGTGGCCCAGAAAATACGAGCCATAGCGCAACCACAGGCCATCCAGAGGTTGACTTTCAATAATCTCGGTCAGTCGCGGCAATTCAGTCGCTAGGTCTATTTCCATTTCCTTAAAATCAGGCCACCGTTCACGAGCGGCTTCTAAGAGCCGCTTCCAGTAAAATTCAGTCCAGAGGACATCTTTTACCCCCAGCCAGAAATAATAATCGCGCAGCAACTCAAAAAGCTTGCTCCAATATTTAGCCAGCCCCAGACTTTCGGTCAACTTGAGGCCCTTAGTCAGGCTTCGCAGGGTCAGCCAGCTTAAAACCGGTTGCGACCACAACCATTTTCGTAAGGTCCGCCGCAGCCGGGTATAAGGTTCGTGGCTGACCCGCAATCGGTTAATTACTTCGGGATGTTTTTGGGCCAGCAGTACATTACAACTGCCCTCGCTTCGAGCTAAGGCTAGTTCTGCTTCCAGGTCAGGGCTGCCGTGCTGAAAGCTGACAGCATCCGCCACCAAATGTAATCTCAGCCGATTTTGCAGCGCTCTTACCCCGAATTCGTAATCGCCACTGGTCTGAAACCGCTCGTCAAATCCGCCTAATTCCTGAAAGATGTCTCGGCTGATCGAAAAATTTGCCGCATTTACATCAAACAAGGTAAAGCGATGGCCCGGCTGCTGGCGACCCTTGAGGTATTTTTGCTGGCGACGTTTGACTTCGACCTCAAGCAAGCTGGTGGCATGTTCCGGTGGACTATCCAGAGTAAAATTGCCCAAATATATTTGGCCTGGTTCGGCGAGGTGGGCGGCAAGATGGGATCCGATTAGTTGGGGGGCGGCTTCCTGGTCAGCATCCAGAAAAAGCAAAAGTGGGGACTTTGCTTCGGCAGCTCCCCGGTTGCGGGCGGCGGCTTTCCCTTTCCCGGTCTGCTCGATTAATTGAAAATGATATGGCAAGGTGGCTTCAAGAGTTTTAACTACGCTAACCGTCTCATCCTGGCAGCCATCTGCAACTACTATCACTTCATAACAATCCGGCTTAACAGTTTGAGAAGCTAAGGCTCGTAAAGTTCGTGGTAAAGCACTGGCCTGGTTGTGATTCGGAATTATGATACTAATCTGCGGGGTCATAGTAGTTATTAATTCCTTGTTCAACTTCGGTTCACTTCCCGATAAAGATTTTCTAATTCATCTACCATGCGTTCGACCTCAATTAGGTTTCAAGCTTCAAACGACTTTCCAAACCTACGAACTACGCTGCACAGGTTTATTGAGGCAACGCTTCTACTGTATTAAATTTTCCTAACTTTGTCAATGAAATTAGCTCTTTGTTATAGTACTGTAATGTCAGCCTGAAATGCTGTTTTATATTACCAACTTTGGGTTTGGCAGCGAGTGGGTAGGTAATCGCTTGTGTTATAAGAAGTTTTAATACAAATTATTGATTCTAGTGTATAATTTACTTAGTTACAGGACCAAAATTGTTATCCGAGGTAGTTCTCTCTAGCGATAGTAGCTATTTTCACCTTTTGAAATATTCTAATCCGCCACGAATTAGCCCACCATATAACCCACTATAGCCAAGCTCAAAGGAGCGATTAAAAAGTGGAAGGTGAACTAAGGGCGGTGCTATTTGATATAGCCCGCGAGGTAATGACCCATCTGGATATGGACTCAGCTTTGACCCACCTTTGCGATCATGCTTATGATTTGCTGGACAGCGATCGGGTGTTATTAGCTTTGATTGAAAACGGAAACCTGGTAAATTTCACAACTGATACTAACTCCCCGCAGACTTCCAGCGAGCCACTCAAAATCGCCTGGCAGTCAGGTCAAAGTCTGGCAAGGAAAGCCTATCTCACTAGACAGGTGCAAAGTACTGCCAATTATTTTGAAGACCCTCTTTTTGAACATGACCCCAAGCTAGATTCCCAAGTGCGCCAGGATGGATTTCCAGCGGTATTGGCCTGTCCGATTTTTTGGAAATCGGAAGTATTAGGCATAATGTGGGTCACAAAACAAAAAGCCTATCACTGGACTGAAACCGACCAGACTGGCGTAGTTGAATTTGCTTCTTTAGCCGCATTGGTAATAACTAACGCTCGGCTTTATCGGCAACTGGAAATTGTGAATAATGAATTGGACGGGCGTAACCGCGAGATAAGTTTTCGCAACCAGGAACTGGAAATGTTGCACAAGTTTAACGAGCGGTTGCGCGGGCCAGTTGAAGTCGAAGCGGCTGCCAGGCGTGCTTTGGACTTAGCAACGGAAGTGGTGGGGGCCGAGGCTGGAATGTTGCATCTTTGGGATGCTCATTCCCCCGACGAGTTACATTTGATTGCCGATTTAGATGAATTACAATTATCGCCGGAATTGGCCCAAAAAGTATCGCTCGGTAGCGGCCCAATCGGACAAGTTGCTGAAAACGGCGAAACTCTCTTTATTGAAGATGCTAATGAAACCTATTGGAATAAAATACTGGTTTCGGTAAACTCTTCCCGCGACTGGCATTCCGGGATGTTTGCCGCCCTAAAATCGGATGGGGCTATTACCGGAGTTATCTCGCTCTTAGCTAGGTCGCCTTATCACTTCGACCAAAAGCAGTTACGCTTCTTGGAGGTGCTATCCCGTCAGATTGCCGTCGCCTTACGTCAAGTCTCGAAAATCGAGAACTGGAAAGAGCGGGAGCAACTGACGGCCCTACAAACCCTGGCCCGCACCGCGGCCCACGAGCTTAACCAACATCTAGCAGTGTTGATGATTGGGCTAAGTTCGGCCTTTCAGCAAGACCAGCATTTGGACACTGAAACCCTCGAAATGATGCAAGAAGCGGTCGCCGAAATAAGCGAGCGGATTAAGCAGTATCAAAAAATTGCCAGCTTCCAGACGGTGGAAGCTGTCCCCGGCTTTAAAATCCTTGACCGCCAAAAATCTATTCTTGATAATCCTAGCTAACCGCGACTACACACCGCAAAGTATGTTTACCGGGTGAAGCTACCAATTGTCTACCGGAAAAACCGAGAATTTTGAGACCCTCCAAATCGCCGCCAACCCCCGATAGTACCACTCCATCGGCGTTATCCGGCGCTCCGGTAGCCTGTAAAATTACCCCCGGCCCATTCGGGCAACTGCCTTTCAAACTTACTCCTGCTTTAAGGCTGACGGTTTGATTGACGGTCACGGTATTTGTGCCTTGCGGCACAAGCCAGATAGTATCCCCGGTCTTAGATTTGGTCATAGCATACGAAAGCCCCCCGAACAGGCTATCATCACTGCCTTTGGTCACGACCAGCCCGTTACCAATCAGAATGTCCGCCCCATCTGGGGATACTGACAGCACTTTGACCATAAAATCGTTGGCAGCATCGGTATAGCTCTGACCGGCAGTAAAGTAGGCATTCTGACTACTACCGCCATCCGGGTCTATTACCCAGGCCGGGTTAGTTCGGGTTTTGTCAATCGAATGAATCACCACCCCACTTTGCGGGGTTTTCAGGTCATAACCTACCCGATAACGATATTCGACGGTGACGTAATACAAGGACGAATTTTTACCGGGCAAGGGAATTTTGGCAATAAGATAATTTCCGGCGGTAGGTTGGGCCAACCGCTTGAGGGTAATGCGGCCTACCCCGCCACTATAGGTGTAATAGCGGGCGGTGGGAATCCAGCCCGGCAAGTCTTTGTGGTAGGCAATCTCTTGCTGACCGATACAGCCATACGGTGCAACCGTCAGCAGAGCGCAATTTGTCCAGGTATCGCTCATAACATCCCAGACATTCTGGTAAGTCGTCCCAACCGAATTGCCGGAGTGCGGCATCCCAAAAGCGTGGCCCATTTCGTGAGCCATAACAGCCTGATTGCCATAACCCCAGGGTGGCATCCAGGTCATAGGCCAGAATTTAGAAACGCCATCCAGGGTCAAATACCATGAGCCGCCCCAGGCATAGCCATCCAGGTCGGTACTAAACATCAAGTTAATGCCCTGAATCGTGCTAAAATTAACTGTGCTATCGGCTTGGGCGGTGCAATCGGCGGCTGCTTTGCCAAAATCCAGGCTCGGATTGACATAGTAAATTTTCGGATGAGGCAAGATGAACCAGCCCGCGACCACCGTCCCGGTCAGGTCAATAGTATTATAAGAGGCCTCTCGGAAGTAATGGTCCATGCCGGGATAGCTACTGGACATCAGGTTTTGGAAGTAAGTGGGAGTCTGTGGTTCGCTTAGATAATCGCTAAATTTGCACAAAATATTGGCGAAAGGTCGAGAGCCGATAATTGCGCTCGGTTGAGGAATGGACGGGCCAGGGCCGCTGGTTTTTTCCGGCTGGATAGTGGTAACGGTAATCACCGTAGAATTGGCGGTTTGTCGAGAAGGACCGAGG
>JBBRSG010000198.1:0-7725 GCA_038245615.1 Chloroflexia bacterium | reverse complement strand
CATTTTTCCTCTGGAAAAGCTGGCCCTATCAGGCCCATTTTGAAAACTGGCGGACAACCCCAAATGAGTATTATTCTAGTTTATTATCAGGCTAAATCCCGCCTTTTGTCAAGGGAAAAGCGGGGATGGAACTTTAGGCGGGGCTACTCTGAGCCGGGAACTTCCTCGCGGCGGGCGGGGTTGGGCGGGACGAACCACTTGGGGTCAAACGGGCCGGGCTGATAGGTGGCGATATATTCCAAAGCATCTGCCGGGGTAGTGGCGAGGTGGAAATAGCTAAGATTGTCGGGCTTCATGAAATGCTGCTCGGTGGCGCTGCGAAGCTGGGCCAACAGCGGGCCATAATAATCGTTGGTATTGAGGATGACGATGGGCTTTTGGTGGTAGCCCAGTTGCCGCAGGGTCAAAATCTCGAAAATCTCTTCCAGCGTCCCATAGCCGCCTGGCAGGGTAATAAAGCCGTCGGCCCGCTCTTCCATTATGGTCTTGCGCTCGCGCATTCCGTCGGTCAAAATCAATTCGGTCAAGTCAGGATGAGCAATCCCGGCCTGATTGAGCAGGGCCGGAATAACTCCCACGACCCGCCCACCCGCGCTCAAAGCGGCCTCAGCTATCGCCCCCATCAGCCCGATATTCGTCCCGCCATAGACCAGGGTCGCCCCGCTTTGGCCCAATAAAGTGCCTAGCTCACGGGCCGCCTCGAAATAGACCGGGGCCAGGGCGGTGCTGGAAGCGCAATAGACCGTAATTGTTTTGTCGTGCAAATCTAGCGGCAGGTTCAATCCTCAGTCCTCAGTCCTCTAATCTAGCGACGCGGACGGCGCGGCGGCGGGCCACCCACTCCGGGCCGGGCGATATTTGGTCGGGGCGGCGGCGCAGTGGGGCGCGGGGCAGGGACAGTCGGCGCGGGCGCATTCACCTGAGCGCCAGCCTGAGCTTGAAGCTGGGCGACGGCATCGGCGACCCGTTGCAACCGGGCGCGGAGTTGCTCTTTGGGAACGACCCCGACAATCATGTCGGCAACCTGCCCGCCATAGAAAATCATCAAAGTCGGGATAGATTGTATCCCCAGCTGCCCGGCGATTTGCGGCTCATCGTCGGTGTTCAGCTTGCCGAACTTGATGATCCCGGCAAATTCAGTTGCCAGGTCCTCGACAATCGGGGCGATTTGCTTGCACGGCCCGCACCATTCCGCCCAGAAATCCACCAATACCGGCAATTCACTTTCGGCTACTTCCTGAATAAAATTCTCGGTGGTAAGGATAATCGGGGCAGAAATCACGACCTGAGCTTCTTCCGGGGGTGCGGCTAGGGCAGCTTCGGCGGCGCTAAGGGTTTCGACCAGGTTTCTACGCTCCTCGACCGCGGCTTCTTTACTCAGCAGCCCATCCAGTTCACGTTGCATTATGTCAAGTTCAAGTAAATTCGGGGCGTACTTCAAGGCCACCGCATCACAGAAATTGAGGCAGGGCGCGTGACAATCGCCACAAACGGTGGCATCCACCACCACTTTCATCAAGGTTTTATCCACCCGCAAAGTATCTTTGGGGCAAACATTGGCGGCAAAACAGGTCGGCATACAGCTACAACGATTGTAATTCACCAGTACAGGCATAATATTATTTCTCCAAACAAATATAAATAGAAGATTTATTCTTTAGGTCGGTTCAGACTGCGCTCAACCGAAAAGCCATCGGGGTAGCGTAGCCGTAATTTGCGGTCATTTTCCTCGGCAATATGTTCGAGCGACACCCCCAAACCGTGCGCCGCCAGCCGCACATAAAAAAGAATGTCGCCCAATTCTTTCACTAGCTGGTCTTGGTTCAGGCCGTGATGATGATAAATACCCTTCTTGATAGCATCGGCGAATTCCCCGGCCTCCCCCGTCAGACCCAACGCGGCACACAAAAGGGTCGTTTGCTCCAGTGAAAGCTCACGCGGCAGAAGGTCAAAATTGACCGTCCGCAGGGCCGCCACTTCGTATTCCTTAAAATCCATGCTTGCCAGTCCCTTCTATAATATAGTGTCAAATATAGAGCGGAGGATTAGTGTTCAGGCAGTTCGATTTTGAGGCCGCGCCGTTGAGCAATTTCTTGAGCATGTTCCAACTGGTGATGAATTACCCAATTCAGGGAAGCGCGGCCCGTGGGCTGCCAGGTCGCTGGCCCGAATGGGCCTTCTTCACCCTCGTATTCATTCCAGGCCATCAAAAGCCCCTCATAGCTCAAATCCAGTTCGGCCCGCACCTGAGCCAGCGTCCAGGAATGGCGCAAGGCTGACTGAGTGGCGTTAAACCCTGGAATATCCTTCACCAGCAAATGCAACTGGCTTTCCTCGCCGCGCTTGAGCATTTCATCCGCCACCAAAACTTCGTGTTCCCACGCCGATACATGACCAATCATATCTTTGATACTAGGCCAATCCCCTTGCGGGCCACTGGTACTATTGGCCTCGGCTTCATCCAGCCCATCAAGGGTTTCTAAAAAGACCTTGCGGGCGGCTTTGTAATGCTCTATAAAACTTTCTCTAATATTTACCATTATCTAACCTGACTAAAATAGAAAAGAACCGCCACTGCACTCGCCGCGACTGCCGCCCCAAGTTGCAGCAGACCCAGCAGCACAGCGGGCCAACCGTTTATCACCCGGCTTTCGGTGAGAGCGGCGCGACGAGTCAGCAAAACCATAAAACCGCGATAATAGCCGAAAATCGCTACTAGCAATAGGATTAATAAAACCAAAAGCGTCCCAAGTCCCGAATTAATCATACTTTTCCCGTTACCGCCAATCTCGGTAGGGTCGCCCCTATGTGGTCGCCCTTGAACGCTGAATACTCGCTTTGGTTCTAAATTGTTACACATCCGTGAGATTATAACACAAACAATTCCCGGATGTCAGGCTGGAATCGGCAGAAATGCTTATAGCTTTGTCGGTGAAAGCGTGCTAACATTTGGCTCTGTAAGCTAAATAATCGGAGCGAGTTACGAGAGGAAATATAGCAAATGATCAAAGATAAATCGGAAAATAAACCAAACCTTGAGCAGGTTGGTTCGTCGCATTGGCGCAAAACCGGAGCGGAGCTATTGCTGGTATCGGCAACCCTGGTATGGGGCAGCACCTTCTTGGTAGTCCAAAACAGCATCAAAGTGGTCGGGCCGTTGAGTTTTATAGCTCTACGCTTTGGGGTTGGGGCGCTGGCTTTGGCAATTCTGTTTCACCGGGGGCTGTTTCGGCTTACCAGAATAGAGTTAATCGGCGGCTTTTTGATTGGGATTTTTCTTTTTGGAGGCTACATACTGCAAACCCTGGGCTTACAATATACTACTAGCTCCAAAGCCGGATTTATCACCGGCCTGAACGTGGTATTTGTGCCGATTTTAGGGTTACTAATATTCCGGCAATGGCCTACGTTGGGGGCAATTCTGGGGGTAACTTTGGCAACTATTGGAATGGGATTGCTTTCGATAGGTCAAAACTTCAATCTGGAATTTGGCATCGGCGAATTGATGGTTTTGGGCTGTGCATTTTGCTTCGCCTGGCAGGTGATTTTGGTCAGCCATTTCGCGCCCGGACGCAATGCTTATAATCTGGCAATCGTTCAGATAGCTACAACCGCTCTGCTCAGTGCCGTGATTGCGCCCTTAGTCGGCGAGCCAATGGTAATCCCGCCGCTGGAAGTTTGGGGCGCTATTTTATATATGGGATTAATCGGTACGGCCTTTACTTTTGCGGTGATGAATCGAGTGCAGCAGTTCACCAGTCCCACCCGCGCCGCCCTGATTTATGCGCTTGAGCCGGTATTTGCCGGGCTATTCGGTTACTTCGCGGGCGAATTGCTTTCGATACCGGCTCTGATTGGCTGCGGGCTGATTGTAGGCGGAATGATTCTTTCGGAATTGCGGTTCAAAGCGGCGGATAAAACCCTGCTTGTAGGTGTAGAAAATGACGTTTCACGTGTTACACCATCAGGGATACCTGACTAACGAGCTTGAATCCGCCGTCGCAACTCGGCTACTTCGTATTCCAGTTCCGCCAGGGTTTGAAGTAGCTGTTTTTTCTCGGTAAACTCGATTTGCTCTAACCGCTTGCTGACGGTTTTGACTTCTTTTAGCAGCTTTTGGACTGGTCTGGACATTTGAAGGTCGAGGTCATGTGGGTCGGAAGTTATTGGCTTTTTCTCGTTACCCGATTGTGATTTTTCGGGCAAAGTGTCTTTTGAAAAGACAGTTAGTGATTTTTCTAACGAAGATTGTAATTTTTCTATCCGCTCCAACAAGGCCTTACGGTCGAGGCCGAGCCGCATTAGCTGATTGGCTTCGGTCAGCTTGATTTTGCCGCTTTGAACGGCCTTTAGCACTTCGGGAAATTCCGCCAGCTTGAGCCGCACATCCACATAACTATGACTTTTATGGGCCATTTCGTCGGCAATTTCGCGGATACTGTAGCCATATTTGGTCTGCAACATCTTGAAAAAGCTGGCTTCGTCCGCCATCGTCAGGTCTTCGCGCTGAATATTTTCGACCAGCGAGGTAATTTCGGCCTCCTGGTCGTCCAGGTCGCGGACGATTACCGGAATATCCTTGAGACCAATCTGACGGGCAGCCTGATAGCGACGCTCACCCACTACGATTTCATAGCGGTCAGTATCCGGGATGGGTCGGACAATCGGTGGTTGCAGGATGCCACGCGCCGCAATGTCCTGGGCCAATTCGTCGAGCTTATCAGCATCAAAAGTGCGGCGGGGCTGGCGCGGATTGGTCTCGATTTTAGCCATATCAATTCGACGAGCTTCTTTTAGAGCTTGGTCGCCGGTTTCTTCGGTGCGCTGGGCCAGTTTTTGAAACGGACTGTCTTTGAGCAGTTTGCGCTTACCCAAATTATTTTGACCTTGCATGGACACGATTTTCTACCTCCTGGGCCAATTTTATATAATCTTCTGCTGCATCCGGGGAGTAGGTTAGAATAGACTCGCCTTTCAGGGGAGCTTCCGCAATCTTGATATTCTGGCGGACGGGAGTAGTAAAAACCTCATTCTGAAAGTGGCTTTTTATCTCGTCCTCTACTTCCCGCGAAAGCCGGGTACGATTGGTGAAAGTCAGCAAAACCCCCAAAACTTGCAAGGCCGGGTTCAGGTCATCCCGGATGACATTTATCATCTCGATAAGTTGTGGCACGCCGTAAAGGGCATAAGCCTGAGTTTGCACCGGTAGCAACACGTAATCGCTGGCAGCCAGGGCGTTAGTCACCGTCAGACCCAGGCTGGGCGGACAATCTATCAGCACATAGTCGAACTGACCTTGAACCGCCTCCATTTTGCGCTTGAGAATCCACTCTCGACCATTCCGGTTCACCAAATCCATTTCCAGCGTGACCATCGAAATATGACCCGGCGCGACCATCAAGCCAATCCGGGATTGTGCCACATCCAGTAAACCAACGTTGCGGTCGGTGAGAACCTGGTACATCGAGCCTTCCAAGCTATTCAGGTCTATCCCGGTACCGCTGGTCAGATTGCCCTGTGGGTCGAGGTCAATCAGCAAAACTTTTGCGCCGCGTGCCGCCAGTGCCGCCCCTAGATTGACGGTGGTGGTGGTTTTACCAGTGCCGCCTTTATTTTGGGCTATCGAAATTACAATCGGACGAGTGATTTTCCCGGCAGGTCGGCTGGGATTGGGACGTGCGGCTGGCATACTTTTAACTCCTGTGAAATACAGTTTAACAGGGATATCCAGGATTAACAGGATAAAATATAAATCTGAAATATTCGATTTATCTTGTTAATCTTTGGCGCTGATGCGTTTCTCGGATATAGATTTCTCTAAACTTAAAATATAGCTTGTACGCTCTATTCTACCACAAAGCGGCGAAAGTTATTAGGTTGAGGTTTGAGGTTTGAGGTATCATGGGGTACAATGTGAAGCACTGATAAAGCTAAACAACCTGAAAACTGATTACAGACCACTATTAACACCCGGATTGGTGAAATTATTATGATCGAATGGCAACGCGGAACGAAATCTGAGGCTGAATTTGAAGCTCTGGTAGAAAACTATCTGGCGGATTGTCAGGCCCAGGTTACGCGGCTTCAGGAAGATGATAGCCTTGAAGATGAGGCCCGTAAGCAAGAACTGGAAGCCCTGCGCCGCAAGATAGACGAATTGGAAAATTTTTTGGCGAGATTGCGCGGGCAGGAAGTTATTGGCCCAGAGGAAGCCCGCCTTAGACGACAAATCGAGGACGATGCCAATCGCGGCCTGATTGCGATGGATACGGTTTATACGGTCTATCGGCCTGATATTCACCGCTACGATACCGGCGAAGGGGTTATCGAAAGCGGTAAACTGGTAGTCCGGCGCAAGGGCGGCAAGGTTGAAATGCAAATCCCGTTGCCCGGCTTTATCTCGGAAGATGGTCTGCCGCCCAACTGGGATAACCGCGACCTGGAAGCCAGCGACCCGGCCCTGATTGCCGTCACCGAGGTGGCGCGGGCGGCTTTGGGTGATTATGCCGCTCGCGTAATGCACCTGCTGTTTGAGATTGCCAACGATTATCCCCACTGGCGTACTCCCAATATCACCTTTTCGGTCAACGAATTTCTGGATCGGCTGGGCTACGCCCGCGACAAACGCGGGATTCACTATAGCAAAAATCGCCGCTACCTGATGCGGGCGCTGGTCGCGCTCCAAACCACCCAGATTATTGCCGAGCGCCCGGTCTATGATAAGGGCAAGAATTATCGGGAAGTGATTATGTCGCCGCTTTTGGCCGGGTTACGGACGATTTATGATAACGATGAGGAGGCCAACAAGCATCTTTCAACCTGGGAGCTTTTCGAGAAAGGCGTACCGGGCGATATTATTCAAATTCGGATTGGGCCGGACTGGTACGAAGGTGTGCGGCGGGGCGATGGCTCGCACGGCAATAATTACACTCTGGTGCCACGTCTGCGCGACCCCAATTCGCTGATCAATCCCAGTCATAGCCGCACCGAAGACCGTATGGAAAATTATTTGTATACCCGTTACAAAGAGCTAAAATATTCTAAATTAAACATCAGTATTTTGCGTAGTACCGCCCTCGATAAGGCCGGAGTAACGACCAAAAATGTCACTCGCGCCACCCAGATTTTGCAAAAAGCCCTCGATAAATTACAGGCCAAAGGTATTATTACGGGCTATAATCCCAAGCCCATCCCCTTACGCCCCACCGAAAGTTTTGTGGTTGACCTCAACGAAACTGCCTTTTACCAGCGCCGCAGGGCTGAGGAAAAGAAAAACTGACCAATACTAACCAATATTTAAGGCTTGAGAACGAAGGCTGAAACTTACCGTGTGGGGAGCGGTAAACTTTCAGCCTTTTTTGCTATCGTCTTTGGAGTCAATTCAGACTCAATTTTCCTTCTTAGAGCTTATTTCCAGCTATCATCCCTCAAATAGTGTGGTAAGCGGTAAAGAATTTGAGTCTAATACAGTATTAGAACATATTTTCGTGTGGTCTGGGATAAATAAAAAAGTAGAACTTTCATGCGGTGGTGTGGTAAGCGGTAAATTTCATGCCTGAAATTTTAAGATATTTACCGGGCGTGTGGTCTGTAGTAAACCAAGCCTGTGGATAAGTTTACCGATTCGTGTGGTCTGTAGTAAATTTTCAGATTTAACGTGTGGTCACTGGTAAATGGGGGCGGGGGGCGGGGATAAGCAGGACTGAGGACTGAGGACTGAGGACT
>JBBRSG010000197.1:0-8056 GCA_038245615.1 Chloroflexia bacterium | reverse complement strand
ACCTGGAATGCTTCGGTTGAGGACGTCAATGGAGAGCGGCATACCCTCGAAATTATGAATTCGATTTGCAAAGAGAACTGGTTGTGCATCTATAACGAACTCTATCCCCAATTGCCCTATGGCTTCGATGAAGTGCGAGTTACCCTGAATGCCGATAACGAGGTTATCGGGATAGTTCAGCAACAGGCGATGAAAATCGCGCCGGATACTATGGTACTGGCGGGGCGGGGCAATGCCGGAAAGTGGCTTTTGCAAAACGCGAAATTGGGTGAAAAGCTCGATGTGAATACCAAAACCGACCCGGATTATCATCAGTTCGAGCAAATAATCAGTGGCGGGCCGGTTTTCTTGCGGGATGGTAAATTTATCCAGGACTGCATGTGCTACCTGGAAGATTGTTCCCGCACCGCCCAAAAAGAGGTGCTGTGCGAAGAATTTACTACCGACTGGAAGCTATCGCACTATTTGAATGTAAGAATGCCACGCAACGGCATCGGCTTTAATAGCGATAAAAGTGTGCTAATGGTGTCGGTGGTGGATGGCTATGCCCCCGGTCACAGCATCGGCCTGACCCAAAAAGAATTTGCCGATTTATTCACCGAGTTTGGGATGGATTCGGCGATGGAATTGGATGGCGGCGGTTCGGCGACGATGTACCTGGAAGGAAAGCTGGCAAGCCGCCCCTCGGATGGGAGTGGCTATATCGAGCGGGCCGTGCCAAATGCAGTAGTCTTCAACTGGGATGATAGCGCCGACTTTGGTTCAAGCGATAGCAATAATTCCACCGGCGGGAGTATTCCCTCCAAAACTACCTCCTCGGCTACCAGTTCTCGCAGTACCCCAACCCCAACTCGAAGGGCTGCCACTCCGACTCCAACCCCTAGATAAAGCTGGTCGAACCCGTTAGACCAATCAGAAATGAAAGCAATAAACGAAAAAGCCATGAACAATCCATCTGAAAACCTGAAGCCTAAAGACCTAAATCCCGAAAATGAGCCAGTTATACTTGAAGCTAAGGTCAATCGGCCTTTAGGTCGGCGGCGCTTTATCGGCAAAGCGGCAGTTCTGGCGCTGGGAAGCGTTGCCAGCCTGAACTGGTTGGCGGCCTGCGGCGAAAGCCCCACCGCGACTGCCGTCTCCACTACCCTCGCCCCAACGACGGTTGCTCCAACCAGTGCCTCGACCCTTGCTCCCTCGGCGACTCCGGCCCTGCCAACGGCAACTTCCGTCCCGCCCTCTGCCACCGCCGCTCCCACCGCGACCCTCAAGCCAACGGTTGCCCCCACCGCGACGGCTTTGCCGGTTTTCCAACCGCTCCAGTTTGGGGTGCTGGGCGATATTCGGACTGCCGGGCCAAAACCGCCCCAGGTCGCCTACGACATGATTGACAAGCTCAAAGCCCAAAAACCCGAAGTCGTAGTGTTGGTGGGAGATATTATTAACGCCGAAACGACGGCGGTAGCGGTGCGCCAGCAGTGGAACAATGTTAATACCGCGATTGCCAATCTTGCACCCGCCGCGATTCTGCCCACCGTCGGCAACCACGAAACCAACGGCCTGAAAAGTGTCTTGCCTTATTTCAATGAAGCTTTCCCGGCCCTGCCGACCAACGGCCCGGAAGGTTACAAGGGTCTGACTTATTCCTACGATGCGGGTTCGGTGCATTTCGTTTCGATTACCTCAGAACATCCCAACCGTTTTCATCAACTAACTCAGGTACAGCTGGATTGGCTGGCCCAGGATTTAGCGAACAATAAGAAGCCTTTCACCTTTGTTTTCAGCCACGACCCGGCTTTTCCGGTTGGGCCGCACGTGGGCAGCAGTCTGGACGCTTACCCCCAAGAGCGCGATGCCCTGTGGAAGACCATGCAACGTTTCAAGGTGACAGCCTATATCTGCGGTCACGAGCATCTATATAATCGCAGCCAGAAAGGTGGCCTGACCCAACTGATAATCGGCACCAGTGGCTCGGCGATATACGGCGGATATGGCGGGGAATTCTATCATTACGGGGTGTTTAACGTGACCGAGCAAGGGGTCGCGGTCAAGATTTACGATACGCTGGGCAAAATACGCGATACTTTTACCCTGGTCTAATCAGGAATAATAAGCCTCGACCTGGGCTAATATCAGAAACAAAAGCGCCAGACTAAAGTAAATTATGGCGGAGGCCGGGTCTTTTTGCTCACTGTCGAAAGCATTGATAAAACCCAGGATACCAAAACCTATCGCTACCATCATCAGGACGGTAAACAGGGCTATCAGGAAAACCGCTTTGAAACGTTTGCCCCCGCTATTGTAATTGTAGAGGTTTTTGTAAAATTCGAGGTCTTCCTCGCTAGGCGGAACATATTCGCCGCGTGCGTCTTCGTAAACTGACTCCCAGGCCGGGTCGCGGAAATCCGGGTCGGGCCGGGAGTTCTCAAAGCCTTGAAAGCTGTCGCCGTCAGGAGTTCGCATCCGCAGTTCGTGGTCATACTCCATCCGTTTTTGGGGGTCGCTGAGGGTTTCGTAAGCCAGTTGAAGCAATCTGAAATCTTCAATATTGGCCTGCTCGCGGGCGGTATCAGGATGATACAACTTGGAAAGAATTCGGTAAGCCGCCAGCACAAGGGCGGGATTGGCATAGGGTTGGAGCTGTAGAACTTCGTAATAATTCGGTTTGACGGCTTCTCTCATACTGTAATACTCAGATTTTCTTTTAGAATAAAATCTATAATGTTCCGCAGGTTTTTATTATTAGGACTTTATCTGATGATAGCGGCCCGAATTCACCTTCTATAATTATAGCAACCTGCCGATAGTTGGTAAAGGCTTTTGAAGGAGGATGAATAGATTGTTATGAGAATCCGCGAATTTGCCCTCAGCGATATTATTAAAGTCCACGCTATTTGGCACGCGGCAGGGTTGACCCTAAAACCCTCGGACGAGTTGCCCGAACTTGCGAAAAAGCTGGAACGCGACCCAGATTTGTTTCTGGTAGCTGAAGATGAAAGCGGATTGGTGGGAGCGGTAATCGGAGGCTGGGATGGGCGGCGCGGCTCGGTCTATCATCTGGCGGTTTCGCCGGAAGTGCAAGGCCAGGGGATAGGTCGCACTTTAATGATGGAACTTATCGCCCGAATGCGCCGCAAAGGAATTTTCAAGGTCAATCTACAAGTAGAGCAATATAATAGTCGGGCGGTAAATTTTTATCGGGAGCTTGGTTTCGAGGTAGATGACATTATCTTTATGGGCAAATTTCTGAATTTAGAAGACTCCAAATTCTAAATCCCCGCTTCTAGCCGCTTATATAGTACCAAGTCCTCGCCCTGAATCGGCGCATATCCGGCGGGCAGAAAATCCTCGCCTTCCTTATGGTCATGGACATGCAAATATAGTCCCGCCACCCCGTGCGCGGTTGCGTCGCGTTCCAATTTCGCCAGCAGGGTGCGCCGGGCTTCCCGCCTGGTAATATCGAATAGCCGGGTTTCCAGGCTGCCATCCGCTCGGAATTGAGCCGTCAACCGTCCGACGATTTGCTCATTATCGTAACACTCATAGGCTAATTCCTGTTCGGCCTCGGCTTCAACCTGTTTTACCACCAGCATTTTGCGCTCTCCAATCCAGGGGATATGTAGCTCTAAATAATAAGTGGGTTTCTTTAGCTCAAGTTTAACATTGCCCCCTGCTTTCTCACAAATAGCGGGCCTTGTATGCTAAAATACGGCTGACCTGTGGACGCAATCTAAAATCTAAAATCTAAGGTCGAAAGTCAGAACTCGTAGATCGTAAATAAATAGAAGGGCCATAATTATGAAAATCGAGCCGGTCAAGGGAACTCGTGATTTCTATCCTGAAAAAATGCGCTGGCGGAACTGGCTGTTTGAGAATACCCGGCGGGTATCGCTGCTCTACGGCTACGAGGAGTTTGATGGCCCGTTTTTAGAGTATCTCGACCTGTACACCGCCAAGTCGGGCGATGAGTTGGTCAACGAGCAGACTTATATTTTCGATAGCCGGGGCGGTGAAAAACTGGCAATTCGGCCCGAAATGACCCCGACCCTGGCCCGGATGGTCGCCGCCAAACAAAATGAGTTGCGTAAGCCGATTCGCTGGTTCACCGTCCCTAATATCTGGCGCTACGAGAAGCCGCAACGGGGACGCAAACGCGAATTCTATCAATATAACATTGACCTGCTAGGGGTCGAGTCAATGGAAGCGGAGGCCGAAATTCTGGCGGTGGTGGTGGATATTATGGGGGCGCTGGGGCTGGGGAAAGGTGAGTTTGTCATTCGGCTCAACAATCGCTATTACCTGGAAGAGCTACTAGCCGGGTTGGGAGTAGATGTAGCCTTCAAGGATGCGGTCTACCGCGAGATTGACCGCATGGAGAAGCTCAAGCCGGAAATCTTCAAACAGAATCTGCTGAACGCTGGTCTAAGCGTTGCGCAGGAAGAAGACCTCGAAACCGCCCTGCACAAAAAAGATTTTGGCGATTTCGCGCCGCTCAAAGCCCTGTGGTCGGCCCTGGAACAATACGGCATCGCGGATTATGTCGAGTTCGACCCTGGGATTGTACGAGGTTTGCTCTATTATACCGGGACGGTCTTCGAGGTGTGGGACGCGACCAAAGGCTTTAACCGGGCGATTATGGGCGGCGGGCGCTACGACAATCTGATTACGGCGTTGGGTGGGCAACCGCTCCCGGCGGTAGGCATCGCGTTCAGTGATGTGACCATCGAGGAGATGTTGACCCAGCAGGGCAAGATGCCCAATCTGCCCCGCGAGGTAGATGTTTTCGTGGCCTATTATTCGCTGAACGAGCGCCCGGCGGCGGCCCGGATTGCGGCCCAGTTGCGGGCGGCGGGCCTGCGAACCGAGCTAAATCTGCTGGATACCGGCCTCGATAAGCAACTCAAAGCCGCGTCCGCCAGTGGAGCGCGGTTCGCCCTGATTGCCGCCCCGGACGAGCTATCCCGCGGCGAGGTCAACCTCAAGGATTTGCGCCAACGCGAGCAACGCCCGGTCAAGATAACCGATTTGGTCGCGGTGCTGAAAGCGGGCAACTAGCGGGCGGTTTTGCTTTCGACCAACTCAGTGCGGATTTCGGACAGTTCGCCGGGTGCGGGAGGTCGGTCATCTTCGCGGGTGATGACCACTTCTTCGCCATTGATCAGCTTTTGCAGGGCTTCTTCGCTATCCACGACCAAAGCAAGATAGGTTATTTCGGTGGCGTGTTTGGGCTTGAAATCGGGAGGTTGGGCCAGGGTTTCAGGGTCACTATCCTGACATTCGGTTAAACTCCGTACCCCCGCGAAAGTCCAGCGGGCCGGACGGCGTTCCGGGCCGACGATAGTAGAATGCTCATAGGTTTTGCCCAATTTTTCGGCGGCGTTAAAGGCCGCCTGATTATCCGGGGCATCTATCAGCACGATATTTTCATAAACCTCGAAACTATCCTGTTTTCCATCTTCAAATTTTAGATATTCAATCAAATGGGCAGCGTACCACATATTATTACCTCCGCTTTATTCTGCTTTTGCGAAGCATTAAAGCTTTTTGAGTTCGTTTTATTTTCAAAGCTCTTTCATTATCTTGGCTTGCTTTAGCCTGCTGGTATTCATTTTGTAACCAGGTTTTGGCTTCATCCTCACCTGGGTTATTTCCCAACTCGGCAAACATTTCCTCCAGAATACCGGTATCAGATTTGTTACCTTCACCCTTTTGCGGCATAAATATGCTCTGTCCTTACAAAAACTGATTTCACTCCCATTATATCCCAAAGGGCAAGCCAAAAGATTTACCCCCACCGAGGATGTGATTAGAAAACTCAGTCCCCCATCTTCCGCCCTCAGTCCTTCCCTACTCCGCCACGATACGGATGCCCTCCCAGGCCGGGAAGCCCTTTTCCTCGCGGGCCATGACCATCTGCGCCCACCAGAACAGGTCGACTATTATTTGCTTGACCAGACTATTAGAACCCTTAACTTTCAGTTCGGCATAGCCGATATAGTCATATTCGGCTAAATGGGCGGTATAGCGGCGGTAGGCTCGTCGCTGCTCCACGCCGCTTGAAGCCTTAGCCGCTTCCAGCAAATCCACCAGCAAGCTTGCTCGTCGCAACTGGTATATATCATTTGAGTTTTTCAAAGGCCGGGCCAACCGTAGCGCCTCATCCACCGCCTGGCGCTCCAAAGCGGCCACTATTTTTTGGCCGGTCTCGCCGAGGTCGAGGTCGAGGTCGAGGTCGAGGTCGCGGGCGAGGTCGAGGTCGAGGTCGAGGTCGAGGTCGCGGGCGAGGTCGAGGGCGAGGTCGAGGTCGCTGGCGTTGGTGAAGGCGTTGGGGAGGGCGTTGGCGAAGGCGTTGGGGAGGGCGTTGGCGCGGGCGTTGGCGAGGTTGCGGTCGAGATCGCGGGCGAGGGCGAGGTTGCGGTCGAAGTCGCGGACGGGGTCGTGGTCGCGGACGATGGCGCGGGCGCGGGCGAAGGAGCGCTGTTTGGCGCGGTTGAGGGGGTTTAAGATGAGGTGGGGGAGTAACTCGTGGGCGCGGGTGCGGGCGGTGGAGGAGGCCAAGGCGAGGGCGGTGGTGGGGTCGAAGGCGAGGATGAAGTTAGAAGGTGGGGGCAATTGGGTTTTTGCCAGCCCACTGATTTGTCGCCGCAAGTCTTGTTCGGCCTGGGTCGATAAGCCTCGCAGCCTCAAAACACCATTTTTTTCCTGACACGAGCAAGCCAGATACAGCCCACCAAGCGAACCCGGCTGAATTTCGTTGGGGTATGGCAGGCGATAGCGACCCTTAGCACCAGGCTGCTCATTTAACCACTCCACAAAAGCATATGCATCAAAATAATCTACACCCAGCAGAGGGCTAGTCGCTTGTCCTTTCGGAAAAGTAAAATCAGTCCAGTGCTGGGGCTGGTAATATTTGTCTTCATTACGCTTCTCATCAATAAAAAGCTGATATTCGGCACAGGTGATAAATTCAGGGTCAAGGCCGTGCAAGTTTTGCAGACGGTTTGCCAGCCTTTGTTCGGCGGCTTTTTTTCGGATGGCCGGGTCGTCCGAATTGAGTTCGGCCTCAAAGCGGGCCTGAGCTTCCTCGGCTTTAATTTTATCCAGTTCGGCCATAGCCTGGGGGTGGCCTAAATCCGCCGCTTGCTCCAAATCGGTGCGGTATTCCTCTTGTTTGTTAAGGGATATGTAGCTTTTACTGCGGAGGTAGTAACATTCTCCTTTTTTGGGTTCGAGCCGGATAGCCTCGCTGAAATCAGCAATCGCTGCCTCAAATTCGCCCTCATTGTGGTTGAGCAGGCCGCTTTCTTTATAAGCATTGGCAGTTTTAGGCAGGGCCTGACCGGGTTTGGGTCGGTTACGCAGGATGCTTTCGCCAATCTCAATCACCGACTCCCATTCCTTACGCTCTTCGGCTTTGTCCATCGATTCCAGGGCCTTCAAAAACTGGTCTGCCGACATGGGAGGGTTTGCAACCTGCGGCGAGGGCGCTATGACGGGTACAACAGGTAGAGAAGACTGAATAAGAGGTTGACTGAGTTCAGCTTCCCATGCAGCAATCTGCTCCTGAATTTGCCTGATTTGATAATTTAGCTGCATTACCTGCACCGGTTGGTCGGCAAAAATCAGTCGTTTCTCTTCCAAAGCATCAATTTGCTGGTAGGCGGCCTTAATATTGTTATCAAGCTGCTGGCGGCGCACTTCGGATGGGGCGGGCTTTTTGGGGTACGGTTCAACCGCCGGTGGTTCAGTTGTGGCAGGGTTATGTTTGATTGACTGGGCCTGTCCGATTTGTTCTTTTTCCACATAGGCTTTCAGGGCGTTAAATTTATTTGTACCGACATCGTAAAACTTAATTGCCTCCAATAATTCTTGCAAACCGTTCTCAAAATTCAGACAGGTTTTTATAATCCGGGTGACATCCTGCCGATGATTGGAAGTGGCGGCATAATCAACGCTGTTTTTAATATTATCGGGAAGCCAATCTATAACAGATAGCCTGCTTGAGGCGTTGCTCATTGATGGACAGGCCAATACCAAATAAATCAGGAGGAAAAGTGTT
>JBBRSG010000196.1:0-8078 GCA_038245615.1 Chloroflexia bacterium | reverse complement strand
CCTCTTCGAGTCGGTGCAGCCCTCAGACCCGCGGCCCCGCCAGGCGATCAAGCAGACGCGGGCATGGGCACGCGGCGAGATCAAGATGTCTCAAACCCGCGCGGCGGGTGGTCATGCCATGGCTGCGGCAAGAGAGATGAGCGGAGCTGCTCGGCACGCCGCATATGCTGCTGGTCAGGCGGCAGTGGTGGCGCATGTCGCCGCACACGAGCTCGGTGCTGCGGCCTACGCAATCAAGGCCGCGCGGGCAGCCGCCCTCGGATGCGAGGGTGAGAGCGTCGGCCGGCTTGAATGCCGTTGGCAGCGCGAACAGCTCCCGGATGCGATTCGCGAACTCGTCCTAGAGGATCAGCGATTGCGAAACGAGATCTGCTGGTCGGTATTCGACTGCTGACGGGCGTGACGGCTTGTCTGCCCTGCCCAACAAGCACTTCGACCCGATACCGAGAGCGCGTTACGCTTTCTTTTGGCAATACTATTTTCTATTCATCCCCTAACTAGCACCATTGGTTATTAGTACATGATTCCCATAGAAAATAGCCGCCTTGTGTGGTTGTATATTAGGTAACAATAATGTAATATTACGGGTAATCAATAACTCAATGTTATAGTACATTTTGAGTATATAAACAGGTACAGTAAAAGCGATTATGAACAATACACTAAGCGTTCCAGATAACATTTTGCTCACTTTAGCGGCTGGTCGCCGCGAGGTCGCTCGTCAGGCCCTACTCAAACTGGTAAACGAGCAACCAAACAACACCCTGGCATGGCTTTGTCTGGCCTCCTCAGTCCCGAAGGCCCAGGCAATTCTGGCCTTGCGCCGGGTACTGATGCTCGAACCATCGAATCAGGCCGCCCAGCGTAGTCTGGAACGATTGAACGAAACCCAGCAGGTCGGGTATTACCTGAATTTAGACGATATTTTAGTGACGCCAACTGCGCCGCTTGCTCCCGCAAAGCTGGAAACTGTCGCCCCGATAGTCGAAACAAAGGCGGTAGAAGAAGAAGAAGTGGAAAACCTGGCCGCTTTTGGGCAGGAACAGGCGACGATGAATATAAACATGGTCGAGGCTAAATTTGGCGAGGAAAGCCCTACTTTGCCGGAAGCCTTTCGCTATATGTTGCATCGGGGAAAAGGCAAAAGTAATGGCAAGTCAGCTAAAACCAGTTCCCAAAAACCGATTTCGATTGCCGAATACTTAAATGGCTTGAGCGAAAAACCGGCCCTGCTGCCCGACCTGCCGGAAGTCGTCGCCCCGCCAGTGGTTGCTCTGCCGAAGCTCATCCCAGTCAGCGAACCGGAACTAAAGCCCTTTTCGCTGGAAGAACTGAACCTTGAGCTGGATTTGCCCGCCGCCGAACCGCCGCTCAAACCGGCCTTACCGATGGCGATAAGAGCAACCCCCCGCCGCACTTTCAGAGAGCGGCGCAATTTAGTCTCCGAGCAGGCTAATTTTGGGTCTGCCGATAGTGGTTCACTGGGAATTAGAGTGCGCCCGCCCAAAGCTCCGGTTATAGCAGCCCCTGAACCTGCCTCAACTGAGTTGCTGCCGACCCTCGCGGCCTACATCAACAAACCGATTTTCGGACTGGCGACTTACGGCTTACTTATCGCGATTGTGCTAATTGCAATCTTGTTTGGGCTGTATTGGGTTTTGGGATAGCTGAATTAGCTTTCCAGAGTGATAGTATCAAAAGCGTGGGGTAAGAGGTCGGCGACGGTGCAGACCAATTGAACTGCTTCCAGATTGGCAATTACCACTTGCATTTGGGGGTTAAATTCGGCTAGAAACTGACGACAAGCTCCACAGGGCGTGGTCGGGCGTTCGGTGTCACCAACCACTACAATTTCCTCAAAATCGCGCTCTCCGGCGGATACCGCCGCTACTACCGCGCTCCGCTCGGCACACAGCGAAATCCCATAAGATACATTTTCGACATTGCAGCCTTGAAAAACTCTGCCGCCAGTAGTCCGCAACGCCGCCCCAACCTTGAAATTTGAATAGGGGGCATAGGCGCGCTCCCGCACCTCGCGGGCCGCTTGCACCAGTTCCTCTCGATTATTTATACTCAAATCTTGTTTTCCTAAGTTGTAAATATTGCACCACCCTCAACCCTCAGAGGGCAGCCACGCAAGGCCGCCCTTGAACGCTGAGTATTCGCTAGAGGTCGGCATAATTACCCTGATTTAGCGAAAGTTTTAGGCAAAACGGGCGAAAAGCACCCCTAGCCAGTAAAGCCCAAAAACCGGAACGGAAATCAAAGCCTGATTGAAAATATCGGGGCTGGGGGTAATAAAGGCCGCTACCACCAGCGAAAGCACTAGCGCCCATTTCCAGAAAGCAACCAGCTTGCGCCAGGTAACTACCCCGATTTTTGCCATCAAGAATAATACAATTGGCAATTCAAAGACCAGCCCGCTCCAAAACATGATTTTGGTCATCTGCCCAATAAAGAGCTTGATGTCGGGCAAGGTCACAAATTGCTCCGCTCCAAAGCCGAGCAAAAACTTGATAGCGGCAGGCAGTACCAGATAATAAGCAAAGGCAATCCCGGTCAGAAAGAAAAGCGCCACCAACGGAATAAAGAAAATCAGGCTGCGGCGCACCGACTTCCAGAGTTTGACCTCAGCCGCGTAATTAGGGTCGCCGGGCTGACTTTCGGGCTGGAAGGCCGGATACATAAAGGCCAGCACATGATAGACCAGCACCGGACTGGCTAAGAGCAACCCGGCATAGAGCGCCACCTCGAAATAGATGCTAAAACTATTGATTATATTGGTATTGATAAATTCGGTTTTGCGTCCGGTTTTGGCAAAAACCTCATTAATCGGGCCTTGCGCCAGGTCTACAAAAGCTTTTACCAAATCTTCGTGAAAGAACCAGGCGACGCTGGTAAATATCGCAACTGTAATCGCCGACCAGAACAGACGGTTGCGTAGCTCGCCCAAATGCTCGAAGAAAGTCATTTCGGCGGTAGGAGTCTTGGTTTTTTCTTTTTTAGGTTTGGAAGGCTTGCTGGCTTTCACCCGCCGGGGAGTGATGGCTTTGGAGGTGCTATCATCCTCGGTATTTTTTTCTGCCATTTCTTGTTCAGATAATGCCATAACTTAATTAGTCCTTAAATTTCAGAATAGCTTAATTTTGACCGGGCCGGGTCGGTTCTGCCAAAAGCTCTTCCAGGCGATCAATTCGCTGGGCCAGATAGCTTTCCAGCGAGGCCAATCGCTGATTCAAGTCGCTACGGTTGTTCGCCACCATTTCTTCCAAAGCTTCGACCTTTTGGCGCAATTCGTGGTCGCCGTTAGCCTCAGCCGCCTGGCTCTGAAGCAGATTATTGCCGATTTCATCGAGCGATGGGATTTTGAAGGAGGTGGGTGCTTCATTATTCTCGGTGGGCAAACCATAAGAGCTATCCACCACATCCTGTATCAAGGCCTGGCGCAAGCGGGTCTCATCCGGTACATATTCATCGGTAGTCTGGGCCAGCATATCGCCAGAAAGCTCACCATTCATTTCGCCATTAACTTTTGGAGAGCTGGCGTACATCCCATCCGGGTCTAACGCCCCATTGTCACTGGCAACTATTGCGGCATCGGTAGCATCTAAAGCGACGGTTGGCGCATCTGGGAAGCTGGATTCAGCTTCAACCGAAGGTATGTCCAGGGGCGGAGTGGTAGTCTCGCGCAGGTCTACCTCTTTTTTGATGTCCTCGATGTCCTTTGCCAGCTCTTGCCCGGTCAGGCTCAAGTCCTTGCGGATTTCCGCCAGGTCATCCTGCACCGATTTGAGACTCTCGCGTAATTCGAGGTCTTTGGTCAACGAAGATATTTCGCTGCGAGCCTCTTCTGAAAGGCGGCGCAAATCGTTGACCCAGCGCCCGGCCTGTCGCGCAATTTTCGGCAAGCGTTCTGGCCCAAAAACTATCAGGGCTACCATCATTATCAAAAAAATTTGTGGTAAGCCAATTCCAAATAAACCAAAATCCATATTTTCTCTTGTTTAAAATTTCCAGGTTAATCTTGCCTGATTATAATGACTAACCCGCATAGCATATACTTTTTTGCCAATTGACGCAAGCTTTTATCAATTCTATTGATTTGTTTACAGCCCGTTCTCTTACCTTGCTTGCCGCATGATAGCATACGCTCTAATATACCCCATAGATGTTAAGCCGATGTAAAATACAGCTAAACTTGTTACTTTCTCACTAAGAGCCTATCTTAATAGGTGAATGATTTTTTCGTAGGGGCGGCGCTTGCCGCGCTCGGAGCGTCTCGATTTGGGGGCAGCAAGCAGCACCCCCTACTGAGATAGGTTCTAAGCGGACGAGGAAAGGGGATAAATTGGCAGGGAACATCCCGGCCTTACCCTGACCAGAAGTTACACTCCTAGAAACCTTATTTTTAAGGATTTTCGGATATAAATCTTTGCAGTAAAATAACCCGTTTTCATATTGTACTGCAATATATTTGACCATTGCAGGATTGTGGAGCAAAGTGTAAAATCTAAAGCAAGTAGCATAGAAAGCACCCAAACAAGTAGGAGGAATATATGACACAACAAGCTTCCAAAAACAATAAGGTATGGAAAAAAGTGGGATTGGCGGGGCTGGCGACGGGCGGAGTCGTCGGGCTAGGCGCGGTGGCGGCGGCCCGCTATATCGTGAATAAATTGACCGGCTGGCAACCCCTGGCTTCCGATGAAATTTATACCTTTACCCCCTACGAAACCCAGGTAGACTATGAGGAAATCAGTTTCCCAACTGTCAATGGTCGAATACTCAGAGGCTGGTGGCTACCGCGACCCGGTGAGCGCAAACTGGTAGTGGTCGCCTCCGGCTATCGCGGCAAAAAAGAAGATATGCTCGGTATCAGTTCGAGTATGTGGCGGCATGGCTACAATGTAATGATGTTCGACTATCGCGGATATGGACAGCACCGCTTACGAGAAGAAGTGATTACCCTGGGCCACCGTGAATTGCAAGATATGCAAGCGGCCTTGCGCTATGCCAAAAGTCGGGTAGAGCGCCCCTTGCTGGGGATATTGGGCGGCTCGATGGGCGCGGCTATTAGTCTGGTCGCTACCGCTCGTGACAAGGATATAATGGCGGTCTGGGCCGATAGCCCCTTTAGCAGTCAAGCCGAAATCGTGGCCTTCGCCTGGCGCAGCGCCACTGGCCTGCCGGAACGCCCGGTTGTGAATATTGCCGCTAAACTATTCGAGGCCCGCACCGGGCATCGCTGGGACGAATTTGAGCCGATTAAAGAAATCCCCAAAATCGCCCCACGCCCGATTTATTTGGTGCATGGCACAGCCGATAAAGTTGTGCCGGTGGACTGCGCCTATCAGCTCTATGCCGCGATTTCGGGTAGCCCCAAAGAGCTTTGGATTGAGGAAGGAGAAGGCCATTGCGAAGTGTACTTCCAGCACCGGGCGGAATACACCGGACGGGTCTTGAAATTCTTCGACAGTTATCTGGTAGAGGGGTCAGAGGTCGGGGGGCAGGCAGCGGAGGTCAAAGAGCAACCGACCACCCCTGATAAGCTCAATCGGAATAATGGCAGCAATGGCAGAAAGCGAGTAACAAAGCTATGAGTGAAGCTGAAACCAGCCCAAATCTGCCATCGGTAGTTGATAATATCAGCCCGCTAGTGACCCGGTTGCGTGCGCCCAATCCCGGCCCGATGACCCTGACCGGCACGAATAGCTATCTGGTGGGTAGTGGCCCGGAACGGATTGCAATTGACCCCGGCCCGAAAATCGAAAGCCATTTACAGACAATGGTCGCCGAAGCCGCTAGACAAAAGGCGACTATCAGCCTGATTTTGGTGACACACGGACATCCCGACCACGTCCCCGGTGCGGCCCGACTAGGCGAATTGACCGGCGCATCCGTCGCGGCCTATCATGCCGCGACCTTCCCTCATCAGATTGACCTTGAAGATAATCAGCAGGTGCAACAAGCCGGGGTCACTATTATAGCAGCTTTTACCCCCGGTCACGCGGTAGACCATCTTTGCTATTACCTGAAAGAAGAGAGTGCCTTGTTTACCGGGGATAATATTTTGGGGACCGGGACGACGATTGTCGCCCCGCCCAAAGGCGATATGGCCCATTATATGAGTTCGCTGCGGATTTTGGAAGAAAAGTTTGCTCAGGCTAAAGTCATCTATGGCGGGCATGGCCCGGAAATTACGCAACCACTGGCGAAAATTCAGGAGTATATCAAGCACCGCCTGGCGCGACAGGCCCAATTGACCGCGGCGCTGGCGACTGGCCCGAAAACTATTCCCCAAATCGTCGAGCAGATTTACCAGGATGTAGACCGCCGGATGTGGCCTGCCGCCGCCCGGCAAGTGTTGGCCTATCTGGTGATGCTGGAAGCCGAGGGCCAGGTGACAGCCCAGACTTTGCCAATCGAAGAAGTAGCCGCGACTGATTTAGCCATGCTCAATCCCGAAGCGGCGGGAGTTGACCCGGTAGCCGCCGCCGAATTGGGCATCAGTAGTCAAGCCGAGGTCAGGCGCTATAAGCTGGGGCAACCGTAAATTCCAGGCTGAGGCCATCTTTGGCGGCAATCACCTCTAAATCGGCCTCTTTGAACGAAGCTGCCCGCCGCCGGGCAATCTCCAACAGGTTATCCAGGGTATCATCATCGTGGGCCGGGTCGTGGTGAAAGAGCATCAATCGCTTGACCCCAGCCCGGATTGCAGTGTCTACCCCGACTTCCGCCGAATTATGCCCCCACCCTTTTTTCTCGACCAGTTGCTTGATAGAATACTGCGAGTCGTAAATCATGACATCGGCATTGCGGGCCAACTCGACCAGTTGCATGTCCACCACATCTTCGCCCATCAAGACCCCCGGCTCAGGATGCGGCAGATTGCTGGGTTCGTGGTCAGTGGCATAAACTATCACTTTGCCGCCCAATTCCAGGCGATAAGCCGTACTGGGGATAGGGTGAAATAGCGCCCGGCTGGTCAGTTTCGCGCCGTCCAGGTTTGCTTCTCCATAATTGACCGAATAGAACGCCAGCCGCGAGGGTAACAAATCCATCCCCACCGGGAAATAGCATTGCTGCATCTGCCCGGCTAGTATCGCCGATAGGGTCTGGGCGCAACTACTCCCTCCCAAAATATTGAACTGATTACCAGGTTGATAAATTGGGACAAAAAACGGAAACCCCTGGATATGGTCCCAATGGGTGTGGCTGATGAGCATATAGCCGTTAATGTTTTTGCCAGAACCATCGGCAGAACGAGGCGGATTCCAGTCCGGCGAAAGCAAAAAATTACCCAGTTCGCGTGCGCCCGACCCGCAATCGAAGACAAAAAGATGCCCGGTATCGCTAGTCAGGCTGACGCAACTGGTATTGCCTCCATAGCGGCTGTGGGAAGCGCCCGAAACCGGGATTGAGCCGCGAGTTCCCCAAAATTGCAGTTGAAGCTGGTTGGGCGGGGCTAAGGGCGCGGTACGCGGCAATTGCATCGCCCGACGGCGCTCATCCTGCATATTTTCGATGGTAGCGGGCAACCCCGCCCAACCCCGCACCAGTTGCAAAGCTTTTTCTAATTCGTTCAAGGGGCGAGGTTGGTTCAAGTCCTCCTCAATTCGTAGCCAGCGCACAATCCCCTGCGGGTCGAGTAAGACACTGGCCCGTTTGGTATAGCCGGAGCTATCTATCAGCCCGTAGGCCCGCCCGATGGCGTGCTGATGGTCGGCGATGAGCGCAATTCGGCGCAAGCCAATTTGCCGGGCAAAAGCATTATGGCTGGCGGTACTATCGCTACTAACTCCAAACGTTTTGAGGTGAATATCGCCGCTCAAATTTATCAGCTCTTCCAAAAGCGGCAATTCGTCGGAGCAAACGTTACTCCAATCGGCAGGATAAAAAAGCAACAAGACCGCATTCTGACCCAGACAATCTTCGAGGCTAATATAGCCTTGATTACTGTCCGCCGACCAGTTAGGCGCTTTATCGCCAATTTGTAAAGATTTAAGTTGACCCATTTTCTCTCTCCCGCCTGTATTCTAGTTAGCTATTTAATCACTGACCACTGACCACTGACCACT